>NZ_JBVHWR010000006.1:170476-429541 GCF_055564355.1 Streptomyces sp. NPDC029152 | reverse complement strand
GCCCGGTTACATTCCGAACCCGGAAGCTAAGCCTTACAGCGCCGATGGTACTGCAGGGGGGACCCTGTGGGAGAGTAGGACGCCGCCGAACAATCTTTGGAAAGGACCCTTGGTCCCCAGCGTTCAGCTGGGGACCAAGGGTCCTTTCGTTTTTCCAGGGCGCACCGGGTACCCGGCTGCGCGAGAATGACTTTGCGGTACCGAAGACAGGAGTCACCGATGTCCACCAACTCTCCCGACGACCGACCGGAGCGCGACCAGCGGCGACGGGACAGCGGTGACCGCGGTGACCGGGGCGGTCAGCGCGGGGACCGCGGCGGCTTCCGTCGAGACAACGATCGCGGTGGCTTCCGTCGCGATGATCGCCGTGACGACAATCGTGGTGGTGGGTACGGGCGCCGTGACGATCGTGACCGTGGGCCGCGTCGTGATGACCGGGACCGTGGTGGTGACCGTCCGTCGTTCCGTCGTGATGACCGTGGTGACCGTCCCTCGTTCCGTCGTGACGACCGTCGCGATGACCGTGGTGGCGACCGTCCCCCCTTCCGCCGTGACGACCGCAGGGACGACCGTGGTGGCTTCGGCCGGCGCGACGACGACCGTGGCGGGCAGCGCGGTGGCTTCCGTCGCGATGATCGCCGTGACGACAATCGTGGTGGTGGGTACGGGCGCCGTGACGATCGTGACCGTGGTCCGCGTCGTGATGACCGGGACCGTGGTGGCGACCGTCCGTCGTTCCGCCGTGATGACCGTGGTGACCGTGGTGACCGTCCCTCGTTCCGTCGTGACGACCGTCGCGATGACCGTGGTGGCGACCGTCCCCCCTTCCGCCGTGACGAGCGTCGTGACGACCGCGGGAGTGACCGTCCCCCCTTCCGCCGTGACGACCGCCGTGACGACCGTGGTGGCGACCGTCCGTCGTTCCGGCGTGATGACCGCGGTGATCGCGGTGACCGTCCGTCGTTCCGCCGTGACGACCGTCGCGATGACCGTGGTGGCGACCGTCCCCCCTTCCGCCGTGACGACCGCAGGGACGACCGCAGGGACGACCGAGGGAGTGACCGTTCGTCGTTCCGCCGTGATGACCGCGGTGATCGCGGCGACCGTCCGTCGTTCCGCCGTGACGACCGCGGTGGTTTCGGCCGGCGCGACGACGACCGTGGCGGTTACCGCCGCGACGACAGCCGCGGTGGGGACCGTGGCGGTGACCGCGGTGGGTACCGCGGGCGGGACGACCGCGGAGGGCGCGGGCCCCGTCGGGACGACCGTGGCGGGCGGCCGGGAGGCTTCCGCGGGCGGGACGACCGGCAGGGCGGCGGTGGCCGTTTCCGCGAGGAGCGGGACCGCGACCGGGAGCCGATCAAGCGGCTGCCGATCCCGGAGGAGGTCACCGGCGACGAGATCGACAAGGACGTCAAGCAGGAGCTGCAGAGCCTGCCCAAGACGCTCGCGGAGGACGTCGCGAGGAACCTCGTGATGGTCGCCCGGCTCCTCGACGAGGACCCCGAGGCCGCGTACGGCTACTCCAAGGTGGCCCTCCGACTGGCGTCGCGTGTCGCCGCCGTGCGCGAGGCGGGCGGGTTCGCCGCGTACGCCAACCAGAAGTACGCGGAGGCGCTCGCCGAGTTCCGGGCCGCCCGGCGGATGACCGGCTCCGTGGAACTGTGGCCGGTCATGGCCGACTGCGAGCGCGGTCTGGGCCGGCCGGAGAAGGCGCTGGACATGGCCGGTGCCCCCGAGGTGCAGAAGCTGGACAAGGCCGGACAGGTCGAGATGCGGCTCGTGGCGGCCGGCGCCCGGCGGGACATGGGGCAGCTGGACGCGGCCATCGTGACGCTGCAGAGCCCCGAGCTGGCCTCCCACTCCGTGCAGCCGTGGACCGCGCGGCTGCGGTACGCCTACGCCGACGCGTTGCTGGCCGCCGGCCGGGAACAGGAGGCACGGGAGTGGTTCGCCAAGGCCGTGGAGTCCGACCGGGACGGCAGCACGGACGCCTCGGACCGGCTCGCCGAGCTGGACGGGGTGGAGTTCGTGGACGCCCTTGACGAGCGCGAGGACGACGGCGTGCGCGAGAGCGACGCGGACGGTTCGCCCGGCGAGGACGGCAAGGACGCCGAGAACGGCGAGGACGGCGAGAAGGACTGACGTCCACCCGGCACGACGAAGGGGCGGGACCCGGCACGCGGGCCCGCCCCTTCGTCGTGCCGGGTCACAGGTCCAGCGCGCGCAGCACCAGGCCCGAGGCCGGCTTCGGGCCGAACGACGTCGACTTGCGGGGCATCGTGACGCCCTGTCGGGCCAGGTCGCGGACGACCTCCTCGCGCACGGGGTGCATCAGGACGGCCGTGCCGCCGTCGCGTTCCGCCTTCTCGACCGTGGCCGCCGTGTCGTGGATGTACGAGATGTGCGCCGCGGAGTCCTCGGGGATGTGCCAGACGTGGGCGAGGAGCGTGGCGTGCAGGACGGTGGCGTCCAGGGTGCGCCAGGCCTCGGGACGGCCGGTGGGGACCGTGCGGGCCAGCAGGCCGGCGTCCGGCCGGTCGACGAGGTGGAAGGCGCCGTCGCCGGCGAGCAGGAACGCGTTGCCCGCACCGGCCGCCTTCGCCAGGGCGTCCATCGCCTCGGCCAGGGGCGCCTCCAGACGCCGGACGCGGAAGCGGCCCTCCAGTGCCGCCACCGCGTCGCTCACCGGGAGGCCGTGCAGCAGACGGTGGATGGCGCGGACGCGGAGCGGATAGCGGGCCGTGTCGACCAGGAGGACGAGACCGTGGTCCCAGGGGCTGGGGGAGGGGTGCTCCGCGCGGAGCCTGCGGTAGGTCGCCCAGCGGTGGTGGCCGTCGGCGATCAGGGCCTGGTGCTCCGCGAGCTCCGCCCGGACCCGGGCCACGTCGTCCGGGTCGGTGAGCGACCACAGGCGGTGGCAGAAGCCGTCCTCCGTGGTCGTCGACAGGAGCGGCGGCCGCTCGGCGGCGCGCTCCACCACGGTGGTCGTCGCGGCCGTCGCGCCGTTGCCCCGGTAGGTCAGCAGGAGCGGCTCGAGGTTCGCCGAGGTGGCCCGCATCAGTGCCGCGCGGTCGGCGACGACGTGCGGCATGACGTCCTCGTGCGGCAGCACCACCTGCTCCGCCGGGTCGGACACCCGCAGGGCGCCGATGATGCCGCGTTGCAGCAGGCCGGCGCCGTCGCGCTGCTCGTACACGTACAGGCCCGGTTCCGCGTCGGCGGTGAGGACGCCCTCGGAGCGCCACCTGCGCAGCGTGTCCGCGGCCTGTGCGTTGCGGGCTTCCGGCGTGGTGGCCTGGGGCAGGATCAGGCGGACGATGTTGTACGGGTCGGCGGACTCCAGGTGGAGCAGCCCGTCGGGGCGGACCACGACGTCGTAGGGAGGGGACGTCACGGCGGCGAGGCTGCCGACCCGGTCGGGGTCGTAGCGAAGGCCTCGGAACGGGGTGAGTTCCAGGCCCCGGCGCGCCGTTGCTTCCGGGTGACCGGCAGTATCCATCCCGGCATCGTACGACTGTCGACGGCATGGGGGATGATCGGGGGAAAGGCGTCTGATGAGGAGCGATGTGCAATGAGCCGGAGCGTCAGGACAAGGCCCGACGGCAGTGGGCGGGGCCTGAGCGAGGCGTACGACACGGCACTGCTCGACCTGGACGGCGTGGTGTACGCCGGGGGGAACGCCATCGCGCACGCGGTGGAGTCCCTCGCGACGGCCAGGTCGGGCGGGATGCACCTGGCGTACGTCACGAACAACGCGCTCCGGACCCCGGACGCGGTCGCCGCGCACCTGACCGAGCTGGGCATACCGACGGACGCGGACGACGTCATCACGTCGGCGCAGGCGGTGGCGCGGCTGATCGCCGAGCAGGTGCCGTCGGGCTCGCGGGTGCTGGTGATCGGCGGGGAGGGGCTGCGCGTCGCGCTGCGCGAGCGCGGGCTCGTGCCGGTCGATTCGGCGGAGGACGACCCGGCGGCCGTGGTGCAGGGCTTCGGCGGGCCCGAGCTGCCGTGGGGGCGCTTCGCCGAGGCGTCCTACGCGATCGCGCGCGGCGTGCCGTGGTACGCCTCCAACACCGACCTGACGATCCCGGGCGCCCGGGGGATCGCGCCGGGCAACGGCGCGGCGGTGGAGGTCGTGCGGATCGCCACCGGCGCCGAGCCGCAGGTCGCGGGGAAGCCGTTGCCCCCCATGCACCGGGAGACGATCCTGCGGACCGGGGCCGAGCGGCCCCTGGTGGTCGGGGACCGGCTGGACACGGACATCGAGGGCGCGTTCAACGGGGACGTCGACTCGCTGCTGGTCCTGACCGGGGTGACCGACGGGGCCCAGTTGCTGGCCGCGCCCCCGCGGCACCGGCCGACGTACGTCGACGCCGATCTGCGCGGACTGCTCACCGGCCAGCCGGAGGTCACGGGGGACGCGGACGCCGGGTTCCGCTGCGGCGGCTGGTCGGCGGCCGCGGGTGACGAGCGGCTGGAGCTGCGGGGCGACGGCGAGGCGCTGGACGGACTGCGCGCGCTGTGCGCGGCGGCCTGGACGGCGGGCGGGGAGCGCGGATGCGAGCTGGACGCGGGGAAGGCGCTGGCGCGGCTGGGACTGTGAGCCGGGGGAACGGGAAGGAGCCCCGCCGGGCGGTGCCGCGGTGGCGTCCCGGGGATCGTGATCGAATGGCAGGGTAGGCTAACCTAACTGCGTGTTGGTCGACAGTCCCCCCGAACAGCGCGCGGAGACCGCCCCCGCGCCCCCGAGGCGCCGCGTGCTCCGCGCCGTCGGTCTGCCCGTCTCCGCAGCGGTCCTGGTGCTGATCGCGATGGCGAGCATCGCGGTCGGCGCGAAGGACCTGTCGCTGGCTCAGGTCTGGCACGGCCTGTTCCACGACTCGGGCACCTACGGCGACGTCGTGGTGGGCGAGCGGCTGTCGCGGACCGTGCTCGGTCTGCTGGCCGGTGCCGCGCTCGGCCTCGCCGGGGCCGTGCTCCAGGCGCTCACCCGCAATCCGCTGGCCGACCCCGGCCTGCTCGGCATCAACGCGGGCGCCTCGGCGGCCGTCGTCACGGCCATCACCTTCTTCGGCGTCAGTTCGCTGGGCGGGTACGTCTGGTTCGCCTTCGCCGGTGCGGCGGGAGTCGGCGCGCTGGTCTGGTTCCTGGGCGGCAGCCGCGGGGCCACGCCGGTGCGGCTGGTGCTGGCCGGCACCGCGATCAGCGCCGCCCTCTTCGGTTACCTCCAGGCCGTGATGATCATGGATGACGCGGCGCTGGGCCGGATGCGGTTCTGGACGGTCGGTTCGCTGTCCTCGGCGACGACCGGGACCATCAGGGAAGTGCTGCCGTTCTTCGTGACCGGCACGGTCCTCGCGCTCGCGCTGTCCAAGCCCCTCAACGCCATGGAGATGGGCGACGACACCGCCAGAGCGCTCGGCGCCAACCTGAACCGCACGCGGGCGCTGTCCATGCTCGCCGCCACCGTGCTGTGCGGGGCCGCGACCGCGGCCTGCGGGCCGATCGTGTTCGTCGGCCTGATGGTGCCGCACATCGTGCGCTCCTTCACCGGACCCGACATGCGCTGGATCATGCCGTACGCCGCGATCCTGTCGCCCGTGCTGCTGCTCGGCGCCGACGTCCTCGGCCGGATCGTCGCGCGGCCGTCGGAGCTCCAGGTCGGCATCGTCACCGCGATCCTCGGCGGACCGGTCTTCATCTTTCTCGTACGACGGCGGAGGACGGCCCAGCTGTGAAGACGCACCGTGCTGTACGGAGCCCGGGTGGGCTCTCGCTGCGCCTCGACGTCCGGGCCGTGGTCGTCGTGGCCCTGCTGCTGGTCGTCGCGCTCGCCGCGAGCGTCCTGCTGATCGGGACCGGCGACTTCGAGATACCGGCCGGGGACGTGCTGAAGACGCTGGCCGGCGACGGGAGCCCCAGCCAGGAGTTCATCGTCAACGAGCTGCGGCTGCCGCGGGTCCTGGTCGGGCTGCTGGTCGGTGCCGCGCTCGGACTGGGCGGCGCGCTGTTCCAGGCCGTCTCGCGCAACCCGCTGGGCAGTCCGGACGTCCTCGGTCTCGGCCAGGGGGCGACGGCCGGCGCCCTCGTGATGATCGTCCTGTTCTCCGGGACCGCCACCCAGGTCACCCTCGGGGCGCTCGCGGGCGGCCTGGTGACCGGCACCGCCATCTACGTGCTCGCCTGGAAGCGGGGCGTGCACGGCTATCGACTGGTTCTGGTCGGCATCGGCATGTCCGCGATCGTCACGGCGGTCAACGGCTACCTGATGACCCGGGCCGACATCGTCGACGCCGCCCGTGCCGTCGTCTGGATGACCGGGTCCCTCGACGGCCGTGACTGGGCACAGGTCTGGCCCCTGCTGGCGCTGTGCGCGGTGCTCGTGCCGCTCGTCCTCGTCAACGGCCGGGCGCTCAGGCTGATGGAGATGGGCGACGACGTCTCCTACGCCCTCGGGGTGCGCGTCGAGCGCGTGCGGATGCTGCTGATGGTGGCCGCCGTGCTGCTCACCGCCGCCGCGACCGCCGCCGCCGGACCGGTCAGCTTCGTCGCGCTCACCGCGCCGCAGCTCGCCCGCCGCCTGACCCGCTCGCCCGGCCCCAACCTGCTGCCGTCGCTGTGCATGGGCGCCGCCCTGCTGGTAGGCGCCGACTGGGTCTCGCAGCGGGCCTTCGGCGCCGACCAGTTGCCCGTGGGCGTGGTCACCGGCGTCCTCGGCGGCGTCTACCTGCTGTGGCTGCTGGTCACCGAGCGCAAGGCGGGCCGGATATGAGCGCCGGCGCCACCAGTAGGCCGAACAACCGAAGGAGCACCGTGAACCGTCTGTCCGCCGAGAACGTCACCCTCGCCTACGAGCAGCGGGTCATCGCCGAGCAGCTGTCGGTGGAGATACCCGACAACTCCTTCACGGTGATCGTCGGCCCCAACGCCTGCGGCAAGTCCACGCTGCTGCGCGCCCTGTCGCGGATGCTGAAGCCCGCCCAGGGCCGGGTGCTCCTCGACGGGTCGGTCATCCAGTCGATGCCCGCCAAGCGGGTCGCGCGGACCCTCGGCCTGCTGCCGCAGTCGTCCATCGCGCCCGACGGCATCACCGTCGGCGACCTGGTGGGCCGCGGCCGCTACCCGCACCAGGGGCTGCTGCGCCAGTGGTCGACGGAGGACGAGCGGGTCGTCCGGGAGTCGATGGCGCAGACCGGCATCTCGGAGCTCGCCGACCGCTATGTCGACGAACTCTCCGGCGGCCAGCGCCAGCGCGTGTGGATCGCCATGGCGCTGGCCCAGCAGACCCCGCTGCTGCTGCTCGACGAGCCGACGACGTACCTGGACATCCAGCACCAGATCGACGTCCTCGACCTGTGCGCGGAGCTGCACGAGACCCGGGGCCGCACCCTCGTGGCCGTCCTGCACGACCTCAACCACGCCGCCCGGTACGCCACCCACCTCATCGCCCTGCGCGGCGGGAAGGTCATCGCCGAGGGCGCGCCGAACGACATCGTCACGGCCGAACTGGTCGAGGAGGTCTTCGGACTGCGGTGCCAGGTCATCGACGACCCGGAGACGGGCACGCCGCTGGTGGTGCCGGCCGCGCGCAGGGCGCGCCTCACCGGCGGCGCCGGGCGCGAGAAGGTGTCGGCCGCGAAAGCCTCCTGAGAGCGGCTACAGGAGCTTCCTGAGGCGGAACAGGTCGCGCAGACCCGCCTCCAGCCTCACCCGGCCCGAACCCCAGGCCTTGGCGAAGTTCAGCCCGCCGCCGACCAGGGCCACCAGGTCGTCACCGGTCATCGCCAGCCTGATCTCGGCCTTCTCGCGCGGCGGTCCCTCCAGGGTCTCGCGCACGTCGATCCGGCCGCCCGTCATGCGCCCCGCGAAGGTGACGTCCAGGTCGGTGATGTGGCAGCTCACCGAGCGGTCCAGCGCGGTCGCCTCCCGCACGTCCCCTTCGGCACCGCGCATGCTGTCCGAGAGCTTGTCGAGTGCGGCACGGCACTCCTCAGTCGTCGCCATCGGGACAGACCGTACCGCAGCGGTTCGCGGTAGCGTCGACGCATGAGCGACGCAGTCCCGGAGACGGGGTTCCATGAGGTCACCGCGGCCACCGCGGCCACTGCGGCCACTGCCGGTGCCGTGGCCGGGCCCCGCGGCGAGACCCCCGCGCACGACCCGGCCGCCCCCGCCCCGCTGGGCGTTCCCCGCGCCCCCACCGGCGACGCCGGGGTGGACGCGGCACTGCGGCGCCTGGCCGACGCCGACCACCTCGCCACGGACGGGCACGTCCAGGTGTACGAGGATGTACACCGGGGGCTGCGCGACGCGCTCACCGCACTCGACGCCCGCCCGGGACCTCCGGCGCCCCCCGCCCAGTACGTACGAGGGAGCTGAACCGAACGTGGCAGGAGTCGCACGCCGCCGTCTCGACGCGGAGCTGGTCCGCCGCAAGCTGGCGCGTTCGCGCGAACACGCCAGCCAGCTGATCGCCGCCGGCCGGGTGAGCGTCGGCAAGACCGTCGCGACCAAGCCCGCCACCCAGGTGGAGACCGCCGCGGCCATCGTCGTCACCCAGGACGACAGCGACCCGGACTACGTCTCGCGCGGCGGCCACAAGCTCGCCGGCGCCCTGTCGGCGTTCGTGCCGCGGGGCCTGGTCGTCGAGGGGCGGCGCGCGCTCGACGCCGGCGCCTCCACCGGCGGCTTCACCGACGTCCTGCTGCGGGCGGGCGCCGCGCACGTCGTCGCGGTGGACGTCGGGTACGGACAACTCGCGTGGTCCCTCCGGCAGGATGAACGCGTCACCGTCAAGGACCGTACGAACGTACGCGAGTTGACGCTGGAGGCGATCGATGGGGAGCCCGTGGACCTTGTCGTGGGGGATCTGTCCTTCATCCCGCTCGGGCTGGTGCTGCCCGCCCTGGTGCGGTGCACGCGGCCGGACGCCGACCTGGTGATGATGGTGAAGCCGCAGTTCGAGGTGGGCAAGGAGCGGCTGGGCAGCGGGGGAGTGGTACGCAGTGCGCAGCTGCGGGCCGAGGCCGTGCGGGGAGTCGCCCGCAGGGCCTGGGAGCTGGGGCTCGGTGTGAGGGGGGTCACCGCCAGTCCGCTGCCCGGTCCCTCCGGGAACGTCGAGTACTTTCTGTGGCTGCGGGCCGGGGCCGGTGAACTGGACCCGGCCGACGTTGACCGTGCAGTGGCGGAGGGGCCGCGTTGACACAGAACCGAGCTCGTACTGTTTTCCTGCTCGCCCACACCGGGCGGCCCGCGGCCATCCGCAGCGCCGAGCTCGTGGTCAAGGGGCTGCTGCTGGCCGGCATCGGGGTGCGGGTCCTGGAGGCCGAGGCGCGCGATCTGCCGCTGCCGGACGAGGTGGAACTGGTCGGGGAAGCGACCCCGCAGTGCCTCGACGGGTGCGAGCTGCTCATCGTGCTGGGCGGTGACGGGACGCTGCTGCGCGGCGCCGAGTTCGCCCGCGCCTCCGGGGTGCCGATGCTCGGCGTCAACCTCGGCCGGGTCGGCTTCCTCGCCGAGGCCGAGCGGGACGACCTCGACAAGGTCGTCGACCGGGTGGTGAACCGGGCGTACGAGGTCGAGGAGCGGATGACCGTCGACGTCGTCGTGCACCGCAACGGCGACATCGTGCACACCGACTGGGCGCTGAACGAGGCCGCCGTGCAGAAGGCCGGCGCCGAGAAGCTGCTCGAGGTGGTGCTGGAGATCGACGGACGGCCCGTGACGGGCTTCGGCTGCGACGGCATCGTGCTGTCGACGCCGACCGGGTCGACGGCGTACGCCTTCTCGGCCGGCGGGCCGGTGGTGTGGCCCGAGGTCGAGGCGCTGCTGATGGTGCCGATCAGCGCGCACGCGCTGTTCGCGAAGCCGCTGGTGACCTCGCCGGACTCGGTGCTCGCGGTGGAGGTGCTGCCGCACATCCCGCCGGGCGTGCTGTGGTGCGACGGGCGGCGGACGGTGGAGCTGCCGCCCGGGGCACGGGTGGAGGTCCGGCGGGGGGCGGTACCGGTGCGGCTGGCCCGGCTGCACCACGCGTCCTTCACGGACCGGCTGGTGGCCAAGTTCGCGCTGCCCGTCTCCGGGTGGCGGGGGGCGCCGCACTGACGCTTCCCGCGCCGCAGGGCCGCGGGAAGCGTCGGCGTGCGCAGGCCGTGTGCGGCTCGTCGCGCAGTTCCCCGCGCCCCTGAAGGGGCGCGTCCACTCCCGTGGGTGACAAGGGCGGGCCGGTCGCACTTCCCAGCCTCGACCTCGTAAGGTCGTGTCCGTGTTGGAGGAGATGCGGATACGGTCGCTCGGAGTCATCGACGACGCCGTCGTCGAGCTGTCGCCCGGGTTCACCGCTGTCACCGGTGAGACGGGCGCGGGCAAGACCATGGTGGTCACCAGTCTGGGGCTGCTCCTGGGCGGGCGGGCGGACGCGGCACTGGTGCGGATCGGGGCCAAGAACGCGGTCGTCGAGGGGCGGATCGCCGTGCCCGGCGACGCCGCGGCGGCCGTGCGGGCCGAGGAGGCCGGGGCCGAGCTGGACGACGGCGCCCTGCTGATCAGCCGCACCGTTTCCGCCGAAGGGCGTTCCCGGGCGCACCTGGGCGGGCGGTCCGTGCCCGTGGGGATGCTCGCCGAGCTCGCCGACGAGCTGGTGGCCGTGCACGGGCAGACCGACCAGCAGGGGCTGCTGAAGCAGTCCCGGCAGCGGCAGGCGCTGGACCGGTACGCGGGTGACGCGGTCGCCGGGCCGCTCGCCAAGTACGCCGGGGCCTACCGCCGGCTGCGGACCGTCACCTCCGAGCTGGAGGAGATCACCACGCGCGCGCGTGAGCGCGCCCAGGAGGCCGATCTGCTGCGCTACGGCCTCGACGAGATCGCCGCCGTCGAACCGCGCCCCGGTGAGGACGCGGAGCTGGCGGAGGAGGCCGAGAGGCTGGGCCACGCCGAGGCGCTGGCGTCGGCCGCCACGGTCGCGCACGCCGCGCTCGCGGGCGAACCGGAGGACCCCGAGGGCGTGGACGCGGCGACGCTCGTCGCGGGCGCCCAGCGGGCCCTGGACGCCGTGCGGTCGCACGACCCGGCGCTCGCCGCGCTCGCCGAGCGGATCGGCGAGGTCGGGATCCTGCTGCGCGACGTGGCCGGGGAGCTGGCCGGATACGCCGACGACCTGGACGCCGACCCGCTGCGGCTGGCGGCGGTCGAGGAACGGCGGGCCGCGCTGACCGCGCTGACCCGCAAGTACGGCGAGGACGTCGACGCCGTGCTGGCCTGGGCCGAGCGGAGCGCCGCGCGGCTGACCGAGCTGGACGGCGACGACGAGCGGATCGGCGAGCTGACCGCCGAGCGGGACGCGCTGAGGGCGGAACTGGGCGGACTGGCGCAGGCGTTGACGGACGCGCGGACGGAGGCGGCCGAACGGTTCGCCGCCGCGGTGACCGCCGAGCTGGCGTCGCTGGCCATGCCCCACGCGCGCGTGTCGTTCTCGATCCGGCAGACCGAGGACCCGGAGGGCGTCGAGGTCGGCGGGCGGACGGTCGCCTACGGGCCGTCCGGCGTCGACGAGGTCGAGCTGCTGCTCGCCCCGCACCCGGGCGCGCCGCCGCGGCCCATCGCCAAGGGCGCCTCGGGCGGTGAGCTGTCGCGCGTGATGCTGGCCGTGGAGGTCGTGTTCGCGGGGACCGACCCGGTGCCGACCTACCTCTTCGACGAGGTCGACGCCGGGGTCGGCGGCAAGGCGGCGGTGGAGATCGGGCGGCGCCTGGCGAAGCTGGCGAAGACGGCGCAGGTCGTCGTGGTCACGCACCTGCCGCAGGTGGCCGCCTTCGCCGACCGGCAGTTGCTGGTGGAGAAGACGAACGACGGCTCGGTGACCCGCTCGGGCGTGAAGGTCCTGGAGGGCGAGGAGCGGATCCGGGAGCTGTCCCGGATGCTCGCCGGCCAGGAGGACTCGCAGACGGCCCGCGCCCACGCGGAGGAGCTGCTGGCGACGGCCCGGGCGGACGCGTAGGCCGCGCCCGCGGGGAGCGGGGCCGGACCTGCGGGGTGGGGGCCGGACGGTCGCCGCGGTGCCGGCCTCAGCCGGCCGGGGGCTCGTAGGCCACCACGGCCTCGATCGTCTTCCCCGGGGGAGCCGGGGTGATCGTGACCGACCGGCTGAGCCGCTGGACGAGCGGCCAGCCGAAGCCGCCCGGCCTGCCGTGCCTCCCGTCGTCCGGCTCGCGGGCGACCGGAGGCGCGGGGGAGCGGTCGGTGACCGCGATGCGCAGCGCGCGGGCCTCGGGCGTGGCGTGGAACGCGGTGAGACCGCCGCCGTGCCTGATCGCGTTGGTCACCAGCTCGGAGGTGATCAGCAGGACGTCGGCCGTCACCGTCGCGGACAGCGGGGCCGGCAGTCCGTCGAGCACGTCCCTGACCAGGGCGCGTGCCGCGGCGGCCGTGACCGGCGGTGGTGTCGGCGCATCGGACGGGCCGGGCATCGCCATGCCTTTCTCCCCGGTCTCCCCGGCCGTCACGCGACCGCTCTTTTCCGCGGTGTCGCGGCGGCGTGGTTCCGCCGGTGCGCACGGCATCGCCGCAGGTGGGAGCGGTCCGATTGCGGCGTGGCCGGGAGGCACGCCCTGCTGAGGACGGGGAAGGCGGGTTGTCGTGGACGTCGGTGTCGGGTCATGGTGGGGTGAGCGTGTCTTCCAGGGAAGGTGATGAGACCCCTCGCGTGCGGTCTTTGGATATGACGATATGTGAAGACGCCTCGGCGCAGTCCTGCGGTTCGCCCCCGGGCGTCGGAGCTTCGTGGCTGCGCGCTCCCTACCCGGTCGTCGTCGCGGACGCCGCCGGCACGATCGTGGGGGTGAACGCCTCGGCGACCGCCCTGTTCCCGGGCGCGGCCCGCGGGTCGGCGCTGGACGGAGTGGCGCCGCCCTGGCTCACCGACGCCCACCGGCGCACGGCCGGCGGCGACCTCGGCCCCTCCGCGCCGCCGTTCACCGGCCGTCACCGGCACATGACGCTGACCGCGCACCCCACCCCGGGGACGGACGGCAACGTGGTGTGGTGGCTGGTCGACGACACCGACCGCCTGCTGGCCCAGAGCGAGCTGCGCGAGGAGCAGGAGCGGACCGCCTTCCTCGCCGAGGCCTCCACCCGGTTGCTGGCGTCGCTGAACGTCCAGCGGTGCATGGACGTCACCGTACGGCTGGCCGCCGAGCACCTGGCCGACGCGGCGCTCCTCGTGGCCCCCGCGAACGGCCGGCAGCACCCTGTCGCGGGCAGCGTGGGCGGTGACGCGCCCAGACACGTCACCGCCCGCATCGACCCGTCGTCGGTGCCCGGCCTCGGCGAGGCCCTCCAGGGTTTCCCGCCGGTGCCGTCGAGGTGGATCGACCCCGCGGCCCTGCCCGCCTGGGCGGTGCCCGAGGGCTTCGGGGGCCCGGTGGGATCGGTCGCCGTCTGCCCGCTGCCGGGGCACGGTGTGCCGGCCGGCGCGCTGATCCTGCTGCGCCGCGGCGACCGGGCGGCGTTCGACGCCTCCGAGGAGGTCTTCGCCCGCCTGTTCGCCGCCCGGGCCGGATCCGCGCTCTCCGCGGCCCGGCTGTACTCGGAGCAGGCCGGCATCACGGCCACCCTCATGGCCGACCTGCTGCCGCCCGCGCTGCGACAGGTGCACGGCGTGGAGTTCGCCGGCGGCTACCGGGCGTCGCAGGACACCGAGCTGATAGGCGGCGACTTCTACGACCTCCACCCCGCGGACGAGCCCGGCCGGGAGACGCTCGCCATCCTCGGCGACGTGTGCGGCAAGGGACTGGACGCCGCCGTCCTCACCGGCAAGATCCGCAACACGCTGCACGCCCTGCTGCCCATGGCGGGCGACCACGAGAACATGCTGGGCCTCCTCAACGGCGCGCTCCTCGGCAGCCGCCACACGCGGTTCGCGACCCTCGTCCTGGCCTCGGTCGTCCGCCACGGCGAGCTGGTCCGCCTGCGGCTGACCAGCGCCGGCCACGCGCCGCCGCTGATCGTGCGGCACGACGGAAGCGTCGAGGAGGCCGACACCTCCGGCACGCTCATCGGCGTCCTGCCCCGCATCAGGACACGCACCGCGCACGTCGACCTGGCCCCCGGCGAGACGTGCCTGATGTTCACCGACGGGATCACCGAGGCCAAGGGCGGCCCCCTGGGCGACGTCATGTTCGGTGAGAAGCGGCTGCGGGCCGCCGTGGCCGACTGCGCCGGGATGCCCGCCGAGGCCGTCGTCGAACGCGTCCAGCTGCTCGCCGCCGAGTGGATCGGCGCCAACCGGCACGACGACATCGCCCTGGTGGCGATCACCGCTCCCCGGACGGCCCGCCCGACGCCGGCGGACGGCCGCGCACCGGTCGGGGGCACGGCGTGATGTCCACCGGCACCCGGGCCGCGCCGGGCAGGGGAGCGCCCCGGCCCGTCGGCGAGCTGCGCACCGCGCTGTGGCGGGCGGTGACGGACCGCGACGAGCGCGCGGCCGGCCGCGTCGTCCTCGGCGCGCTGGACGACGGACTCCCCACCGAGGAGGCGCTGCTCGACGTCATCGTGCCCGTGCAGGTGAAGGTGGGCGCGGAGTGGGCCGCGGGGCGCATCAGCGTGGCGCAGGAGCACGCGGCCACCGCCATCCACGACCGGATCATCGCCGCCATGGCCCACCGGGACACGAGCCCCGCCGCCCCCGCGCCGGGCACGGCCGCCGCCGTGACCGTCGCCTGTGTGGACGGGGAGTGGCACGCCCTGCCCGCGCGGATACTCGCCGAGGTGCTGCGGGGACGGGGGCACGAGGTGGACTTCCTCGGCGCCCAGGTGCCCACCCCGCACCTGGTGGCGCACATGCACCACACCGCCCCCGACGTCCTGGCCCTCTCCTCGTCGCTGCCCACGCGGCTGCCCGCGGCGCACGCGGCCGTCACCGCCGTCCAGGCCGTCGGCGTCCCCGTCCTCGTCGGCGGCGCCGCCTTCGGCGCGGACGGCCGCCACGCACGCCTGCTGGGCGCGGACGCCTGGGCGCCGGACGCACGCGCCGCCGCGGAGATCCTCGCGAGCGGGCTCACGCGTCGCGTGCCCGGCGCCGGACACCTGCCGGCCGACGACCTGCCGCACCTGAGCGACCAGGAGTACACGTTCGTCGCGGGCGGCAGGGCGCGGCTGGTCAGGAACACCCTGGCCGGGCTGGAGGAACGCCTGCCGGCGATGCGGACCTACACGGAGGCCCAGCGCGAACGCACCGCCGAGGACGTGGCCCACGTCGTCGACTTCCTGGCCGCCGCCCTGTACGTCGACGACGCGCCGCTGTTCACCGACTTCCTCCGGTGGACCGCCGACATCCTCCAGGCCCGGGGCGTGCCCGCCGGCGCCCTGCTTCCCGCGACGTCCGGGCTCGCCGCGGAACTCAAGGACTTCCCCCGCGCCCTGCGCCTGCTGGCGCTGGGGCGGGCGGCGCTCGAAGCCCGTACCGCCCCCGCCGCCCCTCAGGGTCCCGGAACGCCCGCATGACGACGCCTCACACCGACGACTTCCAGCTCGCCGTCACCCGTCCGGACCCCGGCACGGTGCTGTTCCGGCTCGGCGGGGACCTCGACCACGACAGCGCCGACGAGCTGCTCGACGCCGCGCGTGGCCCGCTGACGGCCGGGCCGGTGCCCCGTGTGCTGGTCCTGGACCGCGCGCGGCTCACCACGTGCGACCCCATGGGCCCGGCCGCGCTGCTGACGGCCGAGCGGATCGCCACGGGCGCCGGCGCCGCACTGCGGCTGGAGAACCGCCCCGCCTTCCTCGATCGCCTGCTGGACGTCACCGGCACCTCGGACGTCTTCGCCCCCGCGGCGTCCGCCGAGCCCCCGGCCTCCCCGGACGGGGGCGGCACGACCCCGGGGGGACGCGGCCCGACGGCCGTAGGGTGACGGGATGACCGACTCCAGCCGCCGGTCCGGTATCTCCTTCGCCCTCGCCGCAGCCGTCGCCCGGACCGCCCTGACCGCGCTGCGGGCCACGGCGCCGGGCGGCCGTGGCCGCTGGGAACGGGAGAACCACGCCGGGCGGGCCGTCGGGCTGTACGCCGGACCCGCGTCCGCCGTGGCGGCGGCAGCGGGGGTGGCACGGGTGAGGCCCGCCGCCGGGACGGCCGTGCTCGCCGCCGGGCTCTGCGGGGCCTACGACGACGTGGCGGGGGCCGAGGACCCCAGACGCGGGTTCCGGGCGCATCTGACGGCGCTGCGGGACGGCGAGGTCACCAGCGGGGCGGTGAAGCTGTTCGGGATCTGCGCGGCCGGGCTCGTCGCGGGCTCGGTGATGAGGGAACGGCCGCTGGACAAGGTGCTCGCGGGTGTCGTGATCGCCGGCGCCGCCCACTTCGTCAACCTCGTGGACGTGCGCCCCGGCAGGGCCGCCGCGGCGGTCCTCGCGCTCGGGGCGCCGGGGCTGCTGCGGCAGGGGCCCGGAGCGGAGACGGCCGCCGCCGCGATGGGGGCCGCCGCGGCCGTCCTGCCCGACGACCTCGCCGGGCGCACGATGCTCGGCGACACGGGGGCGCACGCGCTGGGAGCGGCCCTGGGCGCCGCCGTCGTGGACGGCAACGGCAGGGCGGGCCTCGCCGCGCACGCCGTCGCGCTGGTGGCCGCGGCGGTGTGCGGGGACCGGGTGAGCGAGCTGGCACGTCACTCGTGTGAGTGAACTGGTCCTGTTCCGTTGCCCCGTGGTCGCGTGCGCGCGGGGATCGTCGTTCCCGGAACACCCGTGCGTGCTGGCATCCTTGACGGAGTGACGCGCAGGAGACCGCGCGTCACGCCCCGACCGCACCATCCTTCTGTACGTTCTTCATGACCGTCCCCCGCCGAACCAGGAGTCCCGGGACACGTGACCCCCGCGAGCAGCCACTCACCGCTCGGCCGGCCGCCGCTGCGCACCGTACAGGTGCTGGGCGGAGGCAACGCCGGCAGCAGCGCGCACGTGCGCTCGCTGGCCGCGGGGCTCGTCGCGCGGGGCGTGAAGGTCACGGTGTGCGCCCCCGTAGAGGCGGAACGCACCTACGACTTCACCGGTGCCGGAGCCGACCACGTGCACGTGCCGCACAGCAGCGATCCCGTCTCCGTGGCGGCGCTGCGGGCGGTGTGCGCCGAGGCCGATCTGGTGCACGCGCACGGGCTGCACGCCTCCTTCCGCGCCGTGCTCGCCCTCGGCGGGCGCAGGACCCGTACCCCGTTCGTCGTCACCCGGCACGACCGGGTCCACGCCGAAGGGGCGCGCGCCCGTCTGCTGCGGGTGCTGGAACGGCGGGTGATGCGGTCCGCCACCGTGGTGCTGGGCGCCACCTCGGACCTGGTCGACCGGGCCCGGCTGACCGGCGCGCGGGACGCCCGGCTCGGGCCCGTCGCCCTGCCCGGCCGGCTCCGGCGGACCGCCGGACCGGAGGAACCCGACCGGATGCGCCCGAAGGTCCGGGCCGAACTCGGCGCCGTCGGACGCCCGTTGCTCATCGCGGTCGGCTCCCTGGAACCGCACCGGGGATACGACGTCCTGCTCGACGCCGCGCGCGCGTGGCGCCGTCTCGATCCCGTGCCCCTGGTCGTCGTCGCGGGGGAGGGCCCGCTGCGCGGGGAGTTGCAGCGGCGGATCGAGGACGAGGGGCTGCCGGTGGTGCTCGTCGGCCGCCGTGACGACGTCACCGACCTGCTGGCGGCGGCCGACCTCGCGTTGCTGCCGGACCACCGGGGGGCGGGGCGCTCCGTCCTCGCGCAGGAGGCCCTCCACGCGGGACTGCCGCTCGTCGCGGGCCGCACCGGCGGCATCCCCGAACTCGTCGGCGACGCCGCCGAACTCGTCCCGCCCGGGGACGCCGCGGCACTCGCCGACGCCGTCGTCGGGCTGCTCGGCGACGCCGCGCGGCGGGAGGCGCTGCGCGACCGGGGGGCACGGCAGGCGGCCACCTGGCCGACCGAGGACGAGACGGTCGCCCAGGTCCTGAGCGTCTACGACGAGCTGACCCGGCCCGCGCCGCTGTTCTAGGCCCTGTCGTCGGACTCCCGCCCTCCGCCCGGACGGCGGGAGTCCGGCGACGGGGCCCGGGCGCCCGCCTCTACGGCACGTGCCGGCGTGCGCGCAGGGCCAGGCTCAACGCCAGTACCGTCTGCGGGTCGTCGAGGTCCGTGCCCAGCAACTCCCCGATCCGCGCCAGCCGGTTGTACAGCGTCTGCCGGTTCAGGTGGAGTTCGCGCGCCGTCTCCGCCTTGCGGCCCGCGTGCGCCAAGTACGTCTGGAGGGTGGGCAGCAGGGGCGGCCTGGAGCGGTTGTCGTGATCCTGGAGGGGGCCGATCGCCCGGTCGACGAACGCCGCCAGGTCCGGATGGTCGCGCAGCCGCCACAGCAGCAGGTCGATGTCGAGGCGCCGGGCGTCGTACCACGGCCGGTCGCCCAGCCCCTGGGCCGCGGTCGCCGTCTCCGCCGCGTGCCGCAGACCCGCCGACGCCGCCGCCCAGCCGCCGGCGACTCCGACGACCACGACCGGCGGATGCGCGCCCGGGCGCTGCATCCCGGCCCGCTCGACGCCCGCCCGCAGCGCCGCCGCGACCCGGTCGGCGACCGTCGCCCGCTCCGACTCCGAGCGCAGGCCCAGCAGGAGCGGCACCCGGCCCTCCACCGGCCGCACGCCCAGCAGCGCCGGTACGCCGACCGACGCGAGCTCCTCGGCGACCGCGCGTGCCAGCACCGCCCAGCCGCCGCCGGCCGGGGCGAGGGTGTCGCCGAGCCGCATCACCACCGGCAGCAGCAGGCTGCCGCCCGGCTTGAAGCCGAGGACGCGGGCCTGCGCCGGTGCGTCCTCCGCGGTGATCCGGCCCTCGGCGAGGTCGGTGAGGAAGTCGCCCCGCCCGCGCGCCGCCAGCTCCTCCTCCTGCCGCGCCTGCATCAGCACCACGGCGAGGATGCCGGCCGCCCGCTCCGCCGCCATCCGGTGCACCGGCGCCAGCGGGGACCGCACGGGCAGCAGGACCAGCCGTGCGCGCACCGACCCGGCGCCGGGGCCGCCGCCGGGCACGTCCACCAGGACCGAGCCCGCCGGGGGCGGGGTCTCCTTGTGCTGGCCCCGCAGGCCCTCCCACACCTGGAGCGGATCGGCGCCCTCGGGTCCGGAGCCGGCGGCGTACAGCAGGCGGCCGTCGGTCGTCTCCAGGAAGACCGGGTTGTCGCCGAACCCGGCGAGGATGCCGAGCACTTGGGGTATTCCGCCGCCGCCCAGGAGGGCCTGGGTGCAGCGGCGGTGCACCTCCTCGGCCCGCTGGAGCAGTGCGTAGTGGCCGTTGACGATCTCGGTGTGGATCTCCTCGGTGACCGTCACGAACGGCACCTCGCGGTGCAGCTGGACCAGCGGCAGCCCCGCCGCGCGGGCGGTGTCCACGAGGGTCGCGGGCAGCCGGGCGAAACGCGGGCCCAGCTCCACGACCAGGGCCGCGATGCCGCGCTCGGCGAGCGTGCGGACGAACGCCCGCTGCTCGGCGGGGCGGGTGCCGAGACCGTAGCCCGTGGTCAGCAGGAGCTCGCCGCCCTTGAGGAGGGAGGCGATGTTGGGCACCTCGCCCGCGTGCACCCAGCGCACGGTGCGGTGCAGACGGTCGCCGCCGGCGACGATCTCCGGCAGGCCACTGCGCAGCCCGGGGAGTTCCAGGGCCCGCTGCACGGTGATTCCGGCGCCCCGAGGCTCGTATCCGCCGTCCCCGAAGCCGTCGCCGCTGTTGACTTTGCCGCTGTCCATGGGCCGGACGCTACCCGCGCGGGCCGCCGGCGGGCACATCGCGCGGGGGCGTCCCGTGCCGGCCCGTCACGCGGGGCGGATGTTGTGGTTGAACCGGAACACGTTGTCCGGGTCGTACCGCCGCTTCAGCTCCGCGAGCCTGCGGGTGTTCTCGGTGCCCAGTCCGGCCACCACCCGGTCCGCGCCCTCGTCGCCGATGAAGTTGAGGTACACCGCCCCGGTGCTCCACGGCCGGACGTCCGCGCGGACGTCCCGCACCCACCGGGTGCCGCGTTCGTCGTCGTCCGGGTCCTCCCAGACCCCGAAGGGGTGCACCACCCACCGGGCGTCCCGGTAGGGCACCGGATAGCCGGACGGCCCGGCGGAGATCGCGCCGCCCTGCGGGAACAGGGTGTGCTGGGTGCCGCTCGGCACGGGCATGGAGCCGGCCCGGGCGCAGTAGACGTCCACGGCCTCGTCGGGCAGGCCCGTCAGGTACTCGGCCGACCAGTAGTTCCGCAGCCCCGGCGGGTCGTCGAGCATGCACTGGAGGTCGGCGTACGGGACCGCGCCGACGACCTCCGCCTCGTGGGGGAGCGCCAGCAGCGGCTCGGCGAGCTTCCGCAGGTCCGCCTCGGGGCCGGTGTAGGTGAGGAGCATCCCGCACAGCAGGGTGCCCACCAGGTGCGGTGGCACGAACTCCGCGGGCGGGCCGGTGAGGTAGATGACGCCGCCGCCCGCCTCGTTCGGACCCGACTCGATGACGTCGCGGTAGGTACGCACGACGTGCCCGCCGGACTCCGGCGGGTACAGCACGAGGGCGATGGAGAACTCCGGCAGCTCGTGCAGTCTCAGAGTCAGCGCGGTCGCGATGCCGAAGTTCCCGCCGCCGCCGTGCAGTCCCCAGAACAGGTCCGGGTTCTCGTCGGCGCCGGCCCTGATCCTCCGGGCGTCGGCGGTGACCAGTTCCACGCCGAGCAGGTTGTCCACGGCCAGTCCGCACCAGCGGTCCAGCCAGCCGGTGCCGCCGCCCAGCACGAAGCCGCCGACACCCGTGGTGGAGGCGCGGCCGCCGGTGGTGGCGAGGCCGAAGGGCTGGGTGGCGCGGTCCATGTGGCTCATGGTCGCCCCGCCACCGACCCGTACCGCCCCGGCCGCGGGGTGGACGGTCACCTCGTGCATCAGGCGCAGGTCGATCACCAGGCCGCCGTCGTTGAGGGCCTGACCGGACACGCTGTGACCGCCGCCGCGCACCGCGACGGGCAGGTCCAGCTCTCTGCCGAAGCGCACGGCCCGCACCACGTCGTCCTCGTGCGCGCACCGCGCGATCACGGCGGGCCGCCGGTCGATCATGGCGTTGTGGACGGTCCGGGCCTCGTCGTAACCCGGGTCACCGGGGGTGAACACCTCGCCGGTGAGTTCTTCACGCAGCGCGGTGAGCGCCGCGCCCGCCGTCGTGAGGGAAGTCATGGCCGCCCCCTTCCGGAAAGGGGTTGGTGTCTGTTCCCAGCCTAGGCGGGCACGGCCGTGTCTTCCTGCCGAGTGTCCTGGTGTCCTCAGCCCCCGTACGCTCCCGACGCCGTCAGACGCAGGGCCGTGTCGATCAGGGGGACGTGGCTGAAGGCCTGGGGGAAGTTGCCGACCTGGCGCTGCAGGCGCGGGTCCCACTCCTCGGCCAGCAGGCCCAGGTCGTTGCGCAGGGACAGCAGCTTCTCGAAGAGCCTGCGCGCCTCGTCCACCCGCCCGATCATCGCCAGGTCGTCGGCCATCCAGAACGAGCAGGCGAGGAACGCGCCCTCGTCACCGGGCAGGCCGTCGACGCCCTCGTCCTTGCCGTCCGTCGGGTAGCGCAGGATGAAGCCGTCCGACGTGGACAGCTCCCGCTGGATGGCCTCGATGGTGCCGATGACCCGCTTGTCGTCCGGCGGCAGGAAGCCCATCTGCGGGATCAGCAGCAGCGAGGCGTCCAGCTCCCGGGAGCCGTAGGACTGCGTGAAGGTGTTGCGTTCCTCGTCGTAGCCCTTCTCGCACACGTCCCGGTGGATGTCGTCGCGCAGCTGCTTCCAGCGCTCCAGCGGGCCGTCCGCGTCGCCGGACTCGATCAGCTTGATGGTGCGGTCGACGGCGACCCAGGCCATCACCTTGGAGTGCACGAAGTGCCGGCGCGGGCCGCGCACCTCCCAGATGCCCTCGTCCGGCTCCTGCCAGTGGTCCTCCAGGTAGCGGATCAGCTTCAGCTGAAGCACCGAGGCGTAGTCGTTGCGGGACAGGCCCGTCATGTGGGCCAGGTGCAGGGCCTCGGTGACCTCGCCGTACACGTCCAGCTGGAGCTGGTGGGCCGCGCCGTTGCCGACCCGGACCGGCGTGGAGTTCTCGTAGCCGGGCAGCCAGTCCAGCTCCGCCTCGCCGAGTTCGCGCTCGCCGGCGATGCCGTACATGATCTGCAGGTTCTCCGGGTCGCCGGCGACCGCGCGCAGCAGCCACTCGCGCCAGGCGCGGGCCTCCTCGCGGTAGCCGGTGCGCAGCAGGGAGGACAGGGTGATCGCCGCGTCGCGCAGCCAGGTGTAGCGGTAGTCCCAGTTGCGGACGCCGCCGATCTCCTCGGGCAGGGACGTGGTCGGCGCGGCGACGATGCCGCCGGTGGGGGCGTACGTCAGCGCCTTCAGCGTGATCAGGGAGCGGATCACGGCCTCGCGGTAGGGCCCGTGGTACGTACAGTGCCCGACCCACTCGCGCCAGAAGTCCTCCGTCGCCACCAGCGACTGCTCGGGCTCCGGCAGCGGCGGCGGCTGCTTGTGCGAGGGCTCCCAGGAGATGGTGAACGCGATCCGGTCACCCGGAGCGACCGTGAAGTCCGCGTACGTGGTCAGTGCCTTGCCGTAGGTCTCGGCCTCCGTGTCGAACCACACGGAGTCGGGACCCGCGACGGCCACCGTGCGGCCCTCGTGCTTGTGCACCCACGGCACGACCCGGCCGTAGCTGAACCGCATCCGCAGCTCCGAGCGCATCGGCACCCGGCCGGAGACGCCCTCCACGATCCGGATCAGCTGCGGGGCGCCGTCGCGCGGCGGCATGAAATCGGTCACGCGGACCGTGCCGCGCGGGGTGTCCCACTCGGATTCGAGGATCAGCGAGTCGCCGCGGTAGCCGCGCCGCGCGGCGGTGGGCGGCTCGGTGCCGGGGGCGTAGGCGGGCCCGATCCGCCAGAAGCCGTGTTCCCCGGTGCCCAGCAGACCGGCGAAGATGGCGTGCGAGTCGAAGCGGGGCAGGCACAGCCAGTCGACTGTGCCGTCCCGGCAGACCAGGGCAGCGGTCTGCATGTCTCCGATGAGTGCGTAGTCTTCGATGCGCCCGGCCACGTGCAACTCCAGTCGAACGGCCACGTCACCCCGCGTGGGGGCGGTCGCTAGTGCGGTCAAGGGGGGTTTGTCGTGCGTCGTTGAGCCATGAAGCAAAGCAGCCGTCCGGCCGTGAGGCCAAACGCTGCGCCGCAAACGACCATTGTCGCTCAACGCACTGACGAGCTCTCGTTGTTCCGGTGCTGACGGGCGAGGGGTGGTGCCGTGTCGCCGGGCGGGCTCGGCAGCGAACGTCCGAGCAGGATACGACGCATGCAGATGATCTGTGTGCCCCTCCGGGCAACGCGGGCCCGCCGAACGGGTGAGCACCGGGTGAGGATCCGGCGGGCCGCGCGCGTCCGTGTCCGCGCGTGCGCGGAGCGTGGCCGGAAGCCGTCGCTCTCCGGCGCT
Source organism: Streptomyces sp. NPDC029152 (assembly GCF_055564355.1). Lineage (NCBI taxonomy): Bacteria > Bacillati > Actinomycetota > Actinomycetes > Kitasatosporales > Streptomycetaceae > Streptomyces > Streptomyces sp. NPDC029152. The sequence continues at coordinate 406,060 of NZ_JBVHWR010000006.1, read as the reverse complement.
GATACGCTGGTAGCCCGTGGACCGGTGGGAGAAGAACCCCGGAACCGCAGCGGCGCCGCCGGCGGCACCCCGGGACGACCGGGCCGTACGACGGACGCACCGCACCCAGACCGCGACCACGGGAGCCCCCTCTTGGCCATGCCGACCAAATCCTCGACGACCAAGCACATCTTCGTCACCGGGGGTGTCGCCTCCTCGCTCGGCAAGGGGCTCACCGCCTCCAGCCTCGGCATGCTGCTCAAGGCCCGCGGTCTGCGCGTCGTGATGCAGAAGCTCGACCCGTACCTCAACGTCGACCCCGGCACGATGAACCCCTTCCAGCACGGTGAGGTCTTCGTCACCAACGACGGCGCCGAGACCGACCTGGACATCGGACACTACGAGCGCTTCCTCGACCGCGACCTGGACGGCTCCGCCAATGTCACTACAGGCCAGGTCTACTCGACGGTGATCGCCAAGGAGCGGCGCGGCGAGTACCTGGGCGACACGGTGCAGGTCATCCCGCACATCACCAACGAGATCAAGCACCGCATCCGCCGCATGGCGACGGACGAGGTGGACGTCGTGATCACCGAGGTCGGCGGCACGGTCGGCGACATCGAGTCGCTGCCGTTCCTGGAGACCGTCCGCCAGGTCCGCCACGAGGTCGGCCGCGACAACGTCTTCGTGGTGCACATCTCCCTCCTGCCCTACATCGGTCCCTCGGGCGAGCTGAAGACCAAGCCCACCCAGCACAGCGTGGCCGCCCTGCGCAACATCGGCATCCAGCCGGACGCGATCGTCCTGCGCTGCGACCGTGAAGTACCCACGGCGATCAAGCGCAAGATCTCCCTGATGTGCGACGTCGACGAGGCGGCCGTCGTCGCCTGCCCCGACGCCCGCTCGATCTACGACATCCCGAAGGTCGTGCACGCCGAGGGCCTGGACGCCTACGTGGTCCGCAAGCTGGACCTGTCGTTCCGCGACGTGGACTGGACGACCTGGGACGACCTGCTCGACCGCGTCCACAAGCCCGAGCACGAGATCGTCATGGCGCTGGTCGGCAAGTACATCGACCTGCCCGACGCCTACCTCTCGGTCACCGAGGCCCTGCGCGCCGGCGGCTTCGCCAACCGGGCCCGCGTCAAGATCAAGTGGGTCACGTCCGACGACTGCAAGACCCCGGCCGGCGCCAAGGCCCAGCTCGGCGACGTCGACGCGATCTGCATCCCGGGCGGCTTCGGCGAGCGCGGTGTGACCGGCAAGGTCGGTGCGATCAAGTACGCCCGCGAGAACAGGATCCCGCTGCTGGGCCTGTGCCTGGGCCTGCAGTGCATCGTGGTCGAGGCCGCGCGCAACCTGGCCGGCATCGAGGACGCCAACTCCACCGAGTTCGACCCCGCCACCGCCCACCCGGTCGTCTCCACCATGGCCGAGCAGCTGGACATCGTCGCCGGCGAGGGCGACATGGGCGGCACGATGCGGCTCGGCATGTACCCGGCCAAGCTGGCCGAGGGCTCCATCGTGCGCGAGGTGTACGACGGCAAGGAGTACGTCGAGGAGCGCCACCGTCACCGCTACGAGGTGAACAACGCCTACCGCGCGGAGCTGGAGAAGAAGGCCGGCATCGTCTTCTCGGGCACCTCCCCGGACGGCAAGCTCGTCGAGTACGTCGAGTACCCGCGCGAGGTCCACCCGTACCTGGTCGCCACGCAGGCGCACCCGGAGCTGCGCTCGCGCCCGACCCGCCCGCACCCGCTGTTCGCCGGGCTGGTCAAGGCCGCGGTCGAGCGGAAGACGGCGAAGTAGCACACCGGTTGTACGGTGGCCGGGACGCGTCCGTCCGACGGGGCGCGTCCCGGCTTCTTCTCGTACGTCTGGAAGGACAGGGCATGACGGGCACGACCATCAAGGACACCCCCGAGGAGTGGGAGGTCCGGGCGACGGAGACCCCCTTCCGGGGCAAGAAGACCTCCGTCCGCACGGACGAGGTGGTCATGCCCGACGGCTCCGTGGCGAGCCGCGACTACCAGGTCCACCCCGGTTCCGTGGCCGTCCTCGCCCTGGACGACGAAGGCCGGGCGCTGGTGATCCGCCAGTACCGGCACCCGGTGCGCGAGAAGCTCTGGGAGATCCCGGCCGGCCTGCTCGACGTGCCCGGCGAGAACCCGCTGCACGCCGCCCAGCGCGAGCTGTACGAGGAGGCGCACGTCAAGGCCGAGGACTGGCGGGTGCTGACCGACGTCTACACCACCCCCGGCGGCTGCGACGAGGCCGTGCGGATCTTCCTCGCCCGGAACCTGTCCGAGGCCGACGGCGACCGCTTCGAGGTCGAGGACGAAGAGGCCGACATGGAGCTGGAGCGGGTGCCCGTCGCGGACCTGGTCCGGGGGGTGCTCGCGGGCGACCTGCACAACAACTGCCTCGTCGTGGGCGTGCTCTCGCTGGTCGCGGCGGAGCACGGCGACGGGCTGGACGCGCTGCGCCCGGCCGAGGCGCCGTGGCCGGCGCGTCCGTTCGAGGCCTGAGGACGGGACTTCGGAGCCCGGGCGGCCCACACGCCCCCCGAACGGCCGCCCTGAGCGGCGCCCGTACCGCCTCCTGCGGTGTGACGATCGGTTGATCCGATCGGGGGATGCGCCCGTCGCGCTCCACCCGGTGCGTAGCACAGCGTGAACTAGGCTCGGAAAACGCCCGAACCGGAGTTCCGGCGGGCACCGGCGTGCGGTGGGATCGGGAGTGTGGCCCGTGACGGATCAGGCGGTGGACACGGACGGCGTACGGCTGTCGGGCGGCCCTGCCGAGGAGACTCGGTTCCTGGGCCGCACCCGCGAGCTGAAACAGCTGCGGACCGACATCGAGCGAGCGGGCCTGGACACCCTCTCCGGCCGCAAGGCCCCCCGCGCCCGTGTGCTGCTCATCGCGGGCCGGCCCGGCTCCGGCCGTACCGCGCTCGCCGAGGAGCTCGCCGCCCAGGTCGCCGTCCGCTACCCCGACGGACTGCTGCGAGCCCGGCTGAGCGAGCCGGACGGCAGGCGCGTGCCCGTGGACCGGATCGCCCGTGACCTGCTCACCGAGCTGGGCCGCCCCACCCCGCCCGGCGCCTGCGAGGACGACCTCGCCGCCGCCCTGCGCGAGGCGCTCGCCGACCGCCGGGTCCTGCTGCTGCTCGACGACGCCGCCGACGCCGAGCAGGTCGACGCCCTGCTCCCGGACACCCCGGACTGCCTGGCCGTCGTCGTCTCCGGGGGCCCGCTGACCGGCATCGCGGACGTCCGTCCGTGCACGCTGGGGGGCCTGGACACCAAGTCGGCCGTGGAGCTGCTGTCCCGGTTCACCGGTTCGGTCCGCGTCACCGTCGACCCCCGGGCGGCCGAGCAGCTGGCCGAGGTCTGCCAGGCGCAGCCCGCCGCCCTCACCCTGGCCGGCGGCTGGCTCGCCGCCCGCCCCAAGGCGGCCGTTGCCGACCTCGCCAGGCAGGTGCACGCCGAGGACGACCGGGGAACGCCGCTCGGCCGCGTCTTCCACCTCGTCCACACCTCGCTGCCCGGCCCCGCCGCCCGGATGCTGCGCCTGCTCTCCCTGGCCCCGGCCGGCCTGGTCGACCCGCACACCGCCTCCGCGCTCGCCGGCTGCTCCGTGGGCGACGCGCGCGCCGTCCTCGACGAATTCGTCGCCCTCGGCCTGCTGCACCCGGTCGGCTCGGCGTTGCCGCAGTACGAGGTCCCCGGCTGCCTGCACCCCCTGCTGAAGGCCCTCGCCGGCCGGCACGACCGGCCCGCCGAGCTCCAGCTGGCGCGCGCCCGGATGCTGGAGCGGACGGTACGGCTGCTGCAGTCGTGCCGGGCGATCACCGAGACCGACAGCGACCGGGCCCGCGAGAAGCTCGAGGGCATGCCGCGGGCCCTGCGCTTCCCCACCCCGAGGGCCGCCGCCGACTGGCTGCGCGTCCGCCGGCCCGCCCTGCTCGCCGCGGCCCGTCACGCGGTCGCCGACGGTGAGCTGGACACCCTCGCCCGCAGGCTGATGTCCCAGCTGGTGCGGGCCATGGTGGCCCACTTCGGCACCCAGGCGGCGGCGTCCGACCTCTACGACGTCCACCGGCTCGTCCTCGACGTGGCCGAGCGCCGCGACCTGCCCCGGGAGAAGGCGGCGGCCCTGCTGAACCTGGGCGACCTGGACGCCCGCACCGGCCGCACCGCCGAGGCACTGGTGCGCTACCGGGCCGCGCTGGACTCCGGACGCGCGGCGGACGACCCGTACGCGACGGGCCGCGCGATGGAATCCGTAGGCGGCGCCCACCTGGAGCTCGGGGACTACGACCGGGCCGCCGACTGGTTCGGCCGGGCCCTCGCCCAGCGGCTCGCCCGGGACGAGCGCTCCGACGCCGCCCGGATCTACGGCCGCATCGCCACCGCCCACACCTACGCCGGCCGCTACGGCGAGGCGGCGCGCTCCTGGCGCGCGGCGGTCGCCGGGTACCGCAGGGCCGGCGATCTCCCGGCCCACGCGCGGGCGTTGAGCGAGCTCGCCCGGGTCCAGGAGTACGCCGGGCGGCCCGAGGAGTCGCTGCGCACCTGCCAGGAGGCCGTCGAGTGGGCCCGCCGGGCCGAGGACGTCCGGCTCCAGGCCGCGCTGCACCTCAGGCTCGCCGACACGCTCGACCACCTCGGCGATCCCACGGCGGCGGACCTGCACCGGGGCACGGCGGAGCGCATGTTGAGGGAAGAAGCGGCTGATGCCTGCGAAATCCGCAGCACATCCGATGAAGATTGATGCTTTGAAAGGCTAGACAGCGGGAACGCCTTCATTAGACTGGCTCTGCCGCACGTTCTCTGCGGTCTACCCCGGTGTGCCCGAGCCTGAGCGGGTATGCCTTGTAATAACCCCATTCTCTGAGCCAAGGACCGTGATCCACGTGAAGGTCGGCATTCCCCGCGAGGTCAAGAACAACGAGTTCCGGGTGGCCATCACCCCCGCCGGCGTGCACGAGCTGGTGCGCCACGGTCACCAGGTCGTCGTCGAGCGCGACGCCGGCGTCGGCTCCTCGATCCCCAACGAGGAGTACGTCGCCGCCGGTGCGCAGATACTCGACACCGCCGACGAGGTCTGGGCCGCCGCCGACCTGCTGCTGAAGGTCAAGGAGCCCATCGCGGAGGAGTACCACCGCCTCCGCAAGGACCAGACGCTCTTCACCTACCTGCACCTGGCGGCCTCCAAGGAGTGCACGGACGCCCTCATCGAGTCCGGCACCACCGCGATCGCCTACGAGACGGTCGAGCTCCCGAACCGCGCGCTGCCGCTGCTCGCCCCCATGTCCGAGGTCGCGGGCCGTCTGGCCCCGCAGGTCGGCGCCTACCACCTGATGGCGGCCAACGGCGGCCGCGGCGTGCTGCCCGGCGGCGTCCCCGGCGTGCTGGCCGGCAAGGCCGTCGTCATCGGCGGCGGCGTCTCCGGCTGGAACGCCGCGCAGATCGCCATCGGCATGGGCTTCCACGTGACCCTGCTCGACAAGGACATCAACAAGCTCAAGGAAGCCGACAAGATCTTCGGCACGAAGATCCAGACCGTCGTCTCCAACGCCTTCGAGCTGGAGAAGGCCTGCCTGGAGGCCGACCTCGTGATCGGCGCCGTGCTGATCCCGGGCGCCAAGGCCCCGAAGCTGGTCACCAACGAGCTGGTGTCCCGGATGAAGCCCGGAAGTGTCCTTGTCGACATCGCGATCGACCAGGGCGGCTGCTTCGAGGACTCCCACCCGACCACGCACGCCGAGCCGACCTTCCCGGTGCACGGGTCGGTGTTCTACTGCGTCGCCAACATGCCCGGCGCGGTGCCGAACACCTCCACCTACGCGCTGACCAACGCCACGCTGCCGTACATCGTGGAGCTGGCCAACCGCGGCTGGGCCGACGCGCTGCGCCGCGACCCCGCGCTGGCCAAGGGTCTCAACACCCATGACGGCAAGGTCGTCTACAAGGAGGTCGCCGAGGCCCACGGTCTGGAGCACGTCGAGCTGGCCTCGCTGCTCGCCTGACCCGCCGAGGCCGGTGCGCCGGCCAAGTCACCCACCGGGAAAGGCGATACGTCAACAGTCGTCGTCAACCCCGCACACCCGGCCGGACCTTGCCCGACAAGGTCCGGCCGGGTGTGTGTATGGTCACTTTGCGATTCTCGGCCAACTCGCCTCGAACGTAACGCTTCGACCGATTCGCGCACCCGTGAAACCTGCTCTGCGACGGCCGTACGCCCTTGACAGGGGGATGTTTCATTGCCGACACATCGAGCCGGGTCCGGTGGATTGTGTTGCTGCGAACGGCCGACACGCCATAGAGTCGCCGAACGTCGGCATGGTGTCACGCTGACCTGTCTAGAAGTTTCCTGGTCACCAAGGAGGTAAGACGACTTGTGAATGAGTCGACATTTACTCCCGGGGGTGGTCAACCAGGAATGCCTGCACGGGCCCACGGCCCCGGGCGTCTCGAGGCTGTCGGCTCCGTCGCTGTACGCACCTTCACAGCCGCCCACCAGAGTCCGCAGGCAACTCAGACAGCACACATGAGTATGGATGGCCAACACGTGAACGCCATGGCCGGCGACGGAAGTGGCGCGCCCCACAACCAGTTCGCCGTCTACGACGAACTGCCCGAGGGGCACTTCTACGACCCCGACGCCGAATACGAGCCCGACCCCGAGTACGCGGCCACGCTCGCGCCCGACGCGGCCCGTCAGCGCCGCGAGCGCATCGGCCCGACCGGGCGTCCGCTGCCGTACTTCCCGATCCCGGGGCCGCTGACCGATCACGGCCCCGCGAAGATCATCGCGATGTGCAACCAGAAGGGCGGCGTCGGCAAGACCACGTCGACCATCAACCTGGGTGCCGCGCTCGCCGAGTACGGGCGCCGGGTGCTGCTCGTCGACTTCGACCCGCAGGGCGCCCTGTCGGTCGGTCTCGGCGTCAACCCGATGGAGCTCGACCTCACCGTCTACAACCTGCTCATGGAGCGGGGCATGGCGGCCGACGAGGTGCTGCTGAAGACGGCGGTCCCCAACATGGACCTGCTGCCCAGCAACATCGACCTGTCGGCGGCCGAGGTCCAGCTGGTGAGCGAGGTCGCGCGCGAGTCCACCCTGCAGCGGGCGCTCAAGCCGCTGATGGACGACTACGACTACATCGTCATCGACTGCCAGCCCTCGCTCGGCCTGCTGACGGTCAACGCGCTGACCGCCGCGCACAAGGTGATCGTGCCGCTGGAGTGCGAGTTCTTCGCGCTGCGCGGTGTGGCCCTGCTGACCGAGACCATCGAGAAGGTCCAGGAGCGGCTCAACCCCGACCTGGAGCTCGACGGCATCCTCGCCACCATGTACGACTCGCGCACGGTGCACAGCCGAGAGGTGCTCGCGCGTGTCGTCGAGGCGTTCGACGACCACGTCTACCACACGGTCATCGGGCGCACGGTCCGCTTCCCGGAGACCACGGTCGCCGGTGAGCCGATCACCACGTACGCCTCCAACTCCGTCGGTGCCGCCGCCTACCGCCAGCTCGCCAGGGAGGTGCTCGCCCGGTGTCACGCCGAGTGAGTCTGCCGGGGGCCGACGAACTCTTCCGTACGACAGGGGGGACGGCGCTCCAGGCGTCCACCCCGCGGCGGCCGGCGGGCGTCGACGCCCGGGTACCGGCTCCGGCGGGGGAGAGCGACCGGACGGCCGCCGAGGACGCGCCGCAGTCGGTGCCCGCACAGGGCGGTGACGGCCGGGGCGCGGAGCACGCGGCGGCGGACGTGGACCCGGCCGGCGAGTCGCGCAGCCGGGGCGCGGACCGCCCGGCGCGGCGCCCCGACCCCGGGACGGACGCGCAGGAAGGTTCTGCCGTCGCCCAGCCCCGCAAGCGCGGCCGGGCCGCCGCGCGGCGGCCCAGCGGCCGCGAACGGCACGACGAGAAGATCACCGTGTACGTCTCCGCCGAGGAGCTCATGGACCTGGAGCACGCCCGGCTGGTGCTCCGGGGCGAGCACGGGCTGGCCGTGGACCGCGGCCGGATCGTCCGCGAGGCGGTCGCCGTGGTCCTCGCCGACCTGGAGAGCCGCGGGGACGCCAGCATCCTCGTACGGCGACTGCGCGGACGGTAGCGGTAGCCTGCGGGGGCCATGACCTCGAACGACGCTTCCCGCCCCGGTGCCCCCGCCGGCCGTCGGCGCACCCTGGGGAGGGGGCCGGGGACGCCACGGGTGGCCCCGGCGCCCGAGGCGGCGACGCCGGGCACCGGGCCCGCGGAGGCGTCGCTCGAAGCGGGGCCGGCCCCGCAGACCCCCGGCACGGCGGCCGGCCCCGGTGCGGGGCACGCCGGCCGGGAGACGGCCGCGCAGGACGCAGAAGCCCCCGGGAGCGCCCGGCCCGGGGCGGCCGGGCCGGGGCACCGGTCCACGGACCGCGGGCATCCGCCGCACGGCGCTCCGGAGCCCCCCGGGGCCGTGCGGGCGGCTCCCGCGGCAGAGGTCCCGTCGCCGGACGGGGCGACGTCCCGTACGGCGGCCGAGCCCGGCGCGCGGCCGGAGGCCGGGCCGGGGAGGTCCGGCACCGTGGCGGAGGGTCCGGGGGAGCACGCGAGCCCGTCGCCGGGGGCCCCGGAGCCCGCCCGCGCGGATCCGGTCGCCCCGCCGCAGGGCGGGCCCGGGGCGACCGGCGACAAAGCGGCGCCGCACGGCCTTCCCGAGGACACGCCCGAGGACGCGGGCGACGGGGTCTTCACGGTCCGGCTCGCCAACTTCGAGGGGCCCTTCGACCTGCTCCTCCAGCTCATCTCCAAGCACAAGATGGACGTCACCGAGGTCGCGCTCTCCGAGGTGACCGACGAGTTCATGGCGCACATCCGCGCCATGGGGCCGGACTGGGACCTGGACGAGACGACCGAGTTCCTGGTCGTCGCCGCCACCCTGCTCGATCTGAAGGCGGCCCGGCTGCTGCCCGCCGCCGAGGTCGAGGACGAGGCCGACCTCGCGTTGCTGGAGGCCCGCGACCTGCTCTTCGCGCGGCTGCTGCAGTACCGCGCGTACAAGCAGATCGCGGAGATCTTCAACGAACGGCTCGACGCCGAGGCCCGCCGTCACCCCCGCACCGTCGGTCTGGAACCCCACCACGCCGAGCTGCTGCCCGAGGTCGTCATCAGCATCGGCCCCGAGGGCTTCGCCCGGCTCGCCGTGAAGGCGATGCAGCCCAGGCCCGAGCCGCGGGTGTACGTCGAGCACATCCACGCACCCCTGGTCAGCGTGCAGGAGCAGGCCCGGATCGTCGTGGCCCGGCTGCGGGAGCTGGGCGAGGCGGGCTTCGGCGTCCTGGTCGAGGACGCCGAGGACACCCTGACCGTCGTGGCCCGCTTCCTGGCCCTGCTGGAGCTGTACCGGGAGAAGGCCGTCGCGCTGGACCAGGAGACCGCGCTCGGCGAACTGCTGGTGCGCTGGACCGGCGGGGACGGTGGCGCCGAGCCGGTGGTGACCGACGAGTTCGACCGGCCGCCCGAGGAGAACGGGAAGACCGAGGAGGAGCAGCAGGCGTGAGTGACGAGACCCCGGAGTTCCCGGACGGGCCGCGTGACGTCGCCGCCCTCGACCTCGGACCCGCCCTCGAGGCCGTCCTCATGGTCGTCGACGAACCCGCGACCGAGGAGCACCTCGCGAAGGTCCTCCAGCGGCCCCGGCGGCAGATCGCGGACGCGCTGCGCGAGCTGGCCGACGAGTACACCGCCCAGGGTCGCGGTTTCGAGCTCCGGCTCGTCGCCGGCGGCTGGCGCTTCTACACCCGCCCCGAGTACGCGGCGGCCGTCGAGGGCTACGTCCTGGACGGCCGGAACGCCCGCCTCACCCAGGCCGCGCTGGAGACCCTCGCGGTGGTCGCCTACCGCCAGCCGGTCAGCCGCAGCCGCGTCTCCGCGGTGCGCGGCGTGAACTGCGACGGCGTGATGCGCACCCTCCTCCAGCGGGGGCTGGTGGAGGAGGCGGGCACGGAACCCGAAACAGGTGCGATCCTGTACGTGACGACGAACTACTTCCTGGAGCGGATGGGCCTGCGCGGCCTGGACGAACTCCCGGAGCTCGCGCCCTTCCTCCCGGAGGCGGAGGCGATCGAGGCCGAGACGCTGGAAGGGGTCCCGTCGTTCGATCCGGACGCCCCGGATTCCGAGGACGCAGACGACAAGACGGAACTTTGATGCGAAGCAGCAGCGGCAGGAACAGCAGCGGAAACAACGGCGGGAGCCGTGGTGGCAACAGCGGCGGCCGCGGCGGGAGCGGCGGCGGCCGCGGTAACTACCGCGGCGCCGGCAACAACCGTGACGACCGGCAGGGCGGCCGTCCGAAGAAGCCGCGCCCGGAGGAGCGGCGCTACGACGTGGGCCCCGGCGCCACCCAGGACGGCCCGAAGTCGGGCCGCGGCCCCTCGGCCCGCGGCGGCGCCAAGGGCGGTCCGAAGCGGCCCCAGCAGCGGGGCCGCAGCGCCCCGGCCACGTCCCGCGAGTACGAGACGCGGGCCGAGGAGCGCAACCGCGAGCGGTACGCGGGCAAGAAGGACGTCAAGCTGCCCAAGACCTTCCCGGGCGCCGAGCAGGAGGGCGAGCGGCTGCAGAAGGTCCTCGCGCGCGCGGGATACGGTTCCCGGCGGGCCTGCGAGGAGCTGATCGAGCAGGCGCGCGTCGAGGTCAACGGCGAGATCGTCATGGAGCAGGGCAAGCGGGTCGACCCGGAGAAGGACGAGGTCAAGGTCGACGGCCTGACCGTCGCGACGCAGTCGTACCAGTTCTTCTCGCTCAACAAGCCCGCCGGCGTCGTCTCCACCATGGAGGACCCGGAGGGCCGGCAGTGCCTCGGCGACTACGTCACCAACCGTGAGACCCGCCTCTTCCACGTCGGCCGGCTCGACACCGAGACCGAGGGCGTCATCCTGCTCACCAACCACGGTGAGCTGGCGCACCGCCTGACCCACCCGAAGTACGGCGTGAAGAAGACCTACCTCGCGCACATCGTGGGCCCGATCCCGCGCGACCTCGGCAAGCGCCTGAAGGACGGCATCCAGCTCGAGGACGGGTACGCGCGCGCGGACCACTTCCGGGTCGTGGAGCAGACCGGCAAGAACTACCTGGTCGAGGTCACCCTCCACGAGGGCCGCAAGCACATCGTCCGCCGGATGCTGGCGGAGGCGGGCTTCCCCGTGGACAAGCTCGTGCGCACCGCCTTCGGCCCGATCACGCTGGGCGACCAGAAGTCGGGCTGGCTGCGCCGGCTGTCCAACACGGAGGTCGGGATGCTGATGCAGGAGGTCGACCTCTAGGCGACCGGAGGGTTGTGACGGGCGGCCACCCCCTTTTATAGTCTGAGTGACTATTAAGGGGGTGGCCGCCCGTGCTCGGCTACGACAAGCACGCCTTCGAGCCCTTCGCCGTCACCGTCGACCTCGCCGTCCTCACGCTCCGCGCGGGCGCGCTGCACGTGCTGCTCGTCCAACGGGGCCAGGAGCCGTACGCCGGCCGCTGGGCCCTGCCCGGCGGCTTCCTGCTGCCCGGGGAGTCGGCGGAGGAGGCGGCCCGCCGGGAGCTGGCCGAGGAGACGGGCCTCGCGGACGTGACCGGACTGCACCTGGAGCAGCTGCGGACCTACAGCGAGCCCGGCCGCGACCCCCGGATGCGGGTCGTCTCCGTCGCCTTCACGGCACTGCTGCCCGATCCTCCCGAGCCGGAGGCCGGCACCGACGCGGCCGAGGCCCGCTGGGTCCCGTACGACGAGGCCCGGGGCCTCGCCTTCGACCACGACCGGATCCTGGCCGACGCCCGGGAACGCGTCGGCGCCAAGCTGGAGTACACCTGCCTGGCCACCGCCTTCTGCCCGGCCGAGTTCACGCTCGGCGAGCTGCAACAGGTCTACGAGACGGTGTGGGGCACGGCCCTGGACCGGCCCAACTTCCGCCGCAAGGTCCTCGCCACCCCGGGCTTCGTCGAAGCGGTCCCCGGTGCCGCCCGCCTGACCGGAGGCCGCGGCAAACCGGCCGCGCTGTACCGCGCCGGCCCGGCCACCGCCCTGCACCCGCCCCTGCTCCGCGCACCTCGGGAAGGACGCCCCGCATGACCACGACCACCGTCACCAAGCGCGCCGCCACCGGCGCGCTCACCGGACTCGCCCTCGGGGACGCGCTGGGCTTCCCCACCGAGTTCAACGACGTCCCGTCGATCCTCGCCACATGCGGGCCGTGGCGGAAGATGGAACTGCCCCGGCCGGCGATCGTCACCGACGACACCCAGATGACACTGGCGCTGGGGCGGGGGCTGCGGACGGCCATGGACCACGGGAGCCTGACGCCGGAGGGGATGACCGGGCCCGTACGGCGGGAGTTCATCGCCTGGAACCGGTCGCCGGAGAACAACCGGGCCCCGGGCAACACCTGCCTCAGGGCCTGCGACCTCCTGGAGCGGGAGGACCGCCCCTGGCAGGACGCCAGCCAGATCCACTCCAAGGGCTGCGGCGCCAACATGCGCGTCGCCCCCGTCGGACTCGTCCCCGGGCTGAGCGACGAACAGCGCGCCGGCGCCGCCCAGCTGCAGTCCGCCCTCACCCACGGGCACCCCACCGCGCTCGCCGCCTCCGACCTCACCGCGCACGCCGTGCGGCTGCTCGCCGAGGGCGCCGAACCGACCGGACTGGTCGGGCTGCTGCGGTCGTACGCCTACGACAACCGCACCCGCTACCACGAGCGCTGGCTCGGCGACCTGTGGACCCGCGCCCAGGACCCCACGCCCGAGCACTTCATCGCCCGCGGCTGGGACGAGTGCCTGGCGGCGCTCGACCGGCTCCAGCACGCGGTGCGCACCGTCTCGCCGGAGACCGACCCGTGCCTCGCGGTCGGCCAGGGCTGGATCGCCGAGGAGGCCGTGGCGGCCGGGCTGCTCTGCTTCCTGCTCTTCGTCGACGAGCCGCTGACCGCCCTGCGCCGGGGCGCCTGCACCTCCGGCGACTCCGACTCCATCGCCTGCCTCGCGGGCGCCTTCGCGGGTGCCCACCTGGGGGCCGACGCGTGGCCGCCCGCGTGGGCCGACCGCATCGAGTACCGGACCGGGCTGCTGGAGCTCGGGGCGCTCTGGGACGCTTGAGCGCATGATCGACGCCCTGGACACCGACCTGGCCCCGGTGGTGGCCGAGCAGCCCTTCCCGGTGCTGTTCGCCACCGTCTCCGGCGCCCACCTCTACGGCTTCCCCTCCCGGGACTCGGACGTCGACCTGCGCGGCGTCCACCTGCTGCCCGCCGCCGACCTGGTCGGGCTGCGCGAGCCGGAGGAGACGCGGTCCCGGATGTGGGACCGGGACGGCGTCGAGATGGACCTCGTCACGCACGACCTGCGCAAGTTCGTCCGGCTGATGCTCCGCCGCAACGGCTATGTGCTGGAGCAGCTGCTGTCGCCGCTGGTCGTGCACACCACCGACGCCCACCGGGAACTGGCCGCGCTCGCACCGGGCGTGCTCACCGGCCACCACGCCCACCACTACCGGGGGTTCGCGCGGACCCAGTGGCGGCTGTTCGAGAGGAGCGGCGAGCTCAAGCCGCTGCTGTACACCTTCCGGGTCCTGCTCACCGGCATCCACCTGATGCGCGCCGGCGAGGTGCAGCCCCATCTGCCCACGCTCGCCGGGGAGGTCGACGCCGCCCCGGCGTACCTGCCGGAGCTGATCGCCGCCAAGGCCGAGCGCGAGCACGGCGCCGCCGATGTCGGCCACGCGCGCGTGCGGGCCGACGCGGAGCGGCTGCACGCGGTGCTGGACGAGGCACAGGCCGCGTCAGTGCTGCCCGGCGCCCCGGCCGCCTACGACGCCCTGCACGACTTCGTCGTGCGGACCCGCCTGGAGGGCTGAGGCACGGCGCACGCGGACGAGGAAGTCCTCCACGCGGCGCCGGTCCGGTTCGTCGGGGAGCGGGCTGCGGCGGACGGCCTGCTCGCCCTCCTCCACCAGGCGGGCCATCCGGGCGTCCACCTCCGGCCAGGGCACCTCGCCGCGCTTCACGGCGAGCAGCGCCTCGCGCCGGTCGCCGACGTCGACGGTGAGCGTGCCCGTGCGCAGCAGGTCACGGGCCGACGTCAGCAGCCGCAGCAGGTGCATCGCGTGCTTCCAGCGCGGGGCGCCGTGCGTGCGCACGTCGGCGTCCAGCCTGCGGCGCTGGCCGTGGGCGTAGCGGGTGAACGTCCCGTGGACCCGGCGGGAGAGGAACGCCTCGCGCAGCGCGAGGAGTTCGCGACCGGTGGCGTCGGCGTACTCCACGAGCGGGGAGTGCAGGCACTCCAGGATGTTCGGGTTCGCGCGCAGCGCCAGCTCGCAGAAGCGCTCCAGCTCCCAGCCGAACTGCTCCTCGGCCGGTCCCTCGACGTGGGTCGGCGGCTTCTCGAAGCGCCAGAACAGCGGGGTCGGGGCGAGGAAGACGCCCCGGCGGTCCGTGTCGCTGTCCTCCGTCGCCAGACCGAAGGCGCGCGAACCCATGACACAGGCGTAGATCGTGTGGTCGCGTACCAACGTCTCGGGGTGCATGCCGGGAGCGTACGCGGACCCCTCACACCAGGCGGACCGAATTTCCCTCCACCGTGATCCGCTTCGAGGGCAGCGGCTCGGTGGCCGGGCCCTGTTCCACCGCGCCGTCGGCGACGGAGAACCTGCTGCCGTGGCAGGCGCAGTCGATGGTGCCGTTGCGCACCCGGGACACGAGGCAGCCCTGGTGGGTGCAGACCGCGGAGAAGGCCTTGAAGTCGCCCTGCTCCGGCTGGGTCACCACGACCTTCTCGGCGTCGAAGATCTTGCCGCCGCCGACCGGGATGTCGTCCGTCGCCGCCAGCTCCCGCCCCGGCGGGACGGACGGGGAGCCGCTGTCACCGCCCCCGCCCCCGCCGCCCCCGTCCCCGCCCCCGCCGCCGCAGCTCACGGCGAGCGTCGTCGCGCCCGTGCAGAGAAGGACCGTACGTCGGGCCGGGCTGTGCGTCATGTCGTCGCTCCGGGGGTGAGAGGGGCGGGTGGCCGAAGCCGGGACCAGCGTCTCAGGAGACGGGCGCCGCACACCGGTCCGGCGCGGGCTGACTACGCTGGACGGACCAAGAGCCGAAACGCACGTCAGCAAGGAGCATCGCCGTGGCGGTACGAGCGGTCCGGGGCGCCGTCCAACTGGAACGGGACGAAGCCGGGCACATGGACGAGCGGGTCGCGGCCCTGCTGACCGCCGTCCTGGAGCGCAACGGGCTGACCGGCGACGACCTGATCAGCATCTGGTTCACGGCCACACCCGACCTGCGCAGCGACTTCCCGGCCGCCGCCGCCCGCAAGCTCGGCATCACCGACGTCCCGCTGATCTGCGCCCAGGAACTGGACGTCGAGGGCGCCATGCCGCGCGTCGTCCGGGTCCTCGCCCACATCGAGTCCGACCGGCCCCGCGCCGACATCGCCCACGTCTACCTCGGCGCCGCCGCGGCCCTGCGCAAGGACATCGCCCAGTGAGAACCGCACTCGTCATCGGCACCGGCCTCATCGGCACCTCCGCCGCCCTCGCCCTGACCGGGCGGGGCGTCGTCGTGCACCTCGCCGACCGGGACCCCGAGCAGGCCCGCACCGCCGCCGCCCTCGGCGCCGGCACCGACGAGGCGCCCGAGGGCCCCGTCGACCTCGCCGTCGTCGCGGCCCCGCCGGCCCTGGTCGCCGACGTGCTCGCCGACGCCATGGAGCGCGGGCTCGCCCGCGGCTACATCGACGTGGCCAGCGTCAAGGGCGGCCCCCGGCGCGAGCTGGAGGCGCGCGGGGCCGACCTCTCCGCGTACATCGGCACCCACCCCATGTCCGGCCGCGAGAAGTCCGGCCCGCTGGCCGCCACCGGAGACCTCTTCGAGGGCCGCCCGTGGGTGCTGACCCCGACCCGGGACACCGACACCGAGGTGCTCAACCTCGCGCTCGAACTGGTCTCGCACTGCCGGGCCGTGCCGGTCGTGATGGACGCCGACGCCCACGACCGCGCCGTGGCGCTCGTCTCCCACATGCCCCACCTGGTCTCCAGCATGGTCGCCGCCCGCCTGGAGCACGCCGAGGAGGCCGCCGTGCGGCTGTGCGGGCAGGGCATCCGCGACGTGACCCGGATCGCCGCCTCCGACCCCCGGATGTGGATCGACATCCTGTCCGCCAACCCGGGGCCGGTGGCCGACCTGCTCGGCGACGTCGCCGCCGACCTGGAGGAGACGGTGCGGGCCCTGCGCTCCCTGCAGTCCTCCGACGACGACAAGCGCCGCGAGGGCAGCGCCGGCATCGAGGCGGTGCTGCGGCGCGGCAACGCCGGCCAGGTCCGGGTCCCCGGCAAGCACGGCTCCGCGCCGCGCGCCTACGAGACCGTGGTCGTCCTCATCGACGACCAGCCGGGACAGCTCGCCCGCATCTTCGCGGACGCGGGCCGGGCCGGCGTCAACATCGAGGACGTGCGGATCGAGCACGCCACCGGGCAGCAGGCCGGTCTGGTGCAGCTGATGGTGGAGCCGAGGGCCGCCGCCGTGCTGACGGCGGCCCTGAAGGAACGGGGCTGGGCGATCCGGCAGTGACGCACGGGGCCGGGCGGGGTCATGCGCCTGTCGGAGGGGCCCCGCGGACCCAGTAACCTTGTGCGGGACGCGCTCGCGTCCCGCACACCACCCACCGCACCGCACCAGGAAGGTGTCCCCCCGTGGAAAACGGCGCCGCCCCGACCGCCCCGGCCGTGATCGTCGCGATCGACGGCCCCTCCGGCACGGGCAAGTCGAGCACGTCGAAGGCCGTCGCCGCACAGCTCGGCCTGAGCTACCTGGACACCGGTGCGCAGTACAGGGCGATCACGTGGTGGATGGTGACCAACGGCATCGACATAGCCGACCCGCACGCCGTCGCGGCCGCGGCCGGCAAGCCCGAGATCGTCTCCGGCACCGACCCGGCGGGCCCGACCATCGCGGTCGACGGAGTGGACGTGGCCGGCCCGATCCGCACCCAGGAGGTCACCTCCAAGGTGAGCGCGGTCAGCGCCGTCCCCGAGGTGCGGACCCGGATCACCGAGCTGCAGCGCACCATCGCCGCCGCCGCCGAGCGGGGCATCGTCGTCGAGGGCCGCGACATCGGTACGACCGTGCTGCCCGACGCCGACCTGAAGATCTTCCTGACCGCCTCGCCGGAGGCCCGCGCCGCCCGGCGCAGCGGCGAGCTCAAGGACGCCGACGTGCAGGCCACCCGCGAGGCCCTGATCAAGCGGGACGCGGCCGACTCCAGCCGCAAGACCTCGCCGCTCGCCAAGGCGGACGACGCGGTCGAGGTGGACACCACCGAGCTCACCCTGCCGCAGGTCATCGAGTGCGTCGTCACCCTCGTCGAGGAGAAGCGGGCGAGTAAGTGACCTCACCCTCCGTCCCCTCCGAGAAGGGCGCCGAGGTCGGGCGGCGCATCGGCGTCGGCCTGATGTACGGCCTGTGGAAACCGCGCGTGCTCGGCGCCTGGCGGGTGCCCACGACCGGCCCGCTGATCTTCGCCGTCAACCACGCGCACAACATCGACGGCCCGATGGTCATGGGCGTGGCGCCCCGGCCGACGCACTTCCTGATCAAGAAGGAGGCGTTCGTCGGACCGCTCGGGCAGTTCCTGACCGGCATCGGCCAGCTGAAGGTGGACCGCCACTCCACCGACCGCACGGCCATCGCCCGGGCGCTCGGCGTGCTGGCGAGCGGTGGTGTGCTGGGCATCTTCCCGGAGGGCACCCGGGGCCAGGGCGACTTCGCCTCGCTGCGCGCCGGCCTCGCCTACTTCGCCGTGCGCGGCGGCGCCCCGATCGTCCCGGTCGCCGTCCTGGGAAGTTCCGAGCGGCCCGGACGGTTGATAAAGGCGCTGCCGCCCCTGCGCTCCCGCGTCGACGTCGTCTTCGGCGACCCCTTCGACGCGGGCGACGGCAGCGGACGGCGCACCCGCAAGGCGCTGGACGAGGCGACCGAACGCATCCAGAAGCAGCTCACCGCGCACCTGGAGAACGCCAGGCGGCTCACCGGCCGCCAGGCGACACCCGAGTAGTGGATCACCCGGTACAGGGGTCTTCCACCGATCACCACGATGAACGAGGTACGGACTTCATGAACGACGACATCCACTCCGAGGGTTCGGGCGAGGAGCACGACCACGGGGCGCTTGGCGACGCCGAATACGCGCAGTTCATGGAGCTCGCCGCGGAAGAGGGCTTCGACCTGGAGGAGGTCGAGGGCGCCATCGAGGAGGCCGGGCACGGCCCGCTGCCCGTCCTCGCCGTCGTAGGCCGCCCCAATGTCGGCAAGTCGACCCTGGTGAACCGCATCATCGGCCGCCGCGAGGCGGTCGTCGAGGACAAGCCCGGCGTCACCCGCGACCGCGTCACCTACGAGGCCGAGTGGGCCGGCCGCCGCTTCAAGGTCGTCGACACCGGCGGCTGGGAGCAGGACGTCCTCGGCATCGACGCCTCCGTCGCCGCCCAGGCCGAGTACGCGATCGAGGCCGCCGACGCGGTCGTCTTCGTCGTGGACGCCAAGGTCGGCGCCACCGACACCGACGAGGCGGTCGTACGGCTGCTGCGCAAGGCCGGCAAGCCCGTCGTGCTGTGCGCCAACAAGGTGGACGGCCCGAGCGGCGAGGCCGACGCGGCGTACCTGTGGTCGCTGGGCCTGGGGGAGCCCCATCCGGTCTCCGCGCTGCACGGCCGCGGCACCGGCGACATGCTGGACAAGGTGCTGGAGGCCCTGCCCGAGGCCCCGGCCCAGACCTTCGGCACCGCCGTGGGCGGCCCGCGCCGCGTCGCCCTGATCGGCCGGCCCAACGTCGGCAAGTCGTCGCTGCTGAACAAGGTGGCGGGCGAGGAGCGCGTCGTCGTCAACGAGCTCGCCGGCACCACCCGCGACCCGGTCGACGAGATGATCGAGCTCGGCGGCAAGACCTGGAAGTTCGTCGACACGGCGGGCATCCGCAAGCGCGTCCACCTCCAGCAGGGCGCCGACTACTACGCCTCGCTGCGCACCGCCGCCGCGGTCGAGAAGGCGGAGGTCGCCGTCGTCCTCATCGACGCCTCCGAGTCGATCTCGGTGCAGGACCAGCGGATCGTCACCATGGCCGTCGAGGCGGGCCGCGCGATCGTCGTCGCCTACAACAAGTGGGACACCCTCGACGAGGAGCGCCGCTACTACCTGGAGCGGGAGATCGAGACCGAGCTCGGCCAGGTGGCGTGGGCGCCCCGGGTGAACGTCTCGGCGCAGACCGGACGGCACATGGAGAAGCTCGTCCCGGCGATCGAGACGGCCCTGGCCGGCTGGGAGACCCGCGTCCCGACGGGCCGGCTGAACGCCTTCCTCGGCGAGCTGGTCGCCGCCCACCCGCACCCGGTGCGGGGCGGCAAGCAGCCGCGCATCCTGTTCGGCACCCAGGCGGGCACCAAGCCCCCGCGGTTCGTGCTCTTCGCCTCCGGCTTCATCGAGGCGGGCTACCGGCGCTTCATCGAGCGCAGGCTGCGCGAGGAGTTCGGCTTCGAGGGGACGCCGATCCACATCTCGGTGCGGGTGCGCGAGAAGCGCGGCGCGAAGAAGAAGTAGCGGAGAAGCGGCGTCGAGCGGCGAGAAGGGGGCGGTCCCGGCCGGGACCGCCCCCTTCTCGCCGCTCACCCGCGTTCGGGCGCCCTGCGCGGGGCGGGCGGCAGCGCCGCCGGGACGTGGCGCATCGTCCCGGTGCCGTGCGGGCCGAGCTGGCCGACGCGCTGCCACGGCGACTGCTGGCCGGGCCGGGTGCTGTGGGCCCCCACGCTGTAGGCGCTGTAGCCCCGGCCGCGGGGGATGTTCCGGAACCCGGTGAACTCCAGCTCCTCCTCGCCGCTGCGATCCCCCGGCAGCGAGCGGAAGGACCTGACGTACTCGGCGTAGAGCGCGTCGTAGATCGGCGTGGCCGAGGGGCCACCGTGGCGGTGGAAGGAGTCGTATGCGTGCACGTATGTCCAAACGACCCCGGGCCGGAAGGGATGCGGCCGGGGCGGCGGTCACCCGTGGCCGGTGATCAGGTCCCCGCCAGGGGCAACGCGGCGGCGACCAGCTGCCCGTGCGCCGCCGCTCTGTCCAGCGCCTCGCGCAGCAGGTCCTCCCGGGGCTGCCGGCCGATCGTCCCGACCGGCGCCGCGAACATCAGCACCTGCTGCTGCTTGGAGGCCGCCGTGCGCCAGCCCTCGGTGACCTGGAGGGGCTGGTGCGCCTGCCACCAGGCCACCGGCCGGCCGCCGTTCGTTCCGGGCTGGAGCACCGCGTGCAGCTGGCCCATGGCGAGCAGCACCGACCAGCCGTGCAGCACGGTGGGGGCGGTGGACAGCTCGACGACCGGCATGAAGCCCTGCTCGATGAGCAGCGGCAGGAAGTCGTCGCCGGTACCGGTGGTGCCGGGCCGCACGATGGGGGCGGTCGGCTCGACCACGAGGGCCGGGTGCAGCTCGTCGGCGATCAGGACGAGTCCGCTGGTCACGCCCAGCACGGCCTGCTCGCCCGCGGCCGCCTCCGGCTGCGGCTGCGGCTGCTGCGGACGGGCGGGGTCGCCGTTGATGGACTTCACGGCTCCCTGGAGCTGCTCCTCGGTGACCTTGACGACCTGCGAGGGCAGGCAGCCGGCGTGGGCGAAGGCGAGAACGGCGGTCTCGTCCCCGACGAAGAGAACGGTGCTGGTGCGCTCCTGCTCGCAGTCGCCCGGAGTGCGGCAGGACGTGCAGTCGTAGCTGCCCGGGGTGGACTCCCCGGCGAGCAGGCGGTCGGCTTCTTCGTCGCCGATCTCGGCGCGTACGTCGTCGCTGACGTCGAGCATGCGCGGCACGGGTGGCTCCCTCGGGATGCGGTACGTGGCCGGGTCGGGTGGCTCCCGGCCCGTGGTCCGGGTGGGTCCCCGGCTCATGCTGAAGACAACGGGCGATCCGCGGCGGGAGTCACGCCCCTCGGCGAACGGAATCGAACCGCCCGGCACCGGGAACGGGGCGGCCGCGGTGCCGGGCGGGTTCCGTCAAGTGTGGTTCCACGGTGGGGAGTTGGTGGAGAGCGGAGCGGCGGAAGTCGCTGGATCGGCAGGTCGACAAATCAGGAAATCAGCGAATGTACCGGGTGGCCGGAACCGGTCGACGCGTGGCGCGTCCACCGCGCTCGGCCGGGCGTGTCGCCGCCGGTCGTGACCGCATCGCAATCGGACACGGACAACCAGAAGGGCGCGTTCCGGGTCTGACCGGACAGGGAGAGGAACAAGGAGGAACCGCACCGCATGACGCCGCAGGCCCCGTCGGCCGCCCCGCTGCGCGCCGACTGCATCGCCGACTCCGCCGGAGGGCTGACCTTCGACGTCGCCGCGCACGACCACACGGGGGCGGCCCATCTGGTGCTGCGCCGCCGTGACGCCGACGGCGCCGAGGACACCGTCGGTCTGCCGCTCGCCCCGGCCGCCGAGGGGCGGCTGCGCGCCGCGCTGCCCAGCAGCGTCGCCCTGCCCGAGGGCCGCTGGGACGCCTACGCGCGCGTGTCCGACGGCGCGCCGCGGCGTCTGGTCCCCGGCGTCACCGACCTGCGCCCCCTCGCCGACCGCGTCCCGAGCGGTCAGCTCGGCCACGTCGCCGTCCGCATCCCCTACGCCACCCGGCAGGGCGACCTCACCGTCCGCAGCTGGCTGCGCGCACCCCACGCCGAGACGACCGGGCTGCGCCTCGCGGACGACGGGCTGACCGTACGGGGCCGGGTCTACGGCACCCGGCCGGCCGCCGGAGCCCACGCCGAGCTGCACGCCCGGACCGGCGCGGACCGGGCCGGCACGCGCCGGCTCGGCCTGACCGCCGACCGGGCGGACTTCCGGATCGAGATCGCCTACGGCGCCCTCGCGCCGGGACTGTGGGACCTGTGGCTGCGGCCGGCCGGGGAGCACGGACCCGCCGTGCGCGTCGCCCGGCTGCTGGACGACGTCGCCGACAAGCAGCCCGTCCTCGTCTTCCCCGGCACGCGCGCGGACACGCGGCACGGCCCCGTGGAAGCGGCCCCCTGCTACACGCGGGACAACGACCTGTCGGTGGCCGTCACCGCGCTGACCGGCTGACCGGTCGCGGACACGAGCCGCGCGCGACCGCCGGCGGACGGGGGTCCTCGACGCCTTCACCGTGCCGGTGCCGCGCGGCCCGCCGGCCCCGTCCGTCCTCGTCGGACCGGGCACGGGGAACATGTGAGCAAAGAGTGTGTTTCCTGTGCCGGTATCCGGTCCCTGTACGTCCGTTCGAGTCCGTCCGAGAGGAACCCGAGGGAAAGGGGACGGAATCCCCGAGTGCTTCGGCGCCCTTTTCCGTTCTCTTATTCGAGGGGTCGGTGCGGTTCTCCGGAATTGCCCTACCGGGCTCGCGGAAGACGTGCGGAAGCGCCCGTCCGGGTGAAGGAGTTCAGTCAAAACGCGTGTCGTGATCCTGTGACAGAAATGTGACCGTAGGGGCTTCCGCGGCCTGTGTTACGGGCCTGGCCTTCCCCGTCCGGGGGGCAGGGCATAGCGTGGTGGCATGGCATCGATTCCGACACCTCCCGCCGAACCCCAGGACAGTACGGACGCCTACGTCGGCCTCGAATCCGGGGCGGCCGAACGGCTCGCGCGCCGCCGGGGCTGGTCGACGGTGCGGTCGCTGGAGCCGGGGACGGTCATCACCATGGAGTACCGCGTGGGCCGGCTCAACTTCGAGGTGAAGGACGGCCGCGTGGCCCGTGCCTGGAAGGGCTGAAGCACGCCGACGGCCCCGGTCCTCCCGTACAGGGGGACCGGGGCCGTCGTGCTGCGGGGGAGGGGCTTGTGCGTACCGGCCCCCGCCCGTGGGCCGTCAGCCGCCGGACAGGGGCCGCGCCGCCGGGGCCGTGCTGCGCGGGTGGCGGTCGGCGTGCGGCGGACGGCGGCTGCCCGCCGGGGTGACCGGCGTGCGGTCCGAGCGGGTCGTGTGCGGACCCGGGGCCAGGTGGACCGGGGTCCGGGTGCGGGACGCGGCGACCGGCTCGCGCGCCGGGCTCTCCTCCCGGCCGGTGACGGGGTGCGTGAGCACCACGGGGGCGGCGACCGGCTCCTTCGCCGGTTCCGTACGGCGGTGCCGGGCGGACCAGCGGTCCCGCAGGCCGAGGATCCAGGCCTCGGTGCGGCCGATCAGCGGCTCGAACCACGGCAGCGCCAGCAGGATCAGCAGTCCCGCGGCCCAGCCGAGGAGCACGTCGCTGAGCCAGTGCGTACCGAGGTAGACGGTGGACATCCCGACTCCGAGAGAAGTGACCGCCGACAGGGCCGACAGCCAGCGCCGTGCCCTCGGCGTCGATGCCAGATAGGCCAGGATCCCCCAGGTGACCACGGCGTTCGCGGTGTGACCGCTCGGAAATATATCGCCGCCGCGCCACATCTCGTTCGCGCCGATCGTGGTCGCGTAGTGCGGCCCCAGCCGGCCCATGCCGATCTTGGCGGCGCCGACGGTGACGTTCAGCAGCAGCAGGGAGGCGCCGAGTGCGAGCAGCGGCCGCAGGGTGTGCTGCCGCCAGGACCGCCAGCCGAGCCAGGCCGCGACCATCACCGCGGTGGGACCGCGCTGGCCGAGGACCACGTAGTAGTCGACGAACGCGTGGATCTCCGGCCACTGCTGGTAGGGCCGGAAGAACATGACCTGCCAGTCGAGCCGGACCAGCCACGAGGTGATCAGCACGGCCCATACGATCGCGATATAGAACGCGAGGGTCCCGGAGAACAGCGCAATGCGGTGCCGGCTCATCTCCGGCACATCTAGGTGGGCCGGCCGTTCCGGCTCCCGGTCGAGTCTCGCGAACACCCGGTCCAGACGGGTGAGGTTCCGTTCGGTACGCACCCAATCGACGTTACAGCGAGTGAGGAGTGATCCCCGCCGAATCAACGGCTTTGTGATGACGATGTGATGTGGGATTCCTCTCAGGGAGCGGTCTATTTCCCGGAATCCACAAACCGTCCCGGCCGCGGACTTCAATTCCTTTGATCAGCCCGGTCGACGGTTTTATCGTGCTTATGAATGGGTTCACCGAATGCTGGTGCGGAATTCTCCCGCCGCTCATCGGGCGGGCGGGGCCGGTCAGGGCGGGCCGGAGCCGTTCAGCCAGAACGCGCCGTACCCGGCCGACACGACGGCGACACCCGCGGCCACCAGGGCAGACCTGGAGGTCCGCAGCCGGGCCAGGGCCAGGGCCGGTGGCAGCAGCAGGGGGAAGGCGGGCATCAGCAGCCGGGGCTTCGAGCCGAAGTAGCTCGACGCGCACAGGGCGAGAGCGGTGACGACCCCCGAGTACACCAGCAGCGCGAGCGGCTGGCGCTGCCGTACGCAGAGGACGTACAGCCACAGCAGCAGGGCGACCCCGGCGATCAGACCGGCGCCCGCCAGGGCCGACGGGAACGAGGTGAGTTTCCCGCCGACGAACCGGGCGAAGGACACGCCGCCGTCGAAGCCGTTGCGCCAGCCGGCCTGGACGTCGAGATAGCCGAGCGGTCCCCTGCCGGTGCGGTGGCCGACCCACAGGACGTATCCGGCGGCGCCCAGGGGTGCGAGCAGCATGCCGAGCGCGCGCCGCGCGCCCCCGCCGGGGGCGCGCGGCGCGGAAAGGGCGCCGTGCGCGGCGGTGCCGCTCCGGTTTCGCACGAATGCCGCGATCGCGGCCGCCCACACCGCCGCCGCCACCGCGAGCCCCACCGGCCGGGTCAGCCCGGCCAGCGCGGCCAGCACCCCAGCCGTCACCCAGCGTCCGGTCAGCACGGCGTACAGCGACCAGGCGGCGAGGGCCGTGAACAGCGACTCGCTGTACGCCATCGACTGCACGACCCCCACCGGCAGCACGGCCCACAGCAGCACCACGCACACCCCGGCCCGGCGGTCGTACAGGTGCTCCGCCACCGCGAAGATCCCCCAGGCCGCCGCGAGCGAGGCCAGCAGACTCACCACGAACCCCGCGTCGGCGTACGACAGCGGACCCACGGCCGCGCCCAGCCGCTCCAGCCAGGGCAGCAGGGGGAAGAAGGCCAGGTTGGAGTGCACGTCACCGTTCGGCAGGCGCACCTCGTAGCCGTATCCCAGCTCGGCGACCCTGGTGTACCAGAGGGAGTCCCAGCGGGCGGTCAGCAGCGTGTACGCGCTCTTGTCGCACGCGGCGCTCCACAGGGCGAGGACGGCCAGGCCCAGGGCGCGGACGGCCGCGTAGCCGAGGAGCGCCGGTGCGGCCCGCCGCAGGGCACCGGCTCGGTCCGCCGCCGCGCGCGTTTCAAGATCGATCACGGGCCCGATTATCCGCCGGTCACCCGGCGGGCGGGCCGGCCGGGTGGGCGGCCCGCCCGGCCGGCCGGCAGCGGTGGTGGCGCACACCACACAGGTCACGCGGGATGTGTGAGCCCGACCACGCGGGTGTGCGACGGACTGGCGTACGCTGGCGAGCCACTCGCGTTCCGCCGCACGGCCCGGAGCCCCCGCTCCTCTCCGGCCGAGCCGCAGGGGAGTCCCCGCCCCGCGCAGCCCGCCGGACGCGAGGGAACATCTTGGAGGTACGCGCATGTCCCGGACGACCACGGCTGCCGCCGTGCTGCGCCGCCGGGCGGCCGGGGCCGGTGCCGACCGCTGGGTGGTCCTCGTCGTCCTCTGCGTCAGCCTGCTGCTCGTCGCCGTCGACGCCACCGTCCTGCACGTGGCGGTCCCCGCCGTCACGGAGGACCTGCGGCCCGGCGCGATCGAGCTGCTCTGGATCGTCGACGTCTACCCCCTCGTCTGCGCCTCGCTGCTGATCCTCTTCGGCACGCTGGGCGACCGGGTCGGCCGCAGACGCATCCTGCTCCTCGGGTACGCGCTCTTCGGCCTCGCCTCCGCGCTGGCGGCCCTCGCCGAGAGCGCCCAGGTCCTGATCGCGGCCCGCGCGCTGCTCGGCACCGGCGGGGCGATGATCATGCCCGCGACGCTGTCGATCCTGCGCCAGGTCTTCCCCGACCGGCGGGAGCGGGCGCTGGCCATCGGCATCTGGAGCGCCGTGGCCGCGGTCGGCGCGGCGGTCGGGCCGCTGCTCGGCGGCTTCCTGCTGGAGCACTTCTGGTGGGGCTCGGTGTTCCTCGTCAACATCCCGCTGATGCTGGTCAGCCTGCCGGTGGGGCGGCTGCTGCTGCCCGAGTCGAAGGGCGACGGCACCGGCCCCTGGGACGTCGTCGGCGCGCTGATGGCGGCGGCCGGGCTGTTCGGGGTCGTCCTGGGCGTGAAGCGGCTCGGCGGCGGTGAGCCGCCGGCGAGCGCGTTCACCGTGCTGCCGCTGGTGGCGGGCGCGGCCCTGCTGACCGGCTTCGTGCGGAGACAGCGGCGCCGGACGCATCCGCTGGTGGACCTGCGGATGTTCCGGCGGCCCGCGTTCAGCACGTCGGTGGGCTGCATCGTGCTGGCCATGCTGGCGCTGGTGGGGCTGGAGCTGCTCGCGGCGCAGTACTTGCAGCTGGTGCTCGGGCTGTCACCGCTCCAGACCGGGCTGCGGCTGCTGCCGCTGACCTTCGCGGCGATGGCGGCGGGCCTCGCGGGAGCACGTCTGCTGCGGCGGTTCGGGCCGCGCCGGATGGTGTGCGCCGGGTTCTGCCTGACGGCGGTGGCGGTGCTGCTGCTGACGGCGATGGGCCGGGCGGACGACCGCGCGCTGCTGCTGTCCGGGTTCGTCCTGCTCGGCTTCGGCCTGGAGACGACGCTGTTCGGGGCGTACGAGTCGATGCTGAGTGAGGCACCGCAGGAGCAGTCCGGCGGCGCGGCGGCGATCGGCGAGACGTCGTACCAGCTGGGCGCCGGGATCGGGATAGCGCTGCTGGGCAGCGTGATGAACGCGGCGTACGCGCCCGGGCTGACGGGCGGGGTGCCGGGGGTGCCGGCGTCGGCGTCGGCGGCGGCGGGGCATTCGCTGGGGGAGGCGTACGAGGTCGCCGCGCAGCTCGGGGGGGCCGCGGGGGGTGCGCTGCGGCGGGCCGCGGGCGATGCGTTCGTGCACGGGCTGCACGTGACGTTGCTGGTGAGCGCGGGGCTTCTGCTGCTGGGGGCGGTGATGGCGTTGCGGCTGCCGCGGGTGATGCAGTGCGAGGAGGAGGGCGAGGCGGTGGCGGTGCCTGCCCCTCGGGACGCCGTGGAGTCCCGCGTCTCGGTGTGACCGTCCTCGTCCCCCACCCGCGCACCGTCCGCCTCCCGGTCGGCGGTGAACGGGTGGGCGACCATGGTGGACGTAGGAGGCGGCGCGTCGTAACGTCGGCGTGCGACCGTGACTAGCAGCGCTAGTTTTATCTGCCCCGGAAGGTGTCCCATGGCCTCGTCCCCCAAGTTGCCCGCCTTCGACCCCGCCGATCCCCTCGGCATCGACGACCTGCTGGAGCCGGAGGACCTGGCGATCCGGGACACCGTGCGGGGCTGGGCGGCCGACCGCGTGCTGCCGCACGTCGCGGAGTGGTACGAGAAGGGCGAGCTGCCCGGCATCCGGGACCTCGCCCGCGAGCTCGGCTCCATCGGCGCGCTCGGCATGTCGCTGGAGGGCTACGGCTGCGCCGGCGCGACCGCCGTGCAGTACGGGCTGGCCTGTCTCGAACTGGAGGCGGCCGACTCCGGCATCCGCTCGCTGGTCTCCGTGCAGGGCTCCCTGGCCATGTACGCCGTCCACCGCTTCGGCAGCGAGGAGCAGAAGCGGACCTGGCTGCCGCGCATGGCCGCCGGCGAGGTGATCGGCTGCTTCGGGCTGACCGAGCCCGACCACGGCTCCGACCCCGCGGGCATGCGCACCCACGCCAAGCGCGACGGAGGCGGTGACTGGGTGCTCAACGGCCGCAAGATGTGGATCACCAACGGGTCGGTGGCCGGGGTCGCCGTCGTCTGGGCGCAGACCGAGGAGGGCGTCCGCGGCTTCGTCGTGCCGACCGACAGCCCCGGCTTCTCCGCCCCCGAGATCAAGCACAAGTGGTCCCTGCGGGCCAGCGTCACCAGCGAGCTCGTCCTCGACGACGTACGGCTGCCCGCCGACGCCGTGCTGCCGGAGGTGACCGGTCTGCGCGGACCGCTCAGCTGTCTCTCCCACGCCCGCTACGGCATCGTCTGGGGCGCGATGGGCGCGGCCCGCAGTTCCTTCGAGGCGGCCCTGGAGTACGCGACGTCGCGGGAGCAGTTCGGGCGGCCCATCGGGGGTTTCCAGCTGACCCAGGCCAAGCTCGCCGACATGGCGGTCGAACTGCACAAGGGGATCCTGCTCGCCCACCACCTCGGGCGGCGCATGGACGCCGGCCGCCTGCGTCCCGAGCAGGTCAGCTTCGGCAAGCTCAACAACGTGCGCGAGGCCATCGACATCTGCCGCACGGCCCGCACGATCCTCGGCGCCAACGGGATCTCCCTCGAGTACCCCGTGATGCGGCACGCGACGAACCTGGAATCGGTGCTCACCTACGAGGGCACCGTCGAGATGCACCAGCTGGTGCTGGGCAAGGCGCTCACCGGACTCGACGCCTTCCGGTGAGGCGCGGGCGGGGACGGGGCCGTGGTGCGCGGCCCCGCCTCAGCTCTGGTTGAAGAAGCCGTCCGACCGGTATGCGGCCGGGTCGCCGCTGATCACCTGGGTGTCGGCCGGGCTCAGCAGGAACACCCGGGTGGACACCCGCTCGATCGAACCCCGCAGGCCGAAGATCAGCCCGGCCGCGAAGTCCACGACGCGCTTGGCGTCGGTGCCCTCCATCGCCGTCAGGTTCATGATGACCGGGACACCCTCCCGGAACAGCTCGCCGATGGCGCGGGCGTCCCGGAAGCTGTCCGGGGTGACCGTGCCGATCCGGCGGCCCTTCTCCTCGGCGACGTCCGAGGCCACCCTCACCCGCGGGTCCGTGACCCAGGCGTCCGGGGACTCCGTGCCCTCGGAGTAGTCGTCGTCGTAGTAGCGCTCGTCATCGTTGTCGTCGACGAGGCCGAGCCACGCACTCGCCTTGCGTACCGATCCCATGGACGCCTCCTCTCACAGCGGTCTTTCGTGTCTTCCGCATCCCTATGGTCATCCATGATGCGGACGTCGCGCCAAGTGGATAGACGCCGCGCGGGGGGTTTGTGACGGTACTGGTGCACAGCGGATCCGTCGAGAGTCCTTGTGTCCCAAGGGCCGTTTCCCAAACGGATGCTGACCGTGAGTGAAATATGATTCTTCCCGGCG
This sequence comes from Streptomyces sp. NPDC029152, assembly GCF_055564355.1. Taxonomy (NCBI): domain Bacteria; kingdom Bacillati; phylum Actinomycetota; class Actinomycetes; order Kitasatosporales; family Streptomycetaceae; genus Streptomyces; species Streptomyces sp. NPDC029152. The sequence continues at coordinate 376,854 of NZ_JBVHWR010000006.1, read as the reverse complement.
GACGGGTGAGTGAGGGTGCGGACGGGTGAACACGGCTGTCGGTACGATGCCGCAGCTCAGCGTCGTACGAACCCACGGGGGAGTGTCGTGTTCGGAATCGTCAGGCCTTGCAGGCATCGGCTCGGAGAGAGTCTCACCAGTCAGTGGATGGCGCATTTGTGCGGGCTGTGCCTCGCGCTGCGCAAGGACCACGGGCAGTTCGCGCGGATCGTGACGAACTATGACGGGCTGCTCATATCGGTTCTGACGGAGGCTCAGGCCGAGCGGGGCGGCACGGGCGCCGGCCGGCGCACGGCGGGGCCGTGCCCGTTGCGCGGGATGCGCACCGCGTCCGTCGCGCACGGTGAGGGCGCCCGGCTCGCGGCGGCCGTCTCCCTGGTGCTGGCCTCGGCGAAGGTGCGCGACCACGTCGCCGACGGGGACGGGCTGCTGGCCCGGCGGCCGGTGGCCCGCGCCGCCCGCCGGGTCGCCGCCGGCTGGGACGCGGCCGGCCACCGCAGCGGCGGCGCCGTCGGGTTCGACACCGCCGTCCTGCTCGACGCCGTGGACCGGCAGACCGGCATCGAGGCGCTCGCCGGGCCCGGCACGCCTCTGCTCACCGTCACCGAGCCGACCGAGACCGCGACCGCCGCCGCGTTCGCCCACACCGCCCACCTCGCCGGACGGCCGCACAACGCCGGGCCGCTCGCCGAGGCGGGCCGCCTGTTCGGCCGGCTCGCCCATCTCCTGGACGCCGTGGAGGACCAGGAGGCCGACGCCGCGTCGGGCGCCTGGAACCCGCTCACCGCCACCGGCACCCCGCGCACGGAGGCGCGCCGGCTGGCCGACGACGCCGTGCACGGGATACGGCTGGCGCTGCGCGAGGCCGAGTTCACCGACGGCCGGCTGGTGCACCGGCTGCTGGTGCACGAGTTGGGCACCTCCGTCGACCGCGCCTTCGGCACCCCCTCCTGCGCGCACGGCAGCCACCCGTACGCCCCGCCCGGTGTCCCGGGCGGCCCCGGCGTGCCGATGCCTCCGGAGCCGCCGCGCCGCGACCGGCGGGGTCTGCTCGCGGGGTGCGCCGTGTGGCTGGGGCTGGCCTGCACGTGCCAGATGTGCTGCGGCACGTTCGAGGACCCCTGGACCAGGCAGCGCCGGGAAGGACTGTGCCAGAGCTGCGGTGACTGCTGCGACTGCTGTGACTGTTGCAGCAACTGCAGCAACTGCTGCGGTGACGACGGGTGCTGCTGCGACGGCTGTGACTGCGGCTGCGACTGCTGAGAAGCCGTCGGCCCGCCCTCAGTTCTTCAGTTCGGGGGGTGAGATCTCGGACCCGGCGATCGCCGAGCGGGTCGTCCCCCACTTCTTCAGGATCCTGTCGTACGTCCCGTCGGCGATGAGCCCGTTCACCGCGGCCCGGAGGGCGGGCGCCAGCTTCGACCCCTTCTTGAGCGCGAAGCCGACGTCCAGGCGGCGGAACTCGTTCAGGAACTTCAGACCCCGCTGGTGGGCGACCGCGTAGCGCAGGCCGTTGATCGTGGACATCACGACGTCGCTGCGGCCCTGCTGGAGCGACGACCACAGGGCGCCGGGCTCGCTGTAGGTCTGCACCTCGTAGGCCTTCTCGCCGGCGTCCGCGCACCGGTGCCTGTTCTCCTCCAGCGTGGCCTCGAAGGTGGTGCCGGCGCCCGTGGCCACCTTGAGCCCGCACAGCTGCGTGAGGTCGGTGACCTTCGACAGTCCGCTGTCCTCGCGGGCGGCGAAGCCCTGGCCGTCGTTGACGTACGTCACGAAGTCGATCGTCCTGCGCCGCTCCTCGGTCACGCCGAAGTTGGCGGCGCCGACGTCGTACTTGCCGCTGTCCAGGGCGGGCAGGATCGCCTCGAAGGACGCCTGCTCGGTCTTGAGCGTGAGGCCGAGCGCCTTGGCGACGGCGTTCGCGAAGTCGACGTCCTGGCCGGTCAGCGTCTTGCCGTCGGACAGGTAGGTGGTGCCCGGCGGGGTGCCGCCGACGCTGACGGCGAGGGTGACGTCCTTGGTGCCGGGCGGCAGTAGTCCCACGGCGGCCGGGTTCTCCCGGACGCCGGAGACGACGTCCGTGGTGGGGACCGCGTCGGAGCCGGCCGCCGCACCCGCGACCTCCCCCGACGGGTCGCCGGAGCCGCACGCGGTGAGGAGCAGGGCCGCCGAGGTGATCAGGGCGAAAGGTGCGAAAAGTCTTTTTCGGGCACGCGTGGGCGTACGCATGTCAGTGGTCTCCTGGGAGCGGAAGAAGGCAGGGGGCGGCACGAGGGGAGGGCGCGCGTGTGAAGGCTGCGAAGGGAAGACGGGAAACCCGCGAAGGCCCGACCCGGGTCGGACGATCAGGGCAGGCAGGGGGGTCGGCTCAACAGGAAGAGGACCACACTCGACCGAAGTCGATGTGGGAGCGCGTGACCAGCCACTGCTGCGGATGCATGGGCCAAGTGGAACAGGCATCCGGTTCCGCGTCAACGACTTGAGACGCGTGGCTCACAGTGTGGACGGCCTTGACAGCGGACCGAAACCGCCCCGTACTCTCGGCGCACGGCTCTGCTGAGGGGCTCGGCCGTGTGAAGGCACCACCCACCGTGTCCGACTGACTCGATGTCACGGAGCCTTCGCATGTCCTCCGACACCCTCGACCGACCCGCCGCCGTACCGGACGCCCCGGACAAGGCGGACGTCCCGCGGATCGTCCCGCAACGCCGCATCGGCCAGTGGACGGCCGCCGTCGCCGTCCTCGTCCTCCTCGGCCTGGCCGTCGATTCCGTCCTGCGCAACGACGCCTTCCAGTGGGACGTCGTCGCCGACTACTTCACCTCCGACGCCGTCCTGCGCGGCCTGTGGCTCACCCTCTGGCTGACCGCCGTCGTCATGGTCCTCGGCTTCGCGCTCGGCACGCTGCTCGCCGCGTTCCGGCTCTCCGCCAACCCCGTGCTGCGCGCGGTGAGCTGGGGCTACGTGTGGCTGTTCCGGTCGATACCGATCCTGGTGCAGCTCCTGCTGTGGTTCAACATCGGCGCCCTGTACCCGCGGGTCCTCGGCGTGAGGACCGTCGACCTGCTCGGCCCGGTCACCGTCGCGATCATCGGCCTGACCCTGCACGAGGCCGCGTACGCCGCCGAGGTGGTGCGCGGCGGCATCCTCTCCGTGGACCGGGGCCAGATCGAGGCCGCCCAGGCACTCGGCCTCGGCCGATGGCGCCGGTGGCGCCGGATCGTGCTCCCGCAGGCGATGCGCTCCATCGTGCCGCCGGCCGGCAACATGCTGATCGGCACCCTCAAGGGCACCTCCATCGTCAGCGTCATCGCCGTCCAGGACCTGCTCTACTCGGTCCAGCTCGTCTACCACCGCACCTACCAGGTCATCCCGCTGCTGATGGTGGCCACCGTCTGGTACACCGTCGTCACCTCGGTGCTCGGCGCCGGCCAGTACTACGTCGAGAAGCACTACGCGCGCGGCACGGAGCGCACCCGATGACCCGGCCCGCGCTGGTGATCGTCGGCGCCGGACCGCGCGGCACCGGCCTGCTGGAGCGCATCGCCGCCAACGCGCCCGAGGTGTACGGGGACTCGGGACTCGACATCCACCTCGTGGACCCGCACCCGCCGGGCGCCGGACGCATCTGGCGCGAGGAGCAGTCGCCGCTGCTGTGGATGAACTCGCACGCCGAGGACGTCACCATGTTCACCGACGAGACGGTGGAGATGGCCGGGCCCGTGCGGCCGGGCCCCACCCTGCACGAGTGGGCGGGCCTCGACGGCCGCACCTTCGCCGGCCGCCGGGTGCAGGGCGCGTACCTGCGCTGGGCGTACGAGCGTGCCGTGGCCGGTCTGCCCCCGGGCTTCGTGGTGTACCACCACGCCCGGCGCGCGGTGCGGGTCGACGGCCCGCGGAAGGGACGACAGCGGGTGTGGCTCCAGGGCCGCGCCCTCCCCCTCCTCGCCGACCTGGTCGTCCTCACCCTCGGCCACCTCGACGCCGAACCCGACGAGGAACAGGGGGAGTTGGCGGCGTACGCCCGCGCCCACCGTCTGGTCCACCTGCCGCCGGACTTCACCGCCGACAGCGATCTGTCCGCGCTGCGCCCCGGCGAACCCGTCCTCGTCCGGGGCTTCGGGCTGGCCTTCGTCGACCTGATGGTGCTGCTGACCGAGGGCAGGGGCGGACGGTACGACGACGACGCGTACGTGCCGTCCGGCCGGGAGCCGGTGCTGTACGTCGGCTCGCGGCGCGGGGTGCCCTACCACGCCAAGATCGGCTACGACTGGACCGGCGACCGGCCCCCGCTGCCACGGTTCCTCGGGCCCGCCGAGGTCGACGCGCTGCTCGCCCGGCCGGAGGGCTTCGACTTCCGGCGGGACGTGTGGCCGCTGGTCGAGAAGGAACTGGGCTACGCCCACTACCACCGGCTGTTCACCGCGCACCCCGAGCGGGTGACCGGCACCTGGCCCGCCTTCGAGTCCCGGTACGCCACCGCGGACCGGGCCGGACGCGCCGGCCTCGTCGCCGCCGCCGTGCCCGACCCCGCCGACCGGCTCGACCTCGCCGCCCTCGACCGGCCCCTGGACGGAGTGCGCCACGGCACGCACGACGAGCTCCAGGAGGGGCTGCGCCGGTACGTCGAGGACGACCTGCGGCGCCGTCACGACCCGGCCCACAGCCCCGACCTGGCCGTCTTCCTCGCCCTGCTCTCCGTCTACGGCCAACTGGTCCGGCTCGGCGACGTCGGCGGCTGGTGGCACGGCTTCTTCAGCCACCTCGCCTCCGGCCCGCCCGCCCCCCGGCTGCGCCACCTGCTCGCGCTGAACCGGGCCGGCGTGGTCCGTTTCCTGGGCGCCGGCATGACGGTCACCGCCGAGGACGGTGTCTTCCGGGCGTCCGGCGCGAGCGTGCCGGGCTCCGTCGTCGAGGCACGGGCCCTGGTCGAGGCGCGGCTGCCGCACCCCACCGTGGAGCGGACCCGCGACCCGCTGCTGCGCGCGCTGCACGCCGACGGGGCCGCCGCCACCCCCGACGGGCTGCTGGCCGTCGACCGGTCCGACGGGCGGGTCCTGGACCGGTCCGGCCGGCCGCACCCGAGGCGGTTCGCGCTCGGTCCGCACACCGACGCGCGCGGCTCCGGCGCGTTCACCCGGCCCCGCACCGGCGGGGTGGCGTTCCGGCAGAACGACGCCACCGCACGGGCCGTGCTGGCCTTCCTGCACACCCCCACCGGTCCCGTGGCGGACCCCCGCCCCCGACTCGAGGAGTCCACGCGATGAGCGTCATGGTCGACATCAGGTCCGTCCACAAGAGCTTCGGCGCCCTGGAGGTCCTCAAGGGCATCGACCTCACCGTGCGCAGCGGCGAGGTCGCCGTGATCCTCGGCCCCTCCGGCTCCGGCAAGTCCACGCTGCTGCGCACCGTCAACCACCTGGAGAAGGTCGACCGGGGCGTGATCAGCGTGGACGGCGCCCTGATCGGCTACCGGCGCACCGGCGACCGGCTGCGCGAGCTGCCCGAGCGCGAGGTGCTCAGACAGCGCACCCGGATCGGCTTCGTCTTCCAGAACTTCCACCTCTTCCCGCACCTGACGGTCCTGGAGAACATCACCGAGGCGCCGGTCTCCGCGCTGGGACGGCCCCGCCGCGAGGCCGTCGAGTCCGCGCTCCGGCTCCTGGACCGGGTGGGCCTCGCCGACAAGGCGGACGCCTATCCCCGGCACCTGTCGGGCGGCCAGCAGCAGCGGGTGGCCATCGCGCGGGCGCTGGCCCTGGAGCCCGGGCTGCTCTTGTTCGACGAACCGACGTCCGCGCTCGACCCCGAGCTGGTCGGCGAGGTCCTCGACGTCATCAGGGACCTGGCCCGGCAGGGCACCACCATGATCGTCGTCACGCACGAGATCGGCTTCGCCCGCGAGGTCGCCGACACGGTCGTCTTCATGGACGACGGCCGCATCGTCGAGCAGGGCCCGCCCGGCGACGTCCTGGACCGTCCGCGCCACGCGCGCACCCGGGCGTTCCTCTCCAAGGTCCTGTGACCCCCGCCCGCCCGCTCTCCGCGAGACCCGCTGACACCGTTCGCCGGAAAGGGTTCCTCCGCATGACCTCATCCCACGGCCGGCGCCTCCTGCACCTGGCCGCCGCCCTCGACCAGCGGTCGGTGTACGACGCCGGCCCCTACGTGGACGCGGCCCGGCTCGCCGAACGCGGCGCGCTCGACTTCGTGACCCTGGACGACGGCTTCGGCCGCCCCGGCCCGGACGCGCTCGCCGTCCTGTCCCGCGTGGCGCCCGCCACCCGCCGCGTCGGTCTGGTCCCCACCGTCACCACCACCCACACCGAGCCCTTCCACGTCCAGGCCGCCGTGGCGACCCTCGACGGGATCAGCCGCGGCCGGGCCGGCTGGCGGATCGCGGTGTCCACCACCGAGGGCGAGGCCCGCCTCTTCGGCCGGCGCCACGCCGCGCCCGCCGAGGTCCTGTGGCAGGAGGCCGGCGAGGCCGCCGACGTGGCGGCGCGGCTGTGGGACAGCCGGGAGGACGGCGCCGGGATCCGGGACGTGGCCACCGGCCGCTTCGTGGACCGGGACAAGCTGCACCACGTCGACTTCACCGGCACCCACTTCTCGGTCAGGGGCCCCTCCGTCGTGCCGCGGCCCCCGCAGGGCCACCCCGTGCGCGTCGTCGACGCCACCGAGGGACCCGCCCGCGCGGTCGCGGCCCGGTACGCCGACGTGGCCCTCGTCCGCACCGCGAGCCCCGCGCAGGCCGCCGCGGCACGGGCCGGCCTGCGGGACTCGGCGGCCGCCCACGGCCGCGACCCCGATGCCCTGCGCGTCCTCGCGGCCCTGGAGGTCGACCTCGGGGACGGCGAGTACGCGGCCGAGCCCGCCCACGGCGGGGGCGGGCCCCGGCCCACCCCGCGCGGTCCGCTGTACCGCGGCGGACCCGTCGACCTCGCGGAACTCGTCGCCGCCTGGCACCGGGACGGCGCCGTCGACGGCTTCCACCTGACGCCGGCCGAACCGCGCCGCGACCTGGAGCGGCTCGTCAACGGCACCGTCCCCCTGCTCCAGCACCGGGGCCTGTTCCGCACCTTCTACCCGGGCAGCACGCTCCGGGAGCACCTGGGACTCGCCCGGCCCGCCAACCGGTACGCCGTCGCGGCCGCGGCAGGAGGAGCGTCATGACCGCGCGCAGGAGGATGCACCTCGCCGCGCACTTCCCCGGCGCCGGCGACACCACCGTCCGGGCCGACCCCCGCTCGGGGCCGCAGATCGACTTCGCCTCCTTCGAGCACCTCGCCCGCACCGCCGAACGCGGCCTGTTCGACTTCCTCCTCCTCGCCGAGGGGCCGCGGCCGCGCGAGCACGAGGGCCGCATCCACGACCCGGACGTGGTCGGCCGCCCCGAGTCCCTGACCGTGCTGAACGCGCTCGCCGCCGTCACCGGACACCTCGGACTGGCGGCCACGGCCGACGCCACCTTCAACGAGCCCTACGAACTCGCCCGCCGGCTCGCCACCCTGGACCACCTCAGCGGCGGCCGGGCGGCCTGGAACGTGGTGGCCTCCTCCGACGCCGCCACCGGCGAGAACTTCCGGCGCGGCGGCTTCCTGGACCACTCGGAGAGGTACGCCCGCGCCGCCGAGTTCGTGGCCACCGCCCGCGAGCTGTGGGACTCCTGGACCCCGGACGGCACCCCTCGCCCCTTCGCCCACCGCGGACGGCACTTCGACATCGCGGGCGAGTTCGCCCTGCCCCGCTCCCCGCAGGGGCACCCGGTGGTGATCCAGGCGGACGACTCCGACGAGGGCCGGGAGTTCGCCGCCTCCTCGGCCGACGTCGTCTTCACCCGGCACGGCACCTCGGAGGCGGGCCGCGCCTTCTACGCCGACGTCAAACGGCGCCTGGCGAGGTACGGCCGGAGCCCGGACGACCTCAAGATCATGCCCGGCGTCACCGTCGTCCTCGGGGACACCCCAGCCGAGGCGCGCGAGCGGGCGGCGGAGATCCGGCGGCAGCAGGTCTCCCCGCAGACCGCGATCCCGACGCCGGAGCGGATCCGGGGCGGGGACCTGTCCGCGTACGACCCCGACGGGCCGCTGCCTGGCACCGATCCGGTGCCGGACCCGCAGCTCGGCCGGGGGCGGACCCGGCAGGGCGGCAGCACGGCGATCGCCGGGAAGCGGCGGGCCCTGGCGCAGGAGAAGAGGCTGTCCGTCCGGCAGACGGTGATCGAGGCGGGTGCCCGGCAGTCCTTCGTCGGCACCCCCGGGGCGGTCGCCGCCGAACTGGAGGCGTTCGTGGCGCGGGACGCCGCCGACGGCTTCGTCCTCGTACCGCATCCGACCCCAGGCGGGCTGGACGAGTTCGTGGACCGGGTCGTGCCGCTGCTGCAGGAACGGGGCGTCTTCCGTACGGCGTACGAGGGCGGCACCCTGCGCTCGCACCTCGGTCTGGCCGAACCGGTGTGGAAGGGTTGACCGCATGACGACGGACGCACCCGACGAGTGGAAGCGCTGGCACGAGCAGCGCGTGGCGGCGGTCTCGGCGCCCCACGGACCGCTCGCACTGACCGGCACGCACTGGCTGGAGGACTATCCGGACGGGCGGCTTCCGGACATTCCGGGGACCTGGGCGGCGGACGGCGACGCCGTGGTGCTGACGGCCGCCGGGGCGGACGGGCTGACCGTGGACGGCCGGCCCCTGGACGGCGTGGCACGGCTGGCGGCCGACCCGGGTCCGGCGAGCGCGGCCCGGGTGGCGTACGGCGAACGGCGCCTGGTCGTCCTGGTCCGCGAGGGCGCCTGGGGGGTGCGCGACTTCGACCCGGCCGCCCGAGCGCGGCACGCGTTCCGCGGCATCGCGGCCACGCCCTACGATCCGCGCTGGTCGGTGCCGGGGCGCTTCACGCCGTACGACACCGGGCGGCGCAGCGTGCGGGTGCCGAACGCGGACGGGCGGGAGCGCGGGCTCGGCCTCGGCGGGGAACTGGCCTTCGCGCTGGACGGCCGGGACCACACGCTCCAGGTGACCGTGGAGGAGGACGGCTCGCTGTGGGCCGTGTTCGCGGACGCCACCAGCGGGAGCACCAGTCATCGCTTCCGGTTCCTGCGCCCCGGCGCACCGGACGCCGAGGGGCGTACGACGGTCGACTTCAACCGCGCCCTGCTGCCGCCGTGCGCGTTCGCCGACCACTTCATCTGCCCCTTCCCGCCGCCGGGGAACACGCTGGAGGCCGGGATCGAGGCGGGGGAGCGCGAACTGCTCTGATCCTTCGCGGGCGTTGACGGAGACGGCCGGTCGGCGGCCGAAGGCCGAAAGGCACCCTTGCGCCGACCGGCCGTTCGGCCGAATACTCCAACCTCAGCGCTTGTCAGGGGCACGGCGTATCCGGAACCCGGACGCCCGGCCCCCGGCTGCGCCTCACGGGCCCCCGACCCCACGAAGAGGGCCCCCGACTTCCCCCGTGGAGGAACGAAAAGTGAGGATCAAGCGCACCAACTCCCGCAGCGGCATCACGAGACGCACCCGGCTGATCGCCGTGTCCACCGGCCTCGTGGCCGCGGCCGCGATCGCGGTCCCCAGCGCGAACGCGTCCGACAGCGCCCCCGCCACCTTCAGCGGCGCGGAACTCCAGAGCGTCAGTGGCGCTGTGCTCCAGGCCGACGTCCCCGGCACCGCCTGGGCCGTCGACGGCAAGACCGGCCGGGTGCTCGTCACCGTCGACAGCACGGTCACCCAGGCCGAGATCGCGAAGATCAAGGAACAGGCCGGCGACAAGGCCGGCGCCCTCACGATCAAGCGCACCCCCGGCACGTTCAACAAGCTCATCGAGGGCGGCGACGCCATCTACGCGAGCAGCTGGCGCTGCTCCCTCGGCTTCAACGTCCGCGCCTCCAACGGCACCCAGTACTTCCTGACCGCCGGTCACTGCACCGACGGCGCCGGCACCTGGTACTCCAACTCCGGGCGCACCACGGTCCTCGGCTCCACGGCCGGGTCCAGCTTCCCGGGCAACGACTACGGCATCGTGCGGTACACCAACACCTCCGTCAGCAAGCCCGGCACGGCGGGCGGGGTGGACATCACCAGCGCGGCCACCCCGAGCGTGGGCACCACCGTCATCCGCGACGGCTCGACCACCGGTACCCACAGCGGCCGGGTCACCGCCCTGAACGCCACCGTCAACTACGGCGGCGGCGACATCGTCTCCGGGCTGATCCAGACGACGGTCTGCGCCGAGCCCGGCGACTCCGGCGGCCCGCTCTACGGCAGCAACGGCGTCGCGTACGGCCTGACCTCCGGCGGCAGCGGCAACTGCTCCTCCGGCGGCACGACGTTCTTCCAGCCGGTCACGGAGGCCCTGAGCGCCTACGGCGTCAGCGTCTACTGAGGCCGTCCCACAGCGCAGCCGGCAGCGCGACGAGCCCCCGCACGCAGCCCGCGTGCGGGGGCTCCCCCATGCCCGGGCCCGGCCGGGCCGCTCGCCCGTGGTGTCCGCGGTGCGATCCGCTCCGCGGATCCTCCGGGAGGGGACATGGCCGGTGAAGGTCGTGTGACCGCGCTGGAGTTGTCGTGCACGCGTCCTGCGGTCGACCTTGTGCGCCGCCTGGGCGGTGGGAAGAGTTGGCGCTCGTCAACCAGCCTTCCGGTCCGTGAGGTCCCCACAGCCTCCCGGGCCGACCCCCCACAGGAGGACGTGAGTTGAAGCACCGACGCATACCCGGGCGGCGGGCGGTCGTGGCAGGTGCGGGCATCGCCGCACTGGTCGCCGCGGGAGTCACCTTCCAGAGCGCGAACGCCAGCGAGTCCCCGAAGGCCCCCGAGCCCGCGACCCTGTCGGTCGCGGCGGCCGGAAAGCTCGCCTCCACGCTGCTCGGCGACCTCGGCGCCGACGCGGCGGGCACGTACTACGACGCACGGGCGGAACGCCTCGTCGTCAACGTGCTCGACCGGGCCGCCGCGCGGACCGCGCAGGAGGCCGGCGCCGAGGCGAGAATCGTCGAGAACTCGCTCGCCGACCTGAAGGGCGCGCGCACCACCCTCGCGAAGGACGCGGCCGTCCCGGGCACCTCCTGGGCGACCGACCCGATCACCAACAAGGTCGTCGTCACCGCCGACCGCACGGTCTCCGAGGCCGAGTGGGCCGAGCTGGCCGAGGTGGTCGACGGGCTCGGCGCCAAGGCCGAACTCAAGCGGACCGAGGGCGAGTACAGACCCTTCGTCGCGGGCGGCGACGCCATCACCGGAGGCGGCGGGCGCTGCTCGCTCGGCTTCAACGTGACCAAGGGCGGCGAGCCGTACTTCCTCACCGCCGGGCACTGCACCGAGTCCATCTCCGGCTGGTCGGACTCCTCCGGCACCGTGATCGGCCACAACGAGGTCTCCAGCTTCCCGGACGACGACTACGGCCTGGTCAAGTACACCGCCGGCGTGGACCACCCGAGCGAGGTGAACCTCTACGACGGCTCCGCCCGGGCCATCTCGGGCGCCGCCGAGGCCACCGTCGGCATGGAGGTGACCCGCAGCGGCTCCACCACCCAGGTGCACGACGGCACGGTCACCGGCCTGGACGCCACCGTGAACTACGGCAACGGCGACATCGTCAACGGCCTGATCCAGACCGACGTCTGCGCGGAGCCCGGCGACAGCGGCGGCTCGCTCTTCTCCGGCGACAAGGCCATCGGCCTCACCTCCGGCGGCAGCGGCGACTGCACCGCGGGCGGGCAGACCTTCTTCCAGCCGGTGACGGAGGCCCTGTCGGCCACCGGCACGCAGATCGGCTGAGCGCACGCACCCGTGACCGGCTGAGCGCACGCACCCGTGACCGGCTGAGCGCACGCACCCGTGGAGTCCCGTCCCGCGCGCGAGGGGCGGGACGTCCGCACGCGTGCGGGGGGCCTGCCCGGCCGCGCGGGTCAGCCGGCCCGGGTGGGCAGCTCCGCCTCCTGCCGCCCGCGGCGCAGCACGGCCGCCAGCAGCGTGATCACCGTCCCCGCGACCGCCCACGCCCACAGCACCAGCAGGGAGGCGGTCTCGGCGTTGCCCTCGAAGTAGGCGATCGAGCGGGCCGCCCACGTCCCCGCGCCCGGCGGGAGCGCGGGCCCGATCGCCTTCCAGAACGGCGGCAGCAGCGGCAGCGGGAAGGCGCCGCCCGCGCTCGGGTTGCCCGCGATCACCACCAGCAGGATCGCCAGCCCGATACCGACGATCCCGAAGAGGCCCTGGAGGGCGAGCGTGGCGGCGCCCACCGAGAAGGTGATCAGCGTGCCGAGCCCCCACAGGTCCACCACGCTGCCGGGCAGGGCCCCCAGGACCGGCCCGACGATCACCGCGCCGCCCAGTCCGCCGATGATCGACACCAGCGCCATCACGATCAGCCGGATCGCCGCGCGGCGCGGGTTGGCCGGCCGGGCGCCGGTGCTGATCGCCAGGATCGAGGCGCACAGGTAACCGCCGACGCACCAGCCCACGACCAGGTAGAAGGACGACAGTCCGTCGAAGTCGTGGGCGGAGGCCGGGGCCACGTCGACGGTCCGCACGGTGCGTCCCTCGGCCTCCTCGAGCTTCGTGGTGATGCCCACCAGGGTGGTGGCGAGGACGGTGCCGCCGCCGGTGGCGACCAGCAGGGTGTCCCGGCTGCCCCGGGGGTCCACGATCAGGGCGCCGTCGATGTCCCGGTTCATGATCTGCCGCCGGGCGCTCGCCTCGTCGGCCACCGTGCGCGGATCCAGCGGCGAACCGGGCAGCCGCTCCAGCCGGTCCACCGTCCGTCCGGCGGCCGCCCCGGGCGCGACCACGCCGAAGGGCACGTCCTTCGGCTTCGGGTCGTGCAGCGCTCCCACGTAGGAGGCGATGAACAGCAGCTGGAGCGCGACCACGCCGAGGACGAGCACGGTGGCCCGCGGGGTGACGGCGTCCTTGACCTCGTCGAGGAAGGAGCGGGTTCGCGTGTCGGTGCCCGGGGTGTGCGCCATGCCCCCCACGGTCGGGGCGCACAAGGGCTCGTGCAGGCGGGGAGGGGCTGAACGGATGTCGCGCACGCGTTCGAAACGGTGCGCGGCGAGGCCGGGGGCGCCGGCGGTCCGGGGTGCCCGCGGATCAGTTGGCCCACGGGGGAGTGATCCGGGTGCCGTCGGCGAGCTCGGCCTCCAGGCCGACGGAGGTCGTCACCCAGGACGTCGCGGTCCGGTCGGTGGGGTTCTCCACGGCGAGGGTCGCGCCCGGGCTGACGATCACGGTGTCGCCCGCGGCGACGCGCTCGGTGCGGCCGTCGAGGGTGATCAGCAGCTCGCCGGTGAGCAGGTGGAAGGTCTCCTCCCGGCCGACGGTGTGCGCGGGCGCCTTCGCCCCCGCGGGGATCTCGCCCCGCCAGGCGCACAGCTCCTCGCTGCCGGTGCGGGGTGCGGCGTACGAGACGAAGCGGACGCCGTGGATCTCGTGGGTGACACCCTCGGACGAGCGGACGACGGGCATGGCGGACTCCTCGCACTGAATAGTCAAGCTGCTTGACTTCTCCTGTCGCCCTTATGGTCAAGCTGCTTGACCGTTTCGTCAAGGGTGTTTCAATGCCCCCGTGCAGAACTCCGACGCCATGGCCCTGTCCGTCGCCCTGCTCGCCGCCGCCGGCGGGCTCACGCAGCGCATCCACGAGGGTGTCGTCGCCCGCGGCTTCGAAGGGCTGAGGCCCGCCCACGGCTTCGCCTTCGCCCGGCTCGCCCCGGACGGCGCGACGGCCACCGACCTCGCCGCGCACCTCGGCGTGACCAAGCAGGCCGCCAGCCAGCTCGTCGACGAACTCGTCCGCAAGGGGTACGCCGAACGCCGGCCGCACCCCGTCGACGCGCGGGCCCGGCTGGTCGTGCTGACCGAGCGGGGGCGGGCGTGCACACGGGCCGCCGAGGAGGCGGCGGCCGAGGCCGTGCGCGGGTGGGCGGACGTGATCGACGAGGACGGGGTCCGCGCGCTGCGAGGGCTCCTGGCCCGCGTCGCGCCCGACGGGCCCGTCCGGCCCCTCTGGTGACCGCCTCCCACCTGCGGAACGGTCGGCGTCGGCCACCACGGGAAGTTTTTGCCGACGCGTAGCTTCACACGTGCGCTACTCGCCCGTAACTTGACGGGTGAACAGCATCCCGTGATCCGGATCACAGGGCGTCATGCCGTCGCACCCCCTCGGTCCGCAAGGAGATCACCCGATGCTGCCCTGGAAGCGAGTGCTCAGACCCCTGGCCGCGCTGCTGCTGACCGCCGCGGCCGCCCTGGTCCCCGCCACCACCGCCCACGCCGCCGACGCGCGCCCCGGCAGCGGCTGGAACGACTACACCTGCAAGCCGTCCGCCGCCCACCCCCGCCCGGTCGTCCTGGTCCACGGCACCTTCGGGAACTCCGTCGACAACTGGCTGGGCCTCGCGCCCTACCTGACCAACCGCGGCTACTGCGTCTTCTCCCTCGACTACGGGCAGCTGCCCGGCGTCCCGCTCCTCCACGGCCTCGGGCCGGTCGAGAAGTCGGCCGGGCAGCTCTCCGCCCACGTCGACGAGGTGCTCGCCGCGACCGGCGCCGCGAAGGCCGACATCGTCGGCCACTCGCAGGGCGGCATGATGCCCCGGTACTACCTGAAGTTCCTCGGCGGAGCCGGCAAGGTGAACGCCCTCGTCGGCATCGCGCCCAGCAACCACGGCACCACCCTGTCCGGCCTCACGCACCTGCTGCCGTACTTCCCCGGCGCCGAGGACCTGCTGAACGAGCACACCCCGGCCCTCGCCGACCAGGTCGCCGGCTCCGACGTCCTCACCAAGCTCAACGAGGGCGGCGACACCGTGCCCGGCGTCCGCTACACCGTCCTCGCCACCCGGTACGACGAGGTGGTCACGCCGTACCGCAGCCAGTACCTGAGCGGGCCCGGCGTGCGCAACGTCCTGCTGCAGGACCTGTGCCCGCTCGACCTGTCCGAGCACCTGGCGATCGGACTGTTCGACCGGATCGCCTTCCACGAGGTGGCCAACGCGCTCGACCCGGCGCACGCCACCCCCACCACCTGCGCCTCGGCCCTCGGCTGACCCGGGCGCCGGCACACCGCGCGGGGCTTGCCCGGCCTGAGCCGCCGGACAAGCCCCGCGTTCCCCCGTGGTCCCCGGTCAGCGACCGTGCCGGCCGCCGCCCGGCGCCCGCCGGCGGACCGACGCGAAGAGCACCGCCGCGCCGAGCGCCAGGGCGGCGGCACCGCCGGCGGCGATGTACGGGGTGCCGCTGTCGCCGCCGGTCTCGGCGAGGTCCCCGGTGCCGGCGCCGGCGGCCCGGACCTCGTCGGGCTCACCCCCGGCCGGGGCGGCCCCGGGGGCCTCTTCCGGGGCCGCCCCGGCGGCCGGCGTGGCCGGAGCGGCGGCCGGGCCGGCCGGGTCCGTCGTCGTCGCGGCGTCCTGGTCGCCGTGCCCGTGGTGCTCGATCGTCGACTTGCCGGCCGCCGCCGCGATCTGCTCCTCGGACGGTGCGGAGGCCGACGGCACCGGGGCGGCGCCGCCCTCCGCGTCGCCGCTCGCGCTGCCGCCGCCGTCACCGCCGAAGGACACGTCCGAGCAGGAGTAGAACGCCTCCGGGCTGTCCGAACGCTGCCAGACCGCGTACAGCAGGTGCTTGCCGGTGCGCTCGGGCAGGGTGCCGGAGAACGTGTAGTGGCCGCCCGAGGCCACCGGGTCGGTGACCGACGCCACCGGGGCGGACAGGTCCAGGTCGCCCCAGCCCAGCGGCTTCGCGGGGTCGTAGCCGGGCTTGGTGATGTAGACCTTGAACGTGCCCCTGTGCGGGGCGGTCACGCGGTACCTGAAGGTGTACGAACCGCTGTTCACGCCGGTCGCGGGCCAGTCGGCGCGGGCCAGGTCGAGCCCCTTGAACTCCTCGCTGTTCGCACTGCACAGCCTGCCGTCCGGGATCAGCTCCCGGTGCCGTCCGCCGGCGTCGCCGATGCGGATGCCGTTCCAGTCGTAGAGCGCCTGCGTGCCGCCGGCCGCGACCGCGGCCCTGCACGCGGCCGACTTCGGGCTCTCTGGGCCCTCGGCGTAACACTGCGACACCCGGCTGACCGGGTCGCCCATCGAGCCGTGCGCCGACGCGGGCGCGGCGGCCAGCGCGGTCAGGGCGAGCGGGGCGAGGCCGGCGACGGTGGCGGCGACCCTGCGGGACGCGGGCATGGGGAACTCCTCGGAACGGTCACTGGGACATGGGCCGGAACCCGTGGGGTGATCAGCAAGCTAGCCCCTGGAAACCGCGAGATCCCCTGCTGGAAGCGGGTGCCGGTGATCCTTATGGTCGCGTTAAGGGAGTGCTCAGACTGCGCTCAGGTAACTACCGTTCGCCCCATGACGAACGAGGAGACCAGAGCGGCGACCGCGGCGGACGTGCCCGCGGTCGAGGCCGTCACCGACGCGGCGTACCGTCCCTACATCGAGCGCATCGGGGTCGTGCCGCAGCCCATGGAGGCGGACCACGCGGCGGACGTGGCCGCGGGAAAGGTGTTCGTCACGGGCGGACCCGTCGTGGGCCTCGTGGTGCTGGAGGCGTTCGAGGACCACCTCTTCCTCGACAGCATCGCCGTCCACCCCGACGCGCACGGCGCGGGGGTGGGGCGGCGGCTGCTGCGGTTCGTGGACGCACGCGCGCGTGCCCTGGGCCTGCCCGAGGTCAGGCTCTACACGAACGCGCTGATGTGGGAGAACCGGCGGATCTACCCGAAGTACGGCTACGAGGTCGTGGAGCGCCGGGTGGACGGTCCCTACGACCGCGTCCACTACCGCAAGCGGCTGCTCTGACGCGTCTCACGGCCGGACGTCCCGGTCAGTTCTCCGGCCACCACGTGCGGGCGATGTCCTTGCGCACCTCCGGGCGCCCCGCGGGGCGCTCGTCGGCCTCCTCACGGACTCGGCGGGCGTCGGTCTTCTTCAGGGGCTTCTGCACGGACAGACGGCGCATGGCTGCCTCCTCACGGATCCACCGGGTTCCGCGTTCTCACGGAGGTAGACCCCTTCCCCGAGAGTTACTCATCGATGCACCGTTGTCAGTGGTGGATGTCACTGTGGGGCACATGACGGACGACGGTGACGGGACGACCGCGGTGAGCGTCGACTGGGACTCCAGGGCGGCGGCCTTCGACGAGGAGCCCGACCACGGGCTGCGCGACCCCGGCGTGCGCCGGGCCTGGGCCGACCGGCTGCGGACCTGGCTGCCCGCCCGGCCCGGGGACGTCCTCGACCTGGGCTGCGGCACCGGCAGCCTGTCGCTCCTCGCGGCCGAGCAGGGGCACCGCGTGACCGGCGTCGACCTGTCCCCGGCCATGGTGGAGCTGGCCCGGGCCAAGCTCGCCGGCCGTGACGCCACGTTCCTGACCGGTGACGCGGGGGCGCCGCCGGTGGGCGGGCGGCGCTTCGACGCCGTCCTGGTCCGGCACGTGCTGTGGACGCTGCCCGATCCCGGCCGCGTCCTGGAGCACTGGCGGGGGCTGCTGCGGCCGGGGGGCCGGCTGGTCCTCGTCGAGGGCGTGTGGGGGAGCGTCGTCCCGGTCGGCATACCCGCCGGCCGGCTCACCGGTCTCCTCGCCCCGCTCGGCGGGCGGGTCCGCGTGGAACGGCTGTCCGGCGACCCGTCGTTGTGGGGCAAGGAGGTCGACGACGAGCGGTACGCGGTGGTCGCGCTGCCCGGGCCGTCCCCGACGCCTCCACCGGCGGGCCCGTGAAACCGCCGGTGCCTACGCCAGCAGGTCCGTGAAGCCGTCCCCGCGGGCCAGCCGCTCCAGCTCGTCCAGCGCGGCCACGGCGGCGCCGGCGGCCTGCGGGTCCCGCTGCGCCAGGCCGCTCCCGGCGAACTCGTCCTCGTCCAGCCGCCGTACGTCCGTGCCGTCCGCGGAGCGCCACAGGTCCAGGTCGAGGTCCTCGACGACCAGTTCCGTGCCCGTGAGCACGGCGGGGCGGGTGACGTCGCAGTACCAGCCCTTCAGCACGCCCGAACCGGCCCGTACCTCCTTCACGGAGTACCACCGGTCGCGCCAGTAGTACTCGGTGAACACGTCACCGGCCTCGAAGCGGACGAAGCCGAAGTCGCGCACGCCGTCACCGGCCCAGGGCGCACGGACCACGACGCGGGTGCCGTCGTCGCCCAGCAGCTCACTCGGGTAACGGATCTTCGTACGGCCCGCCTTGACGAGGACCACGTCCACCCGGGCCGGTGCGTCAGCCGAGTTCACGGACATACCGCACCTCCGTCGCGCAGACCTCGTACCCGAGCCCCTTGTCGACGGCCGGCATCGGGCCGTCGCCGGTGTCGTTGCCCGTGAAGGCCTCCGTGCACCTCGCCGTCCTCCTCCGCGACCAGGGAGCGGAACCGCGCCTCCGGACGGGTCCGGGTGAGGACGTGGACGATCGATTCCAGGATGAACAGGATGTACGGCAGGGCAGCGTGCCGGACCCGGGCGAAGCCCTCCGGGTCGGCCCGCCCTCCGGGGCGCAGATCGCGCACGATGACGGTCATGGGGCCGCACGCTACGCGGGACCGCAGCCGCGGTGCCTCCGGATTTCCGGCGGGTGCGGGACAATCGCCGGGTGACCTTGAAGATCCACATCGACGACGGCGCCCCGCCCTACGAGCAGGTGCGCGCGCAGATCTCCGAACAGGCGCGCTCGGGCGCGCTGCCGGTGGGGTACCGGCTGCCGACGGTGCGCGGACTGGCCGAGTCCCTGGGGCTCGCCGCCAACACGGTCGCCAAGGCGTACCGGGCCCTGGAGGCGGACGGCGTGATCGAGACGCGGGGCCGCAACGGCACGTTCGTCGCCGCGGCGGGCTCCGCGGCGGAGCGGGAGGTGGCGGCCGCCGCGCGGGTCTACGCCGAGCGGGCCCGGCGGCTGGGGGTCACGCAGGAGGACGCGATGGCCGCGGTGCGGCAGGCGCTGCGGGCCGCTCACGAGGACTGAGCGCCGTCGTGGCGGGGCCGGTCTCCCGTCCGCGCGTGCGTCGGGGCCGGTCGCGCTCACGCGGCGGAGCCGCACCGCGTCCCAGCCCCGCGCCCCTTCGGGGCGCTGCCCCCGGGCCGGAGCACGAGTGACGGGCCGGGCGGGTGCGGGACGTCCCGCCCGGCCCGGCGACGCCGGCCCGACGTGCCGGCGAACAGGGGCACGTCCCCGTCGAACGGCTACAGGTACAACCCCGCCTCCGCGCCGTCCCGCGGCTCGGGCAGCGCGGTCGGCGCGGTGCCCCGGCGCAGCGCGAACAGCTCCGCCAGCGTCGCGCCCTCCCGGCCGACGCCCTCCTCGGTGCCGAGCCAGTCCACCGCCTCCCGGCGGGTGAGCGGGCCCACCTCGATGCGGGCCAGGCACCGGCCCGGGCGGACGACGGCGGGGTGCAGCCGCTCCAGGTCCTCGTTGGTCGTCACCCCGACCAGGACGTTGCGGCCCTGGCCCAGCAGACCGTCCGTGAGGTTCAGCAGCCGCGACAGGGCCTGCCCGGCGGTGTGCTTGGCCTCGCCGCGGATCAGCTCGTCGCAGTCCTCCAGCAACAGCAGCCGCCAGCGGTCCTTGCCCGACGCGTCCTCCTCGCCGATGGCGATGTCCATCAGGTAGCCGACGTCGGAGAAGAGCCGCTCGGGGTCCAGCACGCAGTCCACCTGGCACCAGTCCCGCCAGGACCGGGCCAGCGTCCGCAGCGCCGACGTCTTGCCGGTGCCCGGCGGCCCGTGCAGGAGCAGCAGCCGGCCCGCGATGTCCTCGGGGGTCGTCCTCATCAGGCCGTCCATCGCCCGGGCGACCGGCGCGGTGTAGTTGGCCCGGACCTCGTCCCAGGTGCCGGCCGAGATCTGCCGGGTGGTGCGGTGCGGGCCCCGCCGCGGGGAGACGTACCAGAAGCCCATGGTGACGTTCTCCGGCTGCGGTTCCGGCTCGTCCGCCGCGCCGTCCGTCGCGTCGCCGAGCACCTTCTCGGCCAGGTCCGCGCTGGTCGCCGTGACCGTGACGTCGGCGCCCCGGTTCCAGCGCGAGACGAGCAGCGTCCAGCCGTCGCCCTCCGCCAGGGTCGCGCTGCGGTCGTCGTCGCGGGCCACGCGCAGCACGCGCGCGCCGGGCGGCAGCAGCGTCGCCCCGGACCGCACGCGGTCGATGTTCGCGGCGTGCGCGAACGGCTGCTCGCCGGTGGCGAAACGGCCGAGGAACAGCGCGTCGACCACGTCGGAGGGGGAGTCGCTGTCGTCGACGTTGAGCCGGATCGGCAGGGCGTCGTGCGGGTTCACGGACATGCCGCCATGATCGGGCACGCGGACGCCGCGTGCACCCGGTTTCCCGGGCGCACGCGGCGTCCGCGGCACGGGGCGGCCGGGGGTTCAGGCACCGGCCCCCGGCATCCGCGCCCACGCCCGGCGTGTCCCGCGGAGCACGGCGTACCCCTTGGTGAGGACACGGTCGCGGGCGAACGTGCGGGCGATCGCGCGCCCCTCGAGCAGCCGGGCGAACTCCTCGGGCCCCGTGCGGCGGCGCACGGTGACCCGCCGCAGGGCGTACGGCCCCTGGCGGCGGCGCGCCAGGCCGTTGCCGACGGCGAGCGCCTGGGCGTACCCCGTCTCGCGGACCGCCTCCCGCACCCGGCGGTCCGAGTAGCCGTACGGATAGGCGAACGAGACCGGCGCGCCGCCCAGTCGGTCGGCGAGGATCTCCCTGCAGTGGACCAGCTCGTACCGCAGCCGCTCCCCGCCGAGCTGGTCGAGCTGCGGATGGGTGTGGCTGTGCCCGCCGATCTCCACGCCCGCGGCGGCCAGTTCGCGGACCTGGCCCCAGTCGAGCATGGTGTCCGGGGCGCCCCCGGTGTCGTACGGGCCGCGCAGCCAGCCGGTCGTGACGAACAGCGTGGCCGGGAACCCGTGCTTCGCGAGCACGGGCAGCGCGTGCCGGTGCACGCCCTCGTAGCCGTCGTCGAAGGTGATGAGGACCGGCCGCTCCGGCAGCGGGCCGCCGGAGCGCCAGGCGGCCGCCAGCTCCGCGGTGCCGACCGGGGTGAGGCCGCGGTCGGCGATCGCCGCCATCTGCCCGGCGAACGCCTCCGGGGTCACGGACAGGGCGCGGGTCGCCCTGCCCGGATCGGCCGCGACCGCGTGGTACATGAGGACCGGCACCCGCGCGTCGGCCACGGACACCTCAGCCATGCGCGCCCCCCTCGGCCGGCTCGACGGGCGCCACCGAGAAGGCGGCCCCGCCCCGCCGCGCCCGTACGCTGCCCACCAGGTAGCCGCCCGCCGCCGTGAGCACCCCGGCGACGATCGCCCCCGCCCGGCGCGCGCCGCCCGGCCGGGCCAGCGCGGCGTCGCGCAGGCCGCGCACGACCCCGGCCGGCAGGACGCGGGTGGCGTACCGGCGTTCGGACTCCAGTCCCTTGTCCGCCCCGACGCTCCGGGCCACCAGCGCCTTGGACAGGCCCTCGGCGTAGGTGCGGGTGCGAAAGTAGCCGAAGTGCTCGCGCGCCCCGGGCACCCGGTGGTGGATCACCGCCCGGTCGTCGATCAGCAGCACCGCGTCGGGCCGGGCGCGGGAGAGCCTGATGCACAGCTCCGTCTCCTCGCAGCCCAGCGGGCGCTTGTCGCCGTCGCGTCCGATGCCGGTCGCGAAGCCGCCCGCCGCGTCGAACGCCTCGCGCCGGAACGAGGCGTTGCCGCCGAGCACGTTGCGCACCCGGACCCGGCCGGGCGGCAGGCCGCGGTACGTGCAGCCCACCACCCAGTCGAACTCCTCCGGGAACCAGTCCGGCCGGCGCCCCGACGCCCAGACGGGCTCCGTGCGCCCGCCGACGGCCATGACCGCCGGATCGGCGTACCCGGCGGCGAGGTGCCGCAGCCAGTCGCGTTCGGCCACGGCGTCGTCGTCGAGGAAGGCGACGACCTCGCCGCGCGAGGCCGCGATGCCGGTGTTGCGGCCGGCGGACAGGCCGCGCGGGCCCGCGTTGGCGAGCACCCGCACGTCCGGGACGTCCTTGTACTCCTTGGCCAGCCGGTCCCGGAGCGCCTCGTTGTGGTCGACGACCAGCAGCGTCTCCAGGACCGGGTGGGACTGCGCCCGCACCGAGGCGACCGCCGCGAGGACGTCCTCCCAGCGGTCCTCGGTGTAGGCGCAGACCACCACGGAGATCGTGAGGGGGGTGCCGGCCGTGCTCAAGACACCTTCCTCCGGGCCGAGCCGGCCGACACGAGCGTCGGCGAGTGCGTACGGCTGCGCAGCGCACGCCGGTTGGAGCGCTCGTCGAGGATCACTCTGAGCACCCGCAGCCCGTCCCGCACGGCGCGCAGGTTGCTGACGCCGTGGATGCGCAGGTACTCGTGGCTGGGTATCTCCTGTACCTTCAGGCCGGCCTTGACGACCCGGATGTTCATCAGGGTCTCGACCTCGAAGCCGGTGCAGTCGAGGTCGATCTTGTCCAGGCAGTGCCGCCAGAACGCGTTGTAGCCGTAGCAGAGGTCGGTGTAGCGGGCGCCGAACTTCCGGTTGACGACCGCGCACAGGGCGCGGTTGCCGAGCTTGCGGATGAAGGTCATGTCGTCGGTGCCGCCGCCGTTGGCGAAGCGGGAGCCCTTGGCGAAGTCGGCGCCCGAGACGAGGGCGGAGACGTACGACACGATCTCCTGGCCGTCGGCCGAGCCGTCGGCGTCGACCATCACGATGATGTCCCCGGTGCACGCCTCGAAGCCGGTGATCAGCGCGTCGCCCTTGCCCTTGCCGCGCTGCTCGACGACCTTGACGTCCGGCCACAGCTCCCGGGCGACCTCGACGGTGCCGTCGGTGGAGTTGCCGTCCACGAGGACGACCTCGTGGATCCAGTCGGGCAGCGTCTTGAAGACGTAGGGAAGGTTCTCCGCCTCGTTCATCGCGGGGATGACCACGCTCACCGGCGGAGCGATGGCCAGGTGCGAGGAGACGGGCCGGTACTTCCCGGCGGGTGTCGGTTCGTTGTCCGTCGCCGCCGGCTGCAGGACTGAGCTCATGAGTCTGATCCCTCTCGTCCGGCGGACCGCCCGCCCCAGGGCGGTCCGGCTCTGTATCCGGTTCGAAAGGGGGGTTCTCACCCATGGCGCGACGGCGTACGGACCCCCGTGCGTGCCAGGTGAGCTGGCAAAGCCTGTCGACGCCGACAAGGAAGACGGCAGCCGACCGCGCGGCACGGCCCGGCCACCGATGTGGTCACCGAGCACGGCACCCCCCTACCGCGCTCCGCCCGGTCCGCCGCGGCCTCGAGCCCTCCCCTGGGCCGCTTGCCGACGTACCGATGCGGGAGATGTATGACGGTATTGACGATTGAACCTCTATGGCAAGACCTGAAACGAGGCCTCACGTTTTTGTTGTTTTGCCGTCATCCGTTCTTCTCGAGCGGCGATCTCGCGCGGAAGCGGGTCCCCGGACCGTTCCGCTTTGCCCCCTGAAGCCCAAGATGCCGGACCTCAATGTGGCCCAGCCCGCCGGAGAGCGTCAAGACGGCACTGGTGTTCCCGTTGGCTTTCGTCCGATTCTGAATCACCGTCAGCCAATTATTGGCATGGACACTTCCTATCAACACGCGTAGCTGCTACCACGGTTGAGGCAGAGATCCTGCTAGAGGGAGGCTCCATGAGACGTTCCCGATTTGTCGGCTTCCTGACCTCGGTCCTTCTCGCCGCCGGCACCGCCCTCACCGGGGCCGCGGCCGCCCAGGCGTCCCCGGCCGCGGTCGCCGGCGGCTACGTGGCCCTCGGCGACTCCTACTCCTCCGGCGTCGGAGCGGGCAGCTACCTCAGCTCCTCCGGCGACTGCAAGCGCAGCACCAAGGCCTACCCGTACCTGTGGGCGGCCACGCACTCACCCTCGTCGTTCGACTTCACCGCCTGCTCCGGCGCCCGTACGGGTGATGTTCTCGCCGGACAACTCGGCCCGCTCGGCTCCTCCACGGGCCTCGTCTCGATCAGCGTCGGAGGCAACGACGCCGGTTTCGCCGACGTCATGACGACCTGTGTGCTCCAGTCCGACAGCTCCTGCCTGTCGCGGGTCGCCACCGCGCGGGCGTACGTCGACCAGACCCTGCCCGGCAACCTCGACACCGTCTACTCGGCGATCCGCAGCAAGGCCCCCAACGCCCGCGTCGTCGTCATCGGCTACCCGCGCTTCTACCGGCTCGGTACCTCCTGCGTCGGCCTCTCCGAGACCAAGCGGAAGGCGATCAACGACGCCGCCGACCTGCTCAACACCACCATCGCCAAGCGCGCCGCCGACCACGGCTTCACCTTCGGCGACGTGCGTCCCCCGTTCACCGGACACGAGATCTGCTCCGGAAGTTCCTGGCTGCACAGCGTGAACTGGCTCAACATCGGCGAGTCGTACCACCCGACCGCGGCCGGCCAGTCGGGCGGCTACCTGCCGGTCCTCAACAGCGCCGCCTGATCCGAAGCGGAAGGGGAAGCGGAAGAGCCGGAGGAGGGGAGGCCCCGCCCGTCGGGGTCTCCGTCTCCGTCTCCGTCTCCGTCTTCGTCTTTGTCCCGCAGGTCACCGAGAACGCCACCGCGTCCGACACGGCCCCCACCGGTTCCCGCACCTCCACGCGGACGGCGCCCTCCGACGCGCCGCCGCCGTCGTCGTCCGTCGTCACGACGACGGTGTCCTGCCGCGAGCGGCCACCGCCCGCGGGGAAGGACAGGGACTTCCGGCCCGGGTCCGAGACCTTCCCGTCCTCCGTCACCCAGCGGTAGCCGACCCGCGCCGGCAGCCGCCCCGCCGTGAACGCCGCCGTGAAGGCGGGCGCCCGGTCGTCCGGCGGGGGACGGCTCCCCGAGTGACGGGTGTGCGAGCCCGTCACGGACACCGTCACCGACTGCGGCGGGGGACTGCTCCCGGAACCGCCGTTCCCGGAACCGGTCGACGGGCTCGGCTCCGTACTGCCGTCGGTCCGGCCCGGCGCCGCCCCCGAACGCCGCCCGGCGCCGACGGCCGGCACGGCACGCGCCGTACGGGCCGGCCGGAGCCTGGGCACGCCGGACGCGCACCGGCCCGGGCGCGTGAGATCGCCCACGTCCCGCCGGCCCCGGACGTCCGTGCGACGGGCGGCGCGGACGGCCGGTCCGCCACGGCCGTCTCCGTGGCCGGGGGGAGCGAGGACGCGGCGGCGACACGCCCCCCGATCGCGCCGGACCGGGCCGGTCCGTCACGTGACTGACCGTGACCGCCGGGTCCGATGGGACCCCGGTCCGGTCGGCGAACAGGCGTGTTGTCCAACTCGCCCTGGAATCTGCTGGATTCGGAGAGTAATCGTCAACACCCTTACGGGGAAGGTGAATCCTGTGACCGCGATACACGGCTGCCTCACCGGGACGATAGGGTTACCCTGCCCGGGCCGGGTGGACTCGTACGGGTGGGGAGTGACATGGAACAGATAACAGTGCGCAGCAGGGCGAGGGTGCCCGCGATCACCTGCGGGAGCAGCGCGACCAGTTCGCGCCTCGACCGCCATCTCGCGGTGCTCGGAGGCCCCGCCCTCCCGCAGCGGGAGACGCTGGAGGCGACGTCGCTGATGCGCGAACTGACCGCGCGCGAGCCCGCGCACCAGCGCAGCAGCAGGGGCGCCCGGGTCCGCCGGGTCTCGCTCTTCGCGCCCCTGCGCCGACTGCGCCGCTCGCTGTTCGGCGGCAACTGAGGTCCGCGCCACGGCGATCGCACCGTCCCGGCACGGCGCCGCGCACCCGTCCGTCATCCCCACGGCACGCGGTGGCGCCCCCGGTGTGATCCCCGGTGCGGGCACGCCCCCGTCCCGCCGCGTCCCCGCCCGGCGGTGACGAGGAGCCGGTCCGCTCAGCGCTCGCCGTGCGCGTACCGGCGCACGGCGAGCGGCGCGAACACCGCGAGCAGTACCGCACACCAGGCCAGCGACCCGGCGACGGGATGCGCCACCGGCCAGGCGGCCCCCCGGGGCACCGGCGCGTTGCCGAAGAGATCGCGCAGCGCCGTGGTCACCGCGCTGATCGGGTTCCACTCCGCGACCGTGCGCAGCCACCCGGGCAGACCCTCGGTCGGGATGTACGCGTTGGACAGCAGCGGCAGGACGAACGTCGCCCCGCCCAGCTGACCGGCGGCCTCCTCGCTCCGGGTGAGCAGCCCCAGGAAGATCCCGATCCACGTCGTCGCGAACCGGAACAGCAGCAACAGTCCCACGGCCCCCGCCGCGCCGAGCGCGCCGCCCTCCACCCGCCAGCCCACGGCGAGCCCGACCAGCAGGAAGGGCACCGTCCCGGCGGCCGTGACGAGCACGTCCGCGACCGACTGCCCGAGCGGCACCGCCGCCCGGCTCACCGGCAGGGTGCGCAGCCGGTCCGTCACGCCCCGGTGGGTGTCCTGGGCGGCCTGGAACATGCCCGTCATGATCCCGTTCGCCGCCGTCGCCACCAGCAGGCCCGGCACCAGGAAGGACCGGTACTCCGCGCCCGGCATCGCCAGCGCGCTGCCGAAGACGTAGCCGAAGAACAGCAGCATCGTCACCGGCATCGTCTGGGTGAGGACCATCAGCCCCGGGTTGTTCCGGATCCGCCGCAGCTGCCGGCCCAGCATCGCGGCGCCGTCGTGCGCCAGGTCGTACGGCCCGGTCATGCCTGTCGTCGTTCCCGTCGTCGTGCTCATGCCGCGAGCTCCTTGCTGCCGGTCAGGCGGAGGAAGACGTCGTCCAGGGTCGGCGGGCGCAGGCTCGCGTCCACCAGGGGCACGCCCGCCGCGTCGAGTTCGCGCACCAGGCGCGGGAGGGTGAGGGTCGGATCGGTGCTCACCGCGCCGACCGTCAGGCGCTCGTGGTCGAGCACCGGCTCCGCCCCGGTGAGCCGGTCGAGGACGGCCGCCGCCCGCTCCACGGCGTCCGCGTCCGCGACGACTGCCTCCGCGTGCGCCCCGACCAGTGCCTTGAGCTCGGCCGGCGACCCCGTGTGCGCCACCCGTCCCCGGTCGACCAGGGCGATGTCGTCGGCGAGACGGTCGGCCTCCTCCAGGTACTGCGTGGTCAGCACCACGGTCGTGCCGTCCTCCTTCAGGGCGCGCACGGCGTCCCAGATCTGGTTCCGGCTGGCGGGGTCCAGCCCCGTCGTCGGCTCGTCCAGGAAGAGGACCTCGGGCCGGCGGACCAGGCTCGCGGCCAGGTCGAGGCGTCGTCTCGTACCGCCCGACAGGGTCGAGGCGGGCCGGTCGGCGACCTCGGCCAGGCCGAACCGGTCGAGCAGCTCGGCGGCCCGCGCGGAGGCGTCCCGCACCCGGTGCAGCCGGGCGAACAGCCGCAGGTTCTGGCGTCCGGTGAGGTCCCCGTCGACCGAGGCG
This sequence comes from Streptomyces sp. NPDC029152, assembly GCF_055564355.1. NCBI lineage: Bacteria > Bacillati > Actinomycetota > Actinomycetes > Kitasatosporales > Streptomycetaceae > Streptomyces > Streptomyces sp. NPDC029152. The sequence continues at coordinate 349,537 of NZ_JBVHWR010000006.1, read as the reverse complement.
TACTGCCCGGTCACGCCGATCCGGCGGCGGACGGCCGCGGCCTCCCGTACGAGGTCGTGCCCCGCGATCCGCGCCGAGCCCGCGTCCGGCCGCAGCAGCGTGGTCAGCAGCCGCACCGCCGTGGTCTTGCCCGCCCCGTTCGGTCCGAGCAGCCCGCACACCGTGCCCTCGGCCACCGCGAGGTCCAGCCCCCGCAGGGCGCGCACGTCGCCGAAGCGCTTCTCCAGACCTTCACTAAGTACAGCGTACGTAGTAGTCATGAGGCGACCATAGCGCACTACGTACGGTGTACGTAACTAGGATGGTGGCCGAGGTGATGAAAGATGGCGGGCCGAGCGGCCGTACCCGAAGTGATCTGGGCGCGCCCCGAGCGCACCGGCCGGGGGCCGAGACCGGCGTACTCCCGCGCCGACATCGCCGCCGCCGCGGTCCGGATCGCCGACGCCGAGGGCCTGGACGCGGTCTCGATGCGCCGCGTCGCCGCCGAACTGGGCTGCGGCACCATGTCGCTGTACAACTACGTCCCCCGCAAGGAGGACCTGTACGAGCTGATGATGGACGCCGTCAGCGGGGAGCACGAGCTGTGGGAGCCGAGCGGCGACTGGCGCGCCGACATGCTCCGGGTGGCGCACCGGACCCGTGCGCTGATGCACCGCCACCCCTGGATCCCGCGCCTGATGTCCCCGGTCTACGGCTTCAGCCCCAACGCCCTGCGCTACCTGGAGCACTGCCTGGCCTGCCTCGACCCCCTCGACGCGCCCTACGGCACGAAGATGGAACTGGTGGCGATGGTGAACGGCGTGGTGACGACCTACGTCGGCAACGAACTCGCCACCGCCGAGCGCACCCGCTCGCTGCCCTGGACCCAGGAGCAGGAGGACGCGGCGCGGATCGCCTACCTGGGCCGGCAGATCGCGAGCGGCGCCTATCCGCGACTGGCCGCCTCCTTCACGGAGGACGCCGGTCCGATCGACCTGGAGGCGGTCTTCGTGCGGGCGCTGGAGCGGGTGCTGGACGGGTTCGGGTAGGCCGACGGGCCTTACAGCAGCGCCAGCTGTCCCTCGGGGCCCTCCTCGAGGCCGTCCAGGACCGAGGCCGGTCTGCGGGAGGCCCCGGGGACCGGCAGCACGCCCGCGGCGCGCAGTTCCGTGGCCGTGACCGGATCCGTCACCGCCAGCTCCGCGCAACGCGGGCGCAGTTCGGCCAGCAGGGCGAGGAGCGTGATCAGCTCCAGCAGCCCGGACGTCCAGGCCTGCGGCCAGCCGGCCGGGCGGATCGCCGCCAGCGTGCCCGGCTCGCCCTCGGCGGTGCGGGCCGCGAACCACTGCTCCAGGACCCGCACCCCGCCCACCTCGAAGTCCCAGGCGCCGGGCGGCACCGGACAGATGCGGCCCTCGTCCAGGTGCAGGGTCTCCCCGTCCCGGTCGTAGCGCAGGGTCAGCGGGCGCGCGGGCAGCGGGGCGCGGACGTAGGGGCGGCGCCCGCCGGGCAGCTTGGGGCGCTCGCCGTCGCGCCGCATCAGCCACAGCGCGCGGCGGCCCAGCGCGACGCCGTGCTCCCACTGCCCGGGATCGGCGGTCAGCGGCACCACGGGGCCGGGACGGACGGCCGCCACCATCCACGCCAGCACGTCCAGCGGACCGGGGCGCAGGCCGAGCCGGCCGGCCAGGTGGTCCAGCAGCCCGGGGGCCAGGTTCGGCTCGGCCCCGCCGGGGCGCCGGTGCAGCGGGCGGACGCGGGCCGGACCGAACAGGGGCAGGAGCGAGGTCGCGAGCAGCAGGGGGCCGGCGGCGTCGGCCGCCTCCACGACGAAGACCTGCCGTTCGTCGGCCACCCGCCACAGCTCGGGACGGGCCGCGTCGATCAGCCGCTGATCGGGTATCAGCCACTGCTCGTCGAAGGGCGCGCGCAGCACCCGGACCGGCTCCGGACAGGGCCCCGAGGCGCGCAGCAGCCGGCCGGTGCCGCCGGACGCGCCCGGCAGCTGTCCGACCGCCGTGTGCAGCGTGCGCGAGCGCGTCGGCTCGAACAGGGCCTCGCGGTCGGGTCCCTCCGCCTCCACCAGGGCGTCCCAGCGGGCCTTCAGGGACGCCGGGTCGGGGGCCGCCGGCCAGCCCCGGCCGAGCCGCGGCGGTGCGACGGACCACGGCATGAGGTCCGCCGGCCGCGGAGCGTCGTCGTGCGTCACGCCCGGCATCGTACGACGGGGCGCCACGGCCTCAGGTGGCGTCCAGCGTGACCGTGAAGGAGAAACGGTCCCCCCGGTAGTGGATGACGGCCACGTCCAGCACCCGCCCCGCCGTGTCGTACGTGATGCCCGTGTAGTGCAGGATCGGGCTGAGCAGCGGGACCTCGAGCAGCCGCGCCGTCTCCGGGTCCGCGAGCCGGGCCTCGACGGTGTCCGTGATCCGGCTGATGTCCATGCCCACCACGTCCCGCAGCACCTTGGTCATCGGCCAACGGGCCAGGTCGTCCCGGTCGATGCGGGCGGCGACCTCGGGACGGACCCAGTTGCGGGCGTGGTTGGTGGGCTCGCCGGTCTTCTCGTCGCAGCGCAGCCGGTGGTACGTGGCCGCCTCGGTCAGGTCCGGGAAGTACTCGGAGAGTCCGGGCGGCACGGGAGCCGTGCCGTGGTCCAGCAGCTCGGCCTTCATGCCGGACTGCTGGGCCACGATGGCGTCCACCGACCCCAGCAGCCGCACCGGGGCGCCCCGCCTGACGTGCGGCTCGATGAAGGTGCCGCGCCGGCGGTGGCGGGTGATCAGCCCCTCGTCCTCCAGCTCCTTGAGCGCCTGGCGCATGGTCAGCACGCTCACCCCGTAGTGCCCGGCCAACTGCTCCTCCGTGGGCAGGCGCAGCGGGTCCCGGGGCGAGCGGCCGAGTATCGAGGCGCGCAGCGACTGCGACACCTGGTACCAGAGCGGCAGCTTGCGGTTCAGGACGATGGAGTCCGGGGCGAAGGAGGTCACGGGCCATCCGTACCGGTAGGGGAATCCTCAGTGCAAGGGGCGGAAGTGACGCTCCAGGCCCTGCCAGACGTCGTCGTAGCGCTGCTGCAGGTGCTCGGCGCGGGCCGCCTGGGGCGTGAGGCTCACCGGCCACCGGGTCTCGAACATGAACGCCAGCCCGTCGTCGATCTTCTGCGGCCTCAGCTCGGCGGCGCTCGCCCGGTCGAACGTCTCCCGGTCCGGGCCGTGCGCCGACATCATGTTGTGCAGCGAACCGCCGCCCGGCACGAAGCCCTCCGCCTTCGCGTCGTAGGCGCCCTCGATCAGGCCCATGTACTCGCTCATCACGTTCCGGTGGAAGTACGGCGGCCGGAAGGTGTCCTCGCCGACCAGCCAGCGCGGGGCGAAGACCACGAAGTCGACGCCCGCCAGGCCCGGGGTGTCGGACGGGGAGGTGAGCACCGTGAAGATCGACGGGTCGGGGTGGTCGTAGGAGATCGTGCCGATCACGTTGAAGCGGCGCAGGTCGTAGACGTACGGCACGTGGGTGCCGTGCCAGGCGACCACGTCGAGCGGGGAGTGGCCGTAGGTCGCGGACCACAGGTTGCCGCAGAACTTGTTGACCACCTCCACCGGCCCCTCCACGTCCTCGTACGCGGCGACCGGCGCCCGGAAGTCCCGGGCGTTGGCGAGGCCGTTGGCGCCGATCGGGCCGAGGTCGGGCAGGGTGAAGGGGGCGCCGTAGTTCTCGCAGACGTAACCGCGGGCGTCCGCGTCGAGCAGCTCCACGCGGAAGCGCACCCCCCGCGGGATCAGCGCCACGTGGCCCGGCTCGGCGTGCAGCAGCCCGAACTCGGTGCGCAGCAGCAGCCCGCCGCGCTCCGGGACGATCAGCAGCTCGCCGTCGGCGTCGCTGAAGACGCGCTCCATGGAGGCGTTGGCGTGGTACAGGTGCACGGCCATGCCGGTGCGCTGGGTCGCGTCGCCGTTGCCGCCGAGGGTCCACAGGCCCGCCAGGAAGTCCGTCCCCGCGTCGGGCTCGGGCAGCGGGTTCCACCGCAGTCGGTTGGGGTCCGGCACGCACTGGGTGAACGGGGCGGTGCGGATCGCGCCGTTGCCGGTCCGGGCGAACGCCGGGTGCGCGGCCGAGGGACGGATGCGGTACAGCCACGAGCGCCGGTTGTGCGCCCGCGGCTCGGTGAACGCCGTGCCGCTGAGCTGCTCCGCGTACAGCCCGAGGGGCGCCCGCTGCGGCGAGTTCCGGCCCTCGGGCAGTGCGCCCGGCACGGCCTCGGAACCGTGCTCGTTGCCGAAACCGGACAGGTAGGTCAAACCCTCCGCGGTCTTCCGCGCGTCCCCGCTCATGAATCGCTCCCTCGCCCTCTGATTCCTATGCCTCACCGTAGGATTGCGGTTTCCCGGGCGCAAGGGGGAGAGCGGACCTTCGCGCTCCTCCTCGGGGACGATGACCGGAACCAGACCCCTGGGGGATCCGGAGTGTCGGACCGGTGTTCTACTCTCCCGGCATGTCGTGGACGCGGGGAGCAGCCGCCGCGCTCGCGGTCTGTGTCCTGTTGCCGACCGGACCCGCGGGCTGCGGCCGCAGTGACGGGGGAGAGCCGGGGGCCGGGGCGTCGTCGACGTCGGCGGGCAGACTCCTCGGCGACACCGACGAGGACGGCCGGCGCTACCGGGAGGCGGACGCCGGGCGCGCGCCCGAGGTCGGCATCGAGGTGCAGCCCACCGTCGACGACGGCTGGGACGTCCGCCTGACCGTCCGCAACTTCCGGTTCTCGCCGGCCGGCACGGAGGCGACGGCCGTGACCGGCCGCGGTGTGGCGTACCTCTTCGTCGACGGAGACCTCGTCACCCCGCTGCGCGGTCCGCGCCACCGCCTCGCCGCCGGGCTCGTCCCGCGCGGCACCCACCACGTCACCGCGCGCCTGTACGCCGACGACGGCACCGTCTGGGCCGTCGACGGCGAGCCGGTGGAGAGCACGGCGGACATCACGGCCTCGGACGCGGAGCCGACCGGGGTCACGGAGCCGGCGCTCCGCGAGGACGCGGCCCGGCCCGTCGCCGCGGCCCGCCCGCGTACCGGAGGTCACGGTTCCCCGGACCGCGGCGGAAAGGCATCATGATGCACGTGCCCCACGCGACCCCGCTCCGTCGTGCCCCCGTCCAACGGCGCAGCGCCGAACGGCTGACCAGGATCCTCGACGCCTGCGCCGCCCTCCTCGACGAGGTCGGCTACGACGCGCTGAGCACCCGGGCCGTGGCCCAGCGCGCCGGCGTCCCCATCGGCTCGGTGTACCGCTTCTTCGGCAACAAGCGGCAGATGGCCGACGCGCTGGCCCAGCGCAACCTCGAGCGCTACGCCGAGCGCGTGACCGAGCGGCTGGCGGAGGCCGGCGACGGAGGCTGGCGCGACGCCCTCGACGCCGTGCTCGACGAGTACCTGACGATGAAGCGGACCGCGCCCGGCTTCTCCCTCGTCGACTTCGGCAACCAGATACCGGTCGGCGGCCGCCACGCCGAGCCCAACCACCGCGTCGCCGACCGGATCACCGAGCTGTTCTCCCGCCACCTCGGCCGTCGCCCCGACGACACCCTGCGCCGCACCTTCCTGGTCGCCGTGGAGACCGCCGACACCCTCGTCCAGCTCGCCTTCCGGGTGGCGCCGGACGGCGACGACGCGATCATCGAGGAAGCCCGGGAGCTGCTGGCGGCGTATCTGGGGCGGGTGCTCGACTGACGTACGGGGCGGCCGTCGCTCCCGGGTCCTCCGGACCCCTCCCCGCCATGCCTACCGGTCGGTATGCTCACTGCGAGGTTCCACGTCCGCGCGTCACCGCCGCCCTCCGGGAGGACCCGTGCCCCGCACCGCCCTGCGTATCTGCCCCCTGTGCGAGGCCACCTGCGGCCTGACGCTGACCGTCGACGGCACCAGGGTCACCGCCGCCCGCGGTGACCGCGACGACGTCTTCAGCCGCGGGTTCGTCTGCCCCAAGGGCGCCTCCTTCGGCGCCCTCGACGCCGATCCCGACCGGCTGCGCACACCCCTCGTGCGCCGGGACGGCGAGCTGCGCGAGGCCACCTGGGAGGAAGCCTTCGACGCGGTCGCCACGGGTGTCCGCCCCGTCGTCGAACGGCACGGACCGCACGCCGCCGGCATCGTCCTCGGCAACCCCAACGTGCACACCGTCGCCGGCGCCCTCTACCCCTCCGTCCTGGTCGGCGCGCTCGGCACCCGCAGCCTCTTCACCGCCTCCACGCTCGACCAGATGCCCAAGCACGTCTCCAGCGGCCTGCTGTACGGCGACGCGAACGCCATCCCCGTGCCCGACCTCGACCGCACCGGCCACCTGCTCCTCGTCGGGGCCAACCCGCTGGAGTCCAACGGCAGTCTGTGCACGGCGCCCGACTTCCCCGGCCGGCTGAAGGCCCTCAGGGCCCGCGGCGGCACCCTCACCGTCATCGACCCGCGCCGCACCCGCACCGCCAAGCTCGCCGACCGGCACGTGGCGATCCGCCCCGGCACGGACGCCCTGCTCCTCGCCGCGATGGCCCACGTCCTGTTCGAGGAGGACCTGGTGGCTCTCGGCGCCCTCGAGCCCCACGTGGAGGGGGTCGGTGAACTCGCCCGGGCCGTGCGGGACTTCACCCCGGAGTCCGTCGCCGCCGCCTGCGACGTGGACGCCGCCACGACGCGCGCCCTCGCCCGTGAACTCGCCGCCGCCCCCGCCGCCGCCGTCTACGGCCGCATCGGCAGCTGCACCGTCCCGCACGGCACCCTCGCCAGCTGGCTCGTGGACGTCCTCACCATCCTCACCGGCAACCTCGACCGGCCCGGCGGCGCCCTCTTCCCGCAGGCCGCCACCGACCGGACACCCCGCCCCGCCGGACCCGGGCGCGGCTTCGCGCTCGGCCGCTGGCACTCCCGGGTGAGCCGGCACCCCGAGGCGAAGGGCGAGCTGCCGCTGTCCGCCCTCGCCGAGGAGATCGACACCACGACCGACCGGGGCGAGCCGGTCCGCGCGCTGATCACGATCGCCGCCAACCCCGTCCTGTCCGCACCCGACGGCGACCGGCTCGACAAGGCGCTGGACTCGCTCGACTTCATGGTGAGCGTCGACCCGTACCTGAACGAGACCTCGCGCCACGCCCACGTCGTGCTGCCGCCGCCCCCGCCGGCCCAGAGCCCCCACCACGACTTCGCCTTCAACACCCTCGCCGTGCGCAACCAGGTCCGCTACACCCGTCCCGCCGTCCCGCTCGAACCCGGCCGCATGGCCGAGACCGAGATCCTGGCCCGGCTGGTCCTCGCCGCCACCGGCGCCCACGGCGCCGACCCCGCCGCCGTCGACGCCATGGTGATCGAGCAGACCCTCGGCAAGGCCGTGCGGGACCCGCACTCACCCGTGCACGGACGCGACCCGCACGACCTCGCCGTCCGCCTCACCGGCGTCGACGGCCCCGAACGGCGGCTCGACATGATGCTCCGCCTCGGCCCCTACGGCGACGGCTTCGGCGCCCGCCCCGACGGACTGTCGCTCCAGCGCCTGCTCGCCCACCCGCACGGCATCGACCTCGGGCCGCTGCGCCCGCGCCTGCCGCAGCCGCTGAAGACCCCCAGCGGCAGGATCGAGCTGCTGCCCGCGCCGATCGCCGCCGACCTGCCGCGCCTGAGGCGCTCCATGGCCGAGCGCCCCGCCGGGCTCGTCCTGGTCGGCCGCCGCCACCTGCGGTCCAACAACAGCTGGATGCACAACGTCCCCGCCCTCACCGGCGGTTCCAACCGCTGCACCCTGCACCTGCACCCCGACGACGCCGGCCGGCTCGGCGTACGGGACGGTCAGCCGGTGCGCGTCAAGGGCGCCGGGGGAGAGGTGACCGCCCCCGCCGAGGTCACCGACACCGTCCGGCCGGGCGTGGTCAGCCTCCCGCACGGCTGGGGCCACGACCGCCCCGGCACCCGCCTCACCCACGCCGCCGGCGACCCCGGCGTCAACGTCAACCAGCTCCTCGACGGCAGCCTGCTCGACCCGCTCTCGGGCAACGCGGTCCTCAACGGGGTCCCCGTCGAACTCCTCCCCGCGGCCCGGCGCTGACCCGGCCCTGGGCTGAGCAAAGCCGTGACCTGGAGTTCTGCGCTTATTGCTCGCGTGTCAACATCTTGTTAACGCGACTTCGCGCCCCCTAACGTCGCTCGCACCGCCTGCCCCGGTGGGATGTTCAAGGGCGAACGTTAGGTACTCACTCATGCTGACCATCCTCGGCTTCGCCATGATCGCGACCTTCCTGGTCCTGATCATGATGAAGAAGATGTCGCCGATCGCGGCGCTCGTGCTGATCCCCGCGCTGTTCTGCGTGTTCGTCGGCAAGGGCGCCCACCTCGGTGACTACGTCATCGACGGCGTGTCCAGCCTCGCCCCCACCGCGGCGATGCTCATGTTCGCGATCGTCTACTTCGGTGTGATGATCGACGTCGGGCTGTTCGACCCGATCGTCCGCGCGATCCTGAGGTTCTGCAGGGCCGACCCGATGCGGATCGTCGTCGGTACGGCGCTGCTGGCCGCGATCGTCTCCCTGGACGGCGACGGCTCGACCACCTTCATGATCACGGTCTCGGCGATGTACCCGCTGTACAAGCGCCTGAAGATGAGCCTGGTCGTGATGACCGGTGTCGCCGCGATGGCCAACGGCGTGATGAACACCCTGCCCTGGGGCGGTCCCACCGCCCGCGCCGCCACCGCGCTGAAGGTCGACGCCACCGACGTCTTCGTGCCCATGATCCCGGCCCTGGCCGCCGGACTGGTCGCGGTCGTCGTCCTGGCCTACGTCCTCGGTGTGCGCGAGCGCCGGCGGCTCGGCACCCTGACGCTGGACGAGGTGCTGGTGCGGGAGGACGAGACCGAGACGGTGCTGGTCGGCGCCGGCGCGGCGGCCGGCACGGGCAAGGCTTCCGGCACCGGCACCGGCGAGGCGTCCGCGCCCGCCGCGGGCTCCGGCGGCCCGGCCGGCCGGGACGGCGCGGCGGACGACGGCTTCCAGGGCCTCGACCCGCACCGGGCCACCCTGCGCCCCAAGCTGTACTGGTTCAACGCGCTGCTCACGGTCGCCCTGCTCACCGCCATGATCATGGAGCTGCTGCCGATCCCGGTGCTGTTCCTGATCGGCGCCGCGCTCGCCCTCACCGTCAACTTCCCGCACGTCCCCGACCAGAAGGCCCGCATCGCGGCCCACGCCGACAACGTCCTCAACGTCTCCGGCATGGTCTTCGCCGCCGCCGTCTTCACCGGCGTCCTCACCGGCACCGGCATGGTCGACCACATGGCCAACTGGCTGGTGGACACCATCCCCGACGGCATGGGCCCGCACATGGGCCTCGTCACCGGCCTGCTCAGCCTGCCGTTGACCTACTTCATGTCGAACGACGGCTTCTACTTCGGCGTCCTGCCGGTGCTCGCCGAGGCCGGCCACGCGCACGGCGTGTCGACGCTGGAGATCGCCCGCGCCTCGATCGTCGGCCAGCCGCTGCACATGTCCAGCCCGCTCGTCCCCGCCGTCTACGTCCTGGTCGGCATGGCCAAGGTCGAGTTCGGCGACCACACGAAGTTCGTGGTGAAGTGGGCGGTCCTGACGAGCCTGGTGATCCTCGCGGCAGGCATCCTGTTCGGCATCATCTGATCACCGGCCCGGTTCTCCGGGACGGTCCGGAAAGGAAACGACCATGGGGCCCGGTGGGAACCGCGGCTGGCTGCTCCGCCTCGTCATCGCCTTCGGCTTCGCGCAGGGGGCGGTGTCGATGGCCCGGCCCGCCGTCTCCTACCGGGCCCTCGCGCTGGGCGCGGACGAGCGGGCGGTCGGCGTCATCGCCGGCGTGTACGCGCTGCTTCCGCTGTTCGCCGCCGTGCCGCTGGGCCGCCGCACCGATCACGGCCGCTGCGCCCCGCTGCTGCCCGCCGGCGTCGTCCTGATCGCCGGCGGCTGCGTGCTGAGCGGCGTCGCCGGATCGCTGTGGGCGATGGCGCTGTGGAGCGGCGTCATGGGCCTCGGCCACCTCTGCTTCGTCATCGGCGCCCAGTCGCTGGTCGCCCGCCAGTCCGCGCCGCACGAACAGGACCGCAACTTCGGCCACTTCACCATCGGCGCCTCGCTCGGGCAGCTCGTCGGGCCCGTCGCGGCGGGTGCCCTGATCGGCGGCCGGGACATGGCCGGCACCAGCGCGCTCGCCCTGGTCGTCGCGGGCGCGGTCGCGGCGGTCGCGTTCACCTCGCTGTGGCGCACAGAGCACCCGGCGGCCGCCGGGCCCCGCAGGGAACCGGGACCGCGCGTCCCGGTGGCGGGCATCCTGCGGTCCCGGGGCGTGCCCGCGGGCATCCTGATCAGCCTGTCGGTGCTGTCCGCGACCGACGTCCTCACCGCCTACCTGCCGGTGGTCGGCGAACACCGGGGCATCTCCCCGGCGGTGATCGGCGCCCTGCTCAGCCTGCGCGCCGCGGCCACGATCGCCTGCCGGCTGGTGCTCACGCCCCTGCTGCGCCTGCTCGGCCGCACCCTCCTGCTCACGGTCACCTGTCTGCTGGCGGCCGTGCTGTGCGCCGGCGTCGCGCTGCCGGTGCCGGTGTGGGCGCTGGGCGTGATGCTCGTCGTCCTCGGCTTCTGCCTGGGCGTCGGCCAGCCGCTGTCCATGACGACCGTCGTCCAGGCGGCCCCCGACGAGGCCCGCTCCACCGCCCTCGCCCTGCGCCTGACCGGCAACCGCCTCGGCCAGGTCGCCGCGCCCGCCGCGGCCGGTCTGATCGCCGGCGTCGCGGGCGTGGCCGCGCCCTTCGTGATGCTCGGCGCCCTCCTCCTGCTGTCCTCCGGCGTCGCCCTGCGCTCCCCGGCCGGGCCGGCGCCCGACCGCGCGTCCGCCGACGGCCCCGGCCGGGCCCGTACGGCGCGTCGTACGGCGCGACAGGGCCGCGGCCGCCGCGAGGGCCCGCCGGGCCACGGGGGATGACGGCGGCCACCACGAGGGAGGCGGCCGCACTCGTCCTGGCCGACGTCCTGCCGCCGGTCGCCGGAGGAGGCGTCGGCGTCGCGCGGGCGGCCCGGGACGGTCTCCGCCGGACCCGGGCGGCCGGGGACTGTCGTCCGGGGGCGCCGCCCCGACGGCCGCCCGCCCGGCGCCCCGAGCGTGTGGACCGGCCCGGCGCCCGCCGGGCCCGGAGGAGTGATCCCGTCGGCACCCGGCCCTCCGGGAGGGTGAACCGCGCCACCATGGTGGCCGCCCCTGGTGCCGTAAAACTATCGGCGCTAGTTTGGGGCCGGACGACGATGCCCGCCCGGAAGGAACGCGATGAAGGCACACGACGGCATGTACATCGACGGGGCCTGGCGCCCCGCCGACGGCCGGGACACGATCGACGTGGTGAACCCGGCCGACGAGCAGGTGATCGGCAAGGTCCCCGCCGGCACCGCCCTGGACGTGGACGCCGCCGTACGGGCCGCCCGCGCCGCCCTGCCGGGCTGGGCCGCCACCCCGCCCGCCGAACGCGCCGCGCGTCTGGCCGCCCTGCGGGACGTGCTGGTGGCCCGCAAGGACGAGATCGCCGAGACCGTCACCGCCGAGCTGGGCTCGCCGCTGCAGTTCTCGCAGGCCGTGCACGCCGGCGCCCCGATCGCGGTCGCCGGCTCCTACGCCGAGCTGGCGGCGACGTACTCCTTCGAGGAGAGGATCGGCAACTCCGTCGTCCACCACGAGCCGATCGGCGTGGTCGGCGCCATCACCCCCTGGAACTACCCCCTCCACCAGATCGTCGCCAAGGTCGCCCCGGCGCTGGCGGCGGGCTGCACGGTCGTCCTGAAGCCCGCCGAGGACACCCCTCTCACCGCCCAGCTCTTCGCCGAGGCGGTGCACGAGGCCGGCGTCCCCGCGGGCGTCTTCAACCTGGTCACCGGCCTCGGCCCGGTCGCCGGCCAGGCCCTCGCCGAGCATGCGGACGTCGACCTGGTCTCCTTCACCGGCTCCACCGCCGTCGGCCGGCGCATCGGCGCGATCGCCGGCGCCGCCGTCAAGAAGGTCGCCCTCGAACTCGGCGGCAAGTCCGCCAACGTGATCCTCCCGAGCGCCGATCTGGCCAGGGCCGTGAACGTCGGCGTCGCCAACGTCATGTCCAACTCCGGCCAGACGTGCAGCGCCTGGACCAGGATGCTGGTCCACCGCGACCGGTACGACGAGGCCGTGGCGCTCGCCGCCGAGGCCGCCGCGAAGTACGGCGACCGGATCGGCCCGGTCGTCAACGCCAAGCAATGGGAGCGGGTGCGCGGCTACATCGAGAAGGGCGTCGCCGAGGGCGCCCGCCTCGTCGCGGGCGGCCCCGAATCCCCGCGCGAGCGGGGCTGGTTCGTCAGCCCGACCGTCTTCGCCGACGTGACCGAGGACATGACCATCGCCCAGGAGGAGATCTTCGGGCCGGTCCTGTCCCTCCTGCGCTACGAGGACGAGGAGGACGCCCTGCGGATCGCCAACGGCACGGTGTACGGCCTCGCCGGGGCCGTCTGGGCCGGGGACGAGGCGGAGGCGGTCGCCTTCGCCCGCCGCATGGACACCGGCCAGGTCGACATCAACGGCGGCCGCTTCAACCCGCTGGCGCCCTTCGGCGGCTACAAGCAGTCGGGCGTGGGCCGCGAACTGGGCCCGCACGGCCTCACCGAGTACCTCCAGACCAAGTCCCTCCAGTTCTAGACCCAGGGGAGCCGTTCACGTCATGGCCGTCCGCACCGCTGTCCGTGCCGCCGTCGTACCCGCCGTAGGCGCCCCGCTGGAGGTCACCGGGATCGAGCTGCCCGAGCCCGGCCCCGGCCGGGTCCGGGTGAGGCTCGCCGCCGCCGGGGTCTGCCACTCCGACCTGTCCCTGTCCAACGGCACCATGCGCGTGCCGCTGCCCGCCGTCCTCGGCCACGAGGGCGCCGGCACGGTCGTCGCCGTCGGCGAGGGCGTCACCCACGTCGCGCCCGGCGACGGCGTCGTCCTCAACTGGGCCCCGTCCTGCGGCGTCTGCCACCCCTGCTCGCTCGGCGAGGTCTGGCTGTGCGCCGACGCCCTGGCCGGCGCCGCGAACACGCACGCCCGCCGCGCCGACGACGGCACCGGCCTGCACCCCGGCCTGAACGTCGCCGCGTTCGCCGAGGAGACGGTGGTGCCCGCGTCCTGCGTCCTGCCCTGTCCGGACGGCATCCCGCTCACCGACGCCGCCCTGCTCGGCTGCGCCGTCCTCACCGGCTACGGCGCCGTCCACCACTCGGCGAAGGTCCGGGAGGGCGAGACGGTCGCCGTGTTCGGCGTCGGGGGAGTGGGCCTCGCCACCCTCCAGGCGGCCCGGATCGCGGGCGCGTCGAAGATCGTCGCGGTCGACGTCTCCCCGGAGAAGGAGGAACTGGCCCGCGCCGCCGGCGCCACCGACTACCTGGTCGCCTCCGACACCACCGCCCGCGAGATCCGCGCCCTCACCGGCAAGCAGGGCGTCGACGCGGCCGTCGAGTGCGTCGGCCGGGCCGTCACCATCCGCACCGCCTGGGACTCCACCCGGCGCGGCGGACGCACCACGGTCGTCGGCATCGGCGGCAAGGACCAGCAGGTCACCTTCAACGCCCTGGAGATCTTCCACTGGGGCCGCACCCTGTCCGGCTGCGTCTACGGCAACGCCGATCCGGCCCGCGACCTGCCCGTACTGGCCAAGCACGTCCGCGCCGGCCGCCTCGACCTGGGCGCCCTGGTGACGGAACGCATCGCCCTGGACGGCATCCCGGCGGCCTTCGAGAACATGCTGGCGGGCAAGGGCGGCCGGGCGCTGGTGGTCTTCTAACGCCTCGCGTCCGCGGGGCGCGGCTCCGGAGTCCCGCCCGGCTCCGGAGTCCCGCCCGGCTCCGGGGCCCCGCCCGGTTCCGGAGCCGCCGCCGCGCGCCTCCTGGACCGCGACACCGCCACGCCCGCCAGGCACAGCGCCCCGCCCGCCAGGGTCAGCAGCCCCGGCACCTCGCCGAGCGCCAGCCACGACATCAGGACGACGAGGGCGGGCACCGCGTACGTCGTCGCGCCCATCCGGCCGGCGGTCGTCCGGGCCAGGGCGTACGCCCACGTCGTGAACGCCAGGGCGGTCGGGAACACGCCCAGGTAGACCATGTTGAGCGTCGCGGAGGCGGGCGCCGTCGCCGCCTCCCGCACCAGCTGCCCGGCGAACGGCAGGCAGACCACCGCCCCGACCAGGCACCCGAACGTCGTCACCTGCAGCGCGCTCGCCCGGCCCAGCGCCGGCTTCTGGGCGACCACCCCGCCCGCGTACGCCACGGCCGCCAGCAGGCACAGCACCACCCCGGACAGCGAGGAACCGCCCTCGCCGGACATCGACAGGCCCACGGTCACCGCACCGGCGAACGACACCGCCATCCCCGCCACCAGCCGCGGCGGCAGCGCGTCCCCGAGCAGCCGGGCGCCGAGCAGCGCGATGAGGATCGGCCCGACGTTCACCACCAGGGCGGCCGTACCGGCGTCCACCTGCTGCTCGCCCCAGTTCAGGACGACCATGTAGAAGCCGAACCACAGCAGCCCGGACATCACGATCCCCCGCCGGGCCGGCCGGGGCGGCAGGCCCTCCCGGCGCACCAGGCAGATCACCCCCAGCGTCAGCGCGCCCGACAGCAGCCGCCCGAGCGCCAGCGCGCCGGGCGAGTAGGCCTCGCCCGCGCTGCGGATGGAGACGAAGGCCGAGGCCCACAGGACGACGGTGACGGTGGCGGCGCCGGCGGCGAGGAGGCCGGCACGGCGGGACGGGGCGGTGCTCATCATGCTCCAGAGGCTAGGCAGGAAGGGGGCGTGGGACCGGCGGGTTCCGGACGGGGTGCCCGCGCTCAGCGCAGCAGCGCCGGGTCGATGCCCAGCAGCCCGGACAGCGCGTCCTCGCCCGCCGGCGTCACCTTCACCGCCCGCTCCGAGCCGATGCGCACGCACCAGCCCGCGTCCAGGGCGTGCCGGCACAGGGCCGCGCCCGCGACGCCCGCGAGGTGGGGGCGGCGTTCGGTCCAGTCCAGGCAGGCGCGGGCCAGCGGCCGGCGGTTCGTGCGGTCGAGGCGGATCCCGGCGGCGTCGAACCAGCCGAGCCCCGCGTCGGTGAGCGCGAAGCCGGTGTCCTGGCGCAGCAGCCCGCGCCCGGTCAGCGCGTCGGTGACCGTGATCCCGAGCCGCCCGGCGAGGTGGTCGTAGCAGGTGCGCCCGCGGGCCATCGCCGACCCGGCGCTCGACGCCCGCAGGGTGCGCGGACGCCGCGTGGCCGCCTCGGGCGCGACCTGTGCGGCCAGGTCCTCCACGAGGTGCGCGATCCGCTCGTCGGCCAGCCTGACGTACCGGTGCCGCCCCTGCCGCTCCTCGGTGAGCAGGCCGCCCGCGACGAGTTTGCCGAGGTGTTCGCTCAGCGTCGACGCGGCGACCCCCGCGTGCCGGGCCAGTTCGCCGGCGGTCCACGCCCGCCCGTCGAGCAGCGCCAGCAGGCAGGAGGCCCTGGTCTCGTCGGCGATCAGCCCCGCCAGCCGCGCGAGCCCGGGCGCTTCACCGTCCTTGTCGGTCATGCGTCCAGGATGCGGCACGGACCCTTCGGCGGGCGCCGAAGGGTTCAGGCCGGGGAAACAAGCGCTCTTTTCGATTCATTGGAGGGCATAAGGGTACGAAGAGGGCGCGAGTGGGAGGCGGCATGGTGGACACGGACGTACGGCACCGGAACCACGTCACGGTGACCGGTGATCCCGACGGGCCGGTGGTGGTCCTGGCGCACGGCTTCGGCTGCGACCAGAACATGTGGTGCCTGGTGGTGCCCCGGCCGGCCGGGCGCTGCAAGGTCGTCCTGTTCGACCAGGTCGGTTCGGGCCGTTCCGACCTGTCGGCCTGGGTCCCCGAGCGGTACGCGTCGCTGGACGGCCACGCGCAGGACGCGGTCGACGTCCTGCGGGCGCTGGACCTGAGGCGGGTGACGTTCGTCGGGCATTCCGTGAGCGCGACGGCCGGCGTCCTGGCCGCCCGCGCGGCACCCGACCGCATCGGCTCCCCGGCCATGGTCGCCCCCTCCCCGCGCCACCTCGACGACGACGGGTACCGCGGCGGCTTCACGGCGGCCGACGTCGAGGAACCGCTCGCCTCGCCGGAGTCGAACCACCTCGGCCGGTCGTCCGCGACGGCGCCGGTCGTCATGGGCGACCCCGACCGGCCGGAGCCGGGCCGGGAACCCACCGACAGCTTCTGCGCGACCGACCCGGCGATGGCCCGCGTCTTCGCGCGCACCACGTTCCTCTCGGACGCCCGTGGGGACCTGGAGGGGGTGAAGGTGCCCACGCCGGTCCTCGAACGCGCCGAGGACGCCATCGCTCCCCGGGAAGGCGGCGCCTTCGTGCGGTCACGTGTCCCCGGCGCCCGTCTGGTCACCCCGGACGCCACCGGACACTGCCCCCGGCTCAGCGCCCCCGAGGCCACCGCCGACGCCCTGCTCTACTTCCTGGACCGCGTCCATGGCACCCGCCGAGCCCCCTGACCCCGCCCCCGGCGCCGGCCGGGGCGGGCGGACGGCGCCGACCGGTGGCGTGCCGGGCCCGGAGGACAGCGCCGAGGACCTCTACGACTCCGCCCCCTGCGGATTCCTGTCCACGGCCATGGACGGCACCATCGTCAAGGTCAACGCGACGCTGCTGGACTGGCTCGGCCTGGAGCGGAGCGAGGTGGTGGGCCGGACGCGCTTCTCCGACCTGCTCACCGTCGGTGGCCGCCTCTACCACGAGACCCACTTCGCACCCCTGCTGGGCCTGCGGGGCGAGATCGGCGGGATCGCGCTGGAGATGCGGACGGCCACGGGCGGACGACTACCGGTGCTGGTGTCCGCCGCGGTCAAACGGAACGCGGACGGCGAACCGGTACTGATCCGCACCACCGTCTTCGACGCGTCCGACCGACGCGCCTACGAGGAGGAACTGCTGCGCCGCAGGACGGCCGCCGACGAGGCCCGCGACCTGGCCGAGGCGGTGCGGCGGGATGCGGAGGCGGCACGCACCCGCTCCGAGGCCGACCGGGCCCGGCTGACCGACGCCCTCGCCGTGCTCCAGCAGGCCCTGCTGCCCGCCGAGCTGCCCACCGTCCCGGGCCTGGAGGTGGCCTCGTACTACTACACGGCGTCACCCGACCGGCTCGGCGGCGACTTCTACGACCTGTTCGCCCTCGACGCCAGGCGCTGGGCGTTCTTCCTCGGCGACGTGACCGGCAAGGGCCCCGAGGCCGCCGCCGTCACCTCCCTCACCCGCTACACCCTGCGGGCGGCCGTTTTCCACGACTCCGACCCGGTCAGTGCCCTGACCACCCTCAACGCCGTCCTGTACGACCGCTACGGCGACGAGGCGGACCCGCGCCACTGCACTGCCGTCGTCGGTGTCGTCGAACCGGACGCCGACCGGGGCCGCGCCGCGGTGCGCCTCGCCTCCGGCGGCCACCCGTCGGCACTCGTCCTGCGGGCCGGTGCCCCGGTCGACGGCCCCGGGCGGGCCGGCTACCTCACCACTCCCGGCGGCATGCTGGTCGGCGCGCTGCGCGACGCCTCCTTCACCCCCGCCACGACCGTCCTCGGACCCGGCGACACCGTGCTGCTCTACACCGACGGCCTGACCGAGGCCCGCACGGACCCCGGCCGCGCCGTCCTCTACGGTGAACAGCGGCTCCGGGACTTCGCCGCCCGGCAGGCGTCGACGGCGCCCGGCGACGTGATCGCCGCCGTGGCCGCACTGCTGGAGAAGCTCGGCGACGGTGTCGACGACGACACCGCCCTCCTCGCCCTGGGCGTCCCTAGCCGTCCCGCGTGAGCCGCTCGTACTGCTGCGCCAGCCCGTCCAGCAGCGCCGTCAGCCCGGTCTCGAAGGCCCGCTCGTCGATCTTCTCCTGCTGCTCGGCCAGGAGATGGGCCTTGCCGAGGTGGGGGTAGTCGGCGGGGTCGTAGGCGCTGGCGTCGTCCGGGAAACCCCGGGCGAAGGAGCCGAGCGCGGAGCCCATGACGAAGTACCGCATCAGCGCGCCGATGGACGTGGCCTGCGCCGGCGGCCAGCCCGCCGCGACCATCGCGCCGTAGACGGCGTCCGCGAGGTGCAGCGCGGCGGGGCGGCGGCCGGGTCCGTGGGCCAGTACCGGGACGATGTTGGGGTGGTCGCGCAGGGCCGCCCGGTAGGAGACGGCCCAGTCGTGCAGTGCGGTCCGCCAGTCCCGGCCGTCCTCGAACATCGACAGGTCGACCTGCGCGCTGACCGAGTCGGCCACGGCCTCCAGGATCTCGTCCTTGGTGCGGAAGTGGTTGTAGAGCGAGGGCCCGCTGACCCCCAGTTCCGCCGCGAGCCGGCGCGTGGAGACGGCCGCGAGGCCCTCCGCGTCCACCAGCGCGCGGGCCGTCTCGACGATCCGGTCGGTGCTGAGCAGGGGCTTGCGCGGTCGGGCCATGGCGCACATAGTAGGGCTGCGACCATAAACTAGCAGTGCTAATTTAAATGTCCGGCTTTCAAGAGACGTCTGTCCGGATCCGTCTTCTGTGGGGTGACCCGTCATGAACCTGGAGCTCAGCGAGGAGCAGGCCGCCGTACGGCAGCTCGCCCGGGACTTCGTGGAGCGCGAGATCGCCCCCCACGTCGTCGCCTGGGACCGTGCCGAGGAGGTGGACCGGTCCATCGTCAAGAAACTCGGCGAGGTCGGCTTCCTCGGACTCACCGTCGACGAGGAGTACGGCGGCTCCGGCGGCGACCACCTCGCGTACTGCCTGGTGACGGAGGAGCTGGGACGCGGCGACTCCTCCGTGCGGGGCATCGTCTCCGTCTCCCTCGGCCTGGTCGCCAAGACGATCGCCGCCTGGGGGGACGAGGAGCAGAAGCGCCGCTGGCTGCCCGGGCTGACCTCCGGCGAGTACGTCGGCTGCTTCGGCCTGACCGAGCCCGGCACGGGGTCGGACGCCGGCAACCTCTCCACGCGCGCGGTCCGCGACGGCGACGACTACGTCGTCAACGGCACCAAGATGTTCATCACCAACGGGACCTGGGCCGACGTCGTCCTGCTCTTCGCCCGCTCCACCGACGCCCCCGGCCACAAGGGCGTCTCCGCCTTCCTGGTCCCCACCGACACCCCCGGCCTGACCCGCCGCACCGTCCACGGCAAGCTCGGCCTGCGCGGCCAGGCCACCGCCGAACTCGTCCTGGAGGACGTCCGCGTCCCGGCCTCCGCGATGCTGGCCCCCGAGGGCAAGGGCTTCTCGGTCGCCATGTCGGCGCTCGCCAAGGGGCGGATGTCGGTCGCGGCCGGCTGCGTCGGCATCGCCCAGGCCGCCCTGGACGCCGCCGTGCGGTACGCGGGCGAGCGCGAGCAGTTCGGGAAGACCATCGCCCACCACCAGCTGGTGCAGGAGCTGATCAGCGACATCGCCCTCGACGTGGACGCCGCCCGGCTGCTGACCTGGCGCGTCGCCGACCTGATCGACCGCGGGCAGCCCTTCACCGTCGAGTCCTCCAAGGCCAAGCTGTTCGCCTCGGAGGCCGCCGTCCGCGCCGCCAACAACGCCCTCCAGGTCTTCGGCGGCTACGGCTACATCGACGAGTACCCGGCCGGCAAGCTGCTGCGCGACGCCCGCGTGATGACCCTCTACGAGGGCACCAGCCAGATCCAGAAGCTGGTCATCGGGCGCGCCCTGACGGGCGTCTCGGCCTTCTGAGTACCCGGACTGAGTACGTCGGCGGATGTGTCCCGGGCCACGTCCGCCGACGCTTGTCCCCATGAGTGACACACCGGTCAAGCAGCAGAGCACCGCCGCCTTCTACGGGCAGGCCGTCGCGTCGTTCGCGGTCGCCATGATCGCCACCTCCATCGGCATCTACCAGCTCCGGGCCGACGCCTGGGTGCGCGCCTTCCTCGCCATCGCCGTCCTGTACCTCGTCACGTCCGCCTTCACGCTGGCCAAGATCATCCGGGACCGGCAGGAGGCCGGGCAGATCGTCAGCCGCGTCGACCAGGCCCGGCTGGAGAAGCTCCTCGCCGAGCACGACCCCTTCGAGAAGCTGGGATGACCTGCGGCCGGGCACCCCTAAGCGGCCGCTCAGCTTCGGCGGTATGGTGGAGCTCCTGTCACCGAGAGGGGCGAACAAGCGATGAGTACGGCGGCCGAGACGGCGGGCGGCGACATCGAGCCGTGGGAAGAGGTCACGCCTGACGCGGCCCGGCGACTGCTGGTCGCCGCCGTGGAGGCCTTCGCCGAGCGCGGGTACCACGCGACCACGACCCGCGACATCGCCGGGCGGGCCGGCATGAGTCCGGCCGCGCTCTACATCCACTACAAGACCAAGGAAGAGCTGCTCCACCGCATCAGCCGGATCGGCCACGACCGGGCGCTCGGCATCCTGCGCACGGCGGCCGAGGGCGAGGGCAGTGCCACGGAGCGGCTCGCCGAGGCCGTCAGCTCCTTCGTGCGCTGGCACGCCGGACGGCGCACCACCGCGCGCGTCGTGCAGTACGAGCTGGACGCGCTCGGTCCGGACGCCCGTGCCGAGATCGTCGCGCTGCGCCGCCAGGTCGACGCGCAGGTGCGGCGCATCATCGAGGAGGGCGTGGCCTCGGGCGAGTTCGAGGTGGCGGACGTGCAGGGCACGACGCTCGCGGTGCTCTCCCTCTGCATCGACGTCGCCCGCTGGTTCAACGTGAACGGCCCCCGCACGCCCGACGAGGTCGGCGCGCTCTACGCCGACCTCGTGCTGCGGATGGTGCGGGCCAAGGAGTCCGGCGCCGCTCAGGGGCGGTAGCGGCTCACGGGTGGCGGCGGCTCACAGGTAGTAGCGCGAGACGGACTCGGCGACGCACGCCGGCTTGTCGCCGCCCTCGCGCTCCACGGTGAAGGCGACGGACACCTGGATCCCTCCCGCGACGTCCTCGACGCCGGTGATCGTCGCCGTGGCGCGCAGCCGCGAGCCGACCGGGACGGGGGAGGGGAAACGGACCTTGTTGGTGCCGTAGTTGACGCCCATCCTCACGCCCTCGACCTGGATCAGCTGCGGCCCGAAGAGCGGGAGCAGCGACAGGGTCAGGTACCCGTGCGCGATGGTGGTGCCGAACGGGCCCGCGGCGGCCTTCTCCGGGTCCACGTGGATCCACTGGTGGTCGCCGGTCGCCTCCGCGAACAGGTCGATCCGCTTCTGGTCGACCTCCAGCCAGTCGGTGTACCCCAGCTGCTCGCCCACCGCCGCCTTCACGTCGTCGGCGGATGTGAAGATCCTCGGCTCTGCCATGTCCCGGCCTCCCGCGTCGAAATTTTCTAAGCAACTGCTTAGCATGGTGGCCGCCGGAGCCCATGTCAACGGACCCGGCGGGTGACGGGGTCGGTAGGGTTCGAGGAGTGCCTCAGATTCCCGAGAAGATCCACGAGCTCACGGTCGGCCAGCTCGCCGCGCGCAGCGGCGCCGCCGTCTCCGCCCTGCACTTCTACGAGTCCAAGGGCCTGATCAGCAGTCGCCGCACCTCCGGCAACCAGCGCCGCTTCAGCCGCGACACCCTGCGCCGGGTCGCCTTCGTGCGGGCCGCGCAGCGCGTCGGCATCCCGCTCGCCACGATCCGCGAGGCGCTCGCCGAGCTGCCGGAGGGACGCACGCCCACCGAGGAGGACTGGGCGCGGCTCTCCGAGGCCTGGCGCTCCGAGCTGGACGAGCGGATCAAGCAGCTGAACCGGTTGCGGGACCACCTCACCGACTGCATCGGCTGCGGCTGTCTGTCCCTGGACACCTGTGTCCTGTCCAACCCCGACGACGTCTTCGGCGAAAGCCGCGCGGGCTCCCGCCTGCTGGTGGAACGCAGGACGGGGACGGCGCCGGCCGGCAGGCGCACGCCGGCCCCGTCCGACGCCGCGTGCTGCGACTGAAGGACCCGGTCCCGGCGCCCGGCGGTCACCGGCCCCGGTCCGAGGCGCCGGTCGCGCACCGCGGGACCGCGCACCGGCGCCGCCCCCGAGCACGGCCACGGCGCGCACGGGCCCCGCATCCGGTCCGGCGCCGCCCGTGCGCCGTCGGGTGCGCGCGTCGCGGCGTTCCCGGGGGCGGCGCGGGACGGCGCGCCCGCAGGCCGCCGGCTCCGCGTCCGGGGGACGTGCCGGGCGCCGCCGGACGGGGTTCACCTCCCGCGGCGCCGGGCCGTCCGCCACTCGGTCAGGCCCGCCTCGACCAGCTCGGCGTTCGACCGGGCGGGCCGGCCGTCCGGCAGGAGCAGGGTGTCCTCCAGGCCGATGCGGGTCGCGAGGCCCAGCCGGCCGGCCAGGCGCAGCACCGGCCAGGCGCCGCCGTCCTCGCCGTGCAGCAGCACCGGGCGGCCGTGCGCCGTGCCCAGGCCGGCCAGCAGGGTCCGCGCGGACGCCTGCGCGGTCGCCGCGCCGGTGTCCGTGACCTCCGCCAGCACCCGCAGCACCCTCGGCCCCAGCGGCGAGCGCGCGAACCGTTCCGCGCCGTCCGTGCCGGACCAGACGCCCGCCTCGACACCCACCCCCCGCTCGATCAGCGCGGCGGCGACCGCCTCGGCGCCCGGCTCGTGCCAGTTGACCGAGGCGTGGTCGGGCAGCGCCTCCCAGCTCCGGATGCGCGCGACCCGGGCGTCCGGCTCGGGCTCGGCCCAGGCTCCCGTGGTCACCCCGACCGGCACCGCCTCCGGCACCCGCGCCCGTATCGCCCCCAGGGTCGCCGCGAGCACCCGCGGCGACAACGTGTCCTGTCCGCACGGGGACTTGGGATGGACATGGACGTCCGTGGCCCCGGCGGCCACCGCCCCGGCCACGGCGTCCGCCATCGCCTCCGGCGTCAGCGGCACCACCGCACCGTCGGCGGCCCCGCGGGCCCCGTTCACGCACACCTGCACCATCCCCCCATGGTGCAGGGCGCCACTGACAACACCCGTCGGGGGCGCGGCGTCCCCGGCGCACCCCCTCGGCCGCTACGCCGACATCAGCAGCCGTTCACGCCGGGCCTCCGCCAGGGCCTTCGGGGTCAGCACCGGACGCGGCACCAGGATCCCGCAGTCCGTGCAGACCGGGCCCGTCGACGGTTCGTGGTCCAGGTCGTGCTTCCAGACCAGCCGGTCCCCGTCGCACACCGGGCACACCGACCCCGGTTCGCGCTCCAGCGCCGAGATCAGCCGTCGCAGCACCTCCGCGAGCGGCCCGTCGGGATGGACCTCCGGGTCGTCGCACCAGGCCACCCCGAAACCGCCCCAGGTCAGCCGGTGCCAGTCGTCCACGCTGCCCGGCCTGCGCAGTCCGTCGTGCTTCTCCTTCCTGCGCCGCTCGGCGAACTCCACCTCGTAGGCCAGCCACACCGAACGCGCCTCCTCCAGCTCCTCCAGCGCGGCCACGAGCCGCGCCGGGTCGGGGGAGCGGTCCTCGGGGCCGAACCCGGCCCGCGAGCACAGATGGTCCCAGGTCGCCCTGTGCCCGTAAGGGGCGAACCGCTCAAGGCACTTGCGCAGCGAATAGCGCCGTAGCGCCAGGTCGCACCGTGGATCGCGGACCTGTCTCGCCAGACTCCGGAAACCGGCCATCGCCCTGCACCTCCGTCACACCTGCACCTGCTTCTCGGTCACTTCGGTCACTTCGGCGTCGTCGTACGGAGTCGTCCTCCCGACGTCGCCGAGTAGACGTATCGACGCGCGATCCGGCTCCATCCGATTTCCGATGTCTCCCATCAGCCGATCGCACCCGCTCCGAAAACTGACGCATGTTCACCTCGCAACTCGGGGATACCGGCGGTAACGTCCGGGCCCACCCTCGTCGGGAGGAGCTGCCATGCAACGGCGCACCCCACGCAACGCCCTTGACAGACTGAGAACTCCCCGCCGCTTCCACGGGTTCCTGAAGAGCGCATCGGTATGCGCCCTCATCGCCGGTCTTCTGTCACCGCTTTCCCCCGCGGTGGCCGCCGACACGGGCGCCACCACCCCCACGACCGCGCGGGCGGCGGCCGCCGACCACTGCGGCGGCCGGTGTTCCGACATCCTGCCGCCCGGCCAGAACGGCAACGCCACCCTCGCCCAGATCCTCCTCAACCAGGCCTTCGGCACCCAGCCCGCGCACGCCGAGGACCAGCTCGGCCCCTACGCGAACCTGGCCACCGGCTACCCCGGCCTGACCAACGACAAGATCAACGCCTTCTTCGGGGACGCCTCCTTCGGCGTCCCCGCCGACCAGGTCGCCTCCACCGTCCGCCCCGCCGGACGCGACGACGTGACGATCGTCCGCGACAAGAAGACCGGCGTGCCGCACATCACCGGCACCACCCGCTACGGCACCGAGTTCGGCGCCGGCTACGCCGCGGCCCAGGACCGGCTGTGGCTGATGGACCTCTTCCGGCACGTCGGACGCGGCCGGTTGACCTCCTTCGCGGGCGGCGCCCCCGCCAACCAGGGCCTGGAGCAGCAGTTCTGGCGCAGCGCCCCCTACACCGAGGCC
Source organism: Streptomyces sp. NPDC029152 (assembly GCF_055564355.1). Lineage (NCBI taxonomy): Bacteria > Bacillati > Actinomycetota > Actinomycetes > Kitasatosporales > Streptomycetaceae > Streptomyces > Streptomyces sp. NPDC029152. Next base: position 325,074 of record NZ_JBVHWR010000006.1, on the reverse strand, counting down.
GACCTGGAGGCGCAGATCGAGAGCGCCGCCGCGAAGGCCGGAGAGCGCGGCGCCCAGGCCCTCGCCGACGTGGACGCCTACGTCGCCGGCGTCAACGCCTACATCGACGCCTCCGACAAGGGCCGCTACTTCCCCGGCGAGTACGTCCTGACCGGCCACAAGGACGCCGTCACCAACGCCGGCGCCATCGAGCACTTCGAGCGCGCCGACCTGGTCGCGCTGGCCTCCGTCATCGGCTCCCTCTTCGGCTCCGGAGGCGGCGGCGAGGTGAACAACGCGCTCTCCCTCCTCGCCGCCCAGGAGAAGTACGGCGTCGCCGAGGGCACGAAGGTCTGGGAGTCCTTCCGCCAGCGCAACGACCCCGAGGCGGTCCTCACCCAGCGGGACGGCAGCTTCCCGTACCTGCCCCGCCCCGACGCCCCGCAGGGCCGCGCCCTGCCCGACGCCGGCTCGGTCCGGGCCGAACCCCTGGTGTACGACCGCACCGGCAGTGCGGCCGGGGCGGGCGCGACCGGCGCCTCCGCCACGGCCGCGGACACCGCCGTCACCTCCGCCCGGCGCGGCATGTCCAACGCCCTCGTCGTCAGCGGGAAGCACACCGCGAGCGGCCACCCGGTCGCCGTGTTCGGCCCGCAGACCGGCTACTTCGCACCCCAGTTGCTCATGCTCCAGGAACTCCAGGGCCCGGGCCTGAGCGCCCGCGGCGCCTCCTTCGCGGGGCTGAGCATGTACGTCGAGCTGGGCCGCGGCCAGGACTACGCCTGGAGCGCGACCACTTCCGGCCAGGACATCATCGACACCTACGCGGTCGAGCTGTGCCAGGACGACCACCACTACCTCTACCGTGGCACCTGCACGCCGATGGAGAAGGTCGAGCGGAAGAACGCCTGGAAGCCGACCGTCGCCGACTCCACCGCGGCCGGCTCCTACACGATGCGGGTCTGGCGCACGAAGTACGGTCCGGTCGAGTACCGCGCCACGGTCGGCGGCAAGAAGGTCGCCTACACCACGCTGCGCTCGTCCTTCCTGCACGAGGCCGACTCGATCATCGGCTTCCAGATGCTCAACGACCCGGACTACCTCACCGGCCCCGAACGCTTCCAGGGCGCGGTGCAGCACATCAACTACACCTTCAACTGGTTCTACGCCGACTCCGAGCACACCGCGTACTACAACAGCGGCGACAACCCGGTGCGGGCGAACGGCGTCGACGCCGAGTTCCCGGTGTGGGCGGGCGAGGCGTACGAGTGGCAGGGCTGGGACCCGGCCGCCAACACGGCCCGGTACACGCCCCCGTCGGCCCATCCCCGCTCCGTCGACCAGGACTACTACGTCTCCTGGAACAACAAGCAGGCCGAGGACTATCCGGCCGCCTCCTGGGGCAACGGCTCCGTCCACCGGGGCAACCTCCTCGACGACCGCGTGAGGAAGCTGGTCGCCGCCGGCGGTGTCACCCGGGCCGCGCTGGTGAAGGCCATGGCCGAGGCGGGCCTCGCCGACCTGCGGGCCGAGGACGTGGTGCCCGGCCTGCTGAAGGTGATCGAGTCCGCGCCGGTGACCGACCCCGCGGCCGAGGCGGCCGTGGTCCGGCTCAAGGCGTGGCTGGCGGCGGGCGCCCTGCGCACGGAGACCTCGGCCGGGTCGAAGAAGTACGCCCACGCCGACGCGATCCGCACCCTGGACGCCTGGTGGCCGCTGCTGGTGAGGGCCGAGTTCGAACCCGGCCTCGGCGGCGACCTGTACACCGCCTTCACCCGCAACCTGCCCGTCGACGAGTCACCGTCCGCCGCCCACGGCCCGACCGGCGCCCACGCCGGCAGCGCCTTCCAGTACGGCTGGTGGAGCTATGTCGACAAGGACGTCCGGTCGGTGCTCGGCGAGCCGGTCAGGGGACCGCTGGCGCGGGAGTACTGCGGCGGGGGCGACCTCGCGGCCTGCCGGGACACCCTGGTCTCCACCCTGAAGGAGGCCGCGGGGCGCACGGCCGCCCAGGTGTATCCCGGCGACGACACCTGCGGGGCCGGCGACCAGTGGTGCGCCGACTCGGTGATCCACCGCACCCTCGGCGGCATCGGGCACGGCGGCGTCTCCTGGCAGAACCGGCCGACCTACCAGCAGGTCGTGGAGTTCACGTCCCACCGGTGACCGGCCGGCACCGCGGCCGGCGGCAGAGGTCAGCGGTAGAGGAGGTACTGGCGGCGGGTCCTGCGGAACGCCGCCAGTTCCCTCTCCCAGCCGTCCACCACCTCGTCGGTGTCCGCGCCCGCGTCGATCATCGTGCGCACCTGCGTGGAGCCGGTGAGCTTGTCGATCCAGTCGTCCGGCCGCCAGGCGAAGCCGTCCCAGGTCCGCTTCGCGGTCACCAGGAGGGCGATCCCGGTGCGCACCGGGTCGAAGGCGGCCCGGTCGTGCACGTGGAGCTGCACGCCCCCGACCGTCCTGCCCTGGAACTTGGAGAAGGCGGGCGCGAAGTACGCCTCCCGGAAGCGCACGCCCGGCAGGCCGAGTTCGTTCGCGGCGGCGGCCCAGCGCCCGTCGACGCCCTCCGCGCCGAGCAGTTCGAACGGACGGGTGGTGCCGCGCCCCTCCGACAGGTTGGTGCCCTCGAACAGGCACGTGCCCGAGTAGACCAGAGCGGTGTCCGGCGTCGGCATGTTCGGGCTCGGCGGCACCCAGGGCAGCCCGGAGGCGTCGTAGAACTCCGACCGCTTCCAGCCCGTCATCGTGACGGTCTCCAGCGGCACGGGCGACGGCAGGAACTCGCCGTTGAACAGCAGCGCCAGCTCGGCGACGGTCATGCCGTGCGCCTGGGCGATCGGCCGCCGCCCGACGAAGGTGGCGAACTCCTCGTGCAGGACGGGCCCCAGGGCCGCCCGTCCGGTCACCGGGTTCGGCCGGTCCAGCACCACGAACCGCTTGCCCGCGAGCCGGGCCGCCTCCATGCAGTCGAACAGCGTCCAGATGTACGTGTAGAAGCGCGCGCCGACGTCCTGGATGTCGAAGACGACGGTGTCCACGCCGGACGCCGTGAAGACGTCGGCGAGCGGCTGTCCGCTCTTCAGGTACGTGTCGTGGACGGGCAGCCCGGTCGCCGGGTCGTCGTAGCGGCCCTCGGAGCCGCCGGCCTGCGCGGTGCCGCGGAAGCCGTGCTCGGGACCGAAGACGGCCGTCAGGTTCACCCGGCCGTCGGCGTGCATCACGTCCACGATGTGGCGCGCGTCCCGGGTGACGCCGGTGGGGTTGGTGACGACGCCGACCCGCTCGCCCTCCAGCAGGGCGTAGCCGTCGTCGGCCAGCCGCTCGAAGCCGGTGCGCAGCCGGCGGCCGCCGCCCGAGGGGGCCGCCTGGGCCGGGCCGGCGCCGGCGGCCGAGGCGGTGGCCGCCACCGCGGCCGTGGTGGCGAGCAGGGTCCGTCTGGACAGCGTCATGCGGTGACCTCCGTGATCGCGGCGGGTGTCATGCGCACGCACGCTAACCCGCGCCCTGGGCCCCGCGGAACGACCCGGACCGCGGTTCACCTCTTCCGCCGGGCATACCGACTGGTTAGTCTGTCGTCCGGCAGCGCCCGAGCCGTGTCGAAGGAGACCGATGGTGGAAGCCGTGCAGGATGCCGGAGTCGTCGTCACCGGGGCGGGAGGCGGCATCGGCGCCGCGCTGGCCCGCCGCTTCGCGGCCGAGGGCGCCCGGGTGGTCGTCAACGACCTGGACGCCGGACGGACGAAGGCCGTCGCCGAGGAGATCGGCGGCATCGCCGTCCCCGGGGACGCCTCCGCGATCATCGGCGAGGCCCGCGACGCGCTCGGCGGCACGGTCGACGTCTACTGCGCCAACGCCGGCGTCGCCTCCGGCGGCACGGAGGCCGCCGAGGAGGCCGTCTGGGCGCTCGCCTGGGACGTCAACGTCATGGCCCACGTCCGCGCGGCGCACGAGCTGATCCCCGACTGGCTGGAGCGCGGCGGCGGGCGCTTCGTCTCCACCGTCTCGGCGGCCGGGCTGCTCACCATGATCGGCGCCGCCCCCTACAGCGTCACCAAGCACGGCGCGTACGCCTTCGCCGAGTGGCTGTCCCTCACCTACCGCCACCGCGGCGTCAAGGTGCACGCCGTCTGCCCGCAGGGCGTGCGCACCGACATGCTGACCGCCAGCGGCAGCGCGGGCGAGCTGGTGCTCGCGCCGACCGCGATCGCGCCCGAGGACGTGGCGGACGCCCTGTTCGAGGGCATCGAGGAGGACCGCTTCCTGATCCTCCCGCACCCCGAGGTCGCCGGGTACTACGAGGCCCGCGCCGCCGAACCCGAACGCTGGCTGCGCGGCATGAACCGCCTCCAGCGGCAGTGGGAGGAGGCGGCGGCCCGATGACCGGCTCCCGTTACGCCGCCCAGCCCTGGCTGGACCTGCTCACCGACGCCCAGAAGGCCCCGCTCCACCCGGACGCCTCCCTGGTGCACGCCCTGCGCCGGGCCGCCGCCGAGGCCCCCGACCGCCCCTTCCTCGCCTACTTCGACGGCCGCCTCTCCTACCGCGAGGCGGACGAGCTGACCGACTCCGTCGCCGGGCACCTCGCCGCCCGCGGCCTGGAGCGCGGCGACCGGGTCGCGGTCCTGCTGCAGAACTCCCCGCACTTCGTGCTCGCCGTCCTCGGCGCCTGGAAGGCGGGCGCGGTCGTCGTGCCGGTCAACCCCATGTACAAGTCGGGGGAGGTCGGCCACGTCCTGCGCGACGGCGAGGTCGCCGCCCTGATCTGCTCCGACCGGGCCTGGGAGGCGTACCTGCGCGAGACGGCGGCCGGCTCGCCGGTGCGGATCGTGCTCACGGCCTGCGAGCTGGACCTCCAGACCCGCGGCGACGCCCGCGTGCTGGCCTTCGAGCGGCTGCCGCGGGCCGCCGACGCCGACGACCTCACCGAGGCGGCCCGCGCCGGCCACGAGGCGCCCGGGGGCCGCGACCCCGAGTCCGACGGCACCGCGCTCATCAGCTACACCTCGGGCACCAGCGGCACCCCCAAGGGCGCCACCAACACGCACCGCAACATCATGTACAACGCCGAACGGCAGCGCACCGGCCTCGGTCTGCCCGAGGCGCCGGTCTACTTCGCGCTGGCGCCGCTGTTCCACATCACCGGCATGGTCTGCCAGCTCGGCGCCTGCCTGAACAGCGTGGGCACGCTCGTCCTGGCGTACCGCTTCGAGGCGGGCGTCGTCCTGGACGCGTTCGCCGAGCACCGGCCGCACTACACGGTCGGTCCGTCCACCGCCTTCATGGCGCTGGCCGCCCACCCGGACGCCACCCGGGAGCACTTCGCGTCCTTCGCCACCATCTCCTCCGGCGGCGCCCCGCTGCCGCCCGCCCTGGTGGAGAAGTTCCGCGCGGGCTTCGGCCCGTACATCCGCAACGGCTACGGGCTCACCGAGTGCACCGCGCCCTGCGCCTCCGTGCCGCCCCACCTGGAGGCGCCCGTCGACCCGGTCTCCGGGACCCTCGCGGTGGGCGTGCCCGGCCCCGAGACGGTCGTGCGGATCGTGGACGACCAGGGCGAGGAGGTGCCCTTCGGCGAGCAGGGCGAGATCGTCGTCAGCGGGCCGCAGGTCGTCCCCGGCTACTGGCGCCGTCCCGACGCCACCGCCGAGACCTTCCCCGGCGGCGAGCTGCGCACCGGCGACATCGGCTTCATGGACGACCGGGGCTGGCTCTACGTCGTCGACCGCAAGAAGGACATGATCAACGCCTCCGGCTTCAAGGTCTGGCCCCGCGAGGTCGAGGACGTCCTCTACACCCACCCGGCGGTGCGCGAGGCCGCCGTCGTCGGCGTCCCCGACGGGTACCGCGGGGAGACCGTCAAGGCGTACATCAGCCTCCGCCCGGGCGCCGACACCGACCCGGACGCGCTGGCCGCGTACTGCAAGGAGAGACTGGCCGCCTACAAGTACCCGCGTCAGGTGGAGATCCTGACCGACTTGCCGAAGACGGCGAGTGGGAAGATCCTCCGTCGGGAACTGCGTTCCCGTACGCACGACGACGGACAGTGAGACAACGGAAAGGCAGGTGACGGCAGTGCCCAGGACCACGGACGGGGACGGCACTCCGGTGCCGCAGCGGCTCCTGGCCGCCGCCACCCGGCTCTTCGCGGAGCAGGGCTACGACCGCACCTCGGTGCAGGAGATCGTGGAAGCGGCCGGCGTCACCAAGGGCGCGCTCTACCACTACTTCGGCTCCAAGGACGACCTCCTGCACGAGGTGTACGCGCGCCTCCTGCGCCTCCAGCAGGAACGCCTGGACGCCTACGCGGACTCCGACGGGCCGGTCGAGGAGCGGGTGCGCGACGCGGCGGCCGACGTGGTCGTCACCACCATCGACAACCTCGACGACGCGTCGATCTTCTTCCGCTCCATGCACCAGCTGAGCCCGGAGAAGAACAAGCAGGTGCGCGCCGAGCGCCGGCGCTACCACGAGCGCTTCCGGGCGCTCATCGAGGAGGGCCAGCGGGCCGGCGTCTTCACCAAGGAGGTCCCGGCCGACCTCGTCGTGGACTACCACTTCGGCTCCGTGCACCATCTGTCGACCTGGTACCGCCCCGACGGCCCGCTCAGCCCGCAGGAAGTGGCCGACCACCTGGCCGACCTGCTGCTGCGGGCGCTGCGTCCGTGAGGCGACCGGTGAGGTGATCGGCCAGGGCCGCGGCCGCGGGATTGCGCGGCCGCGGCCCCCGCCCGGTCAGCACGACCGTACGGCCCGGTTCCGGCTGCCGGACCGAAACGCACGGCAGCCCGGCCCGCTCGCCGACCCGCCGCGGCACGAACGCCACCCCGATCCCGGCCCGCACCAGGTCGACCAGCAGCCCGATCTGGGTGACGTCGCAGGTGATGCGGCGCTCCAGACCGCAGTGCGCGGCCAGACGCCGCACCGCCGTCTCCAGGCCGGTGCCCGCGCGGAAGTCGACGAACGGCTCCTCGGCGAGGTCCTTGATCAGCGTCCGTCCGGCCTCGGCGAGAGGGTGGCCCGGAGCGGTGATCAGCACCAGCTCCTCCTGCCAGGACGCGTACGGGACGAGCCCCTCGGGCAGCGCGCCCGCGTCCGGCACGAGATACGCGAGGTCCAGTTCGCCGGCGCGCAGCGCCTCGGTCAGTTCACCGACCGGCGCGTCGCGCACCGACACCTGGACGCCGGGGAACCGGCGGTGGAACGTGGCCAGTTCGGCGGGCAGGTCCACGCAGGTCAGCGTCTGGATCGTGCCGATGGCCACCCGGCCGGTGGCCAGCCCCGTCACCGCCGCCACCGCGTGCCGCGCCTCCTCGGTGCCGGCCAGCAGCGCCCGGGCCCGCGGCAGCAGGGCACGGCCCGCCTCCGTCAGCACGGCCCGGCGGCCGGTGCGGTCGAACAGGTCGGCGCCCAGCTCCCGTTCGAGGTTGCGCACCGAGGTGCTGAGCGCCGACTGCACGATCAGTTCGCGGCGCGCGGCGGCGGTGAAACTGCCCTCGGTGACGACCGCCATGAAGTGACGGAGCTGACGGATCTCCATCCATCTATTCTAGAGATGGGCCGTAGCGAAACGATCTGTTGGACCGACGGCCGGTCCGCGAGCCAGCCTGAGGGCATGACTCGCAGACCTTCGCCGTGGTCCCGTTTCGCCGCGTTCTTCCGTGCTCTCGTGCACACGGACCATCACTACTCCGGCGGCTACTAGGGGAACTTCCGCCGGAGACGCTCCCGCTAGAGGTACTTCTTGATCTCCCGGCGCGCCAGCGAGCGCTGGTGCACCTCGTCCGGACCGTCGGCGAGCATCAGCGTGCGGGCACCGGCGTACAGCTCGGCCAGCGGGAAGTCCTGGCTCACGCCGCCCGCGCCGTGCAGCTGGATCGCCCGGTCGAGGATGCCGACCACCGCGCGCGGTGTGGCGATCTTGATGGCCTGGATCTCGGTGTGGGCGCCCCGGTTGCCGACGGTGTCCATCAGCCAGGCGGTCTTCAGCACCAGCAGCCGCAGCTGCTCGACGGTGACCCGCGCGTCCGCGATCCAGTTCTGCACGACGCCCTGCTGGGCCAGCGCCTTGCCGAAGGCCGTGCGGGAGGTCGCGCGGCGGCACATCAGCTCGATCGCCCGCTCGGCCATGCCGATCAGCCGCATGCAGTGGTGGATCCGGCCGGGACCGAGCCGGGCCTGGGCGATGGCGAAGCCGCCGCCCTCCTCGCCGATCAGGTTCGACACCGGTACGCGCGCGTGGTCGAAGGTCACCTCGGCGTGGCCGCCGTGGTAGTGGTCCTCGTAACCGAAGACCTGCATCGCCCGGTTCACGGTCACGCCCGGCGTGTCGCGCGGGACCAGCACCATCGACTGCTGGCGGCGGATGTCCTCGCCGTCCGGGTCCGTCTTGCCCATCACGATGAAGATCCGGCAGTCCGGGTTCATCGCCCCGGAGATGTACCACTTGCGGCCCGTGACGACGTACTCGTCGCCGTCGCGCTCGATGTGCGTGGTGATGTTCGTGGCGTCCGAGGAGGCCACGTCCGGCTCGGTCATCGCGAACGCCGAGCGGATCTCACCGGCGAGCAGGGGTTCGAGCCACTGCTTCTTCTGCCGCTCGTCGGCGAACTGGGCCAGCACCTCCATGTTCCCGGTGTCGGGCGCCGCGCAGTTCGTCGCCGTCGGCGCCAGCTGCGGGCTGCGGCCGGTGATCTCGGCGAGCGGCGCGTACTGGAGGTTGGTCAGTCCCGCCCCGTACTCGGCGTCGGGCAGGAAGAGGTTCCACAGGCCCTGGCGGCGGGCCTCGGCCTTGAGGTCCTCCACGACCTGGGGGGTGTCCCAGGGGGAGGCGAGGAGGGCGCGCTGCTCGTGGGCGACCTGCTCGGCCGGGTAGACGTGCTCGTCCATGAAGGCCAGCAGCCTGGCGCGGAGTTCCTCGGTGCGTGCGTCGAACGCGAAGTCCATGGCGGTTCAGCCTTCCTGGAGGGTGGTCAGGCCGTGCTCGATGAAGACGGGGACGAGTTCGCCGATGCGGTCGAAGCCGCGGCCGACCGTCTGGCCCAGCGTGTAGCGGTAGTGGATGCCCTCCAGGATCACGGCGAGCTTGAACCAGGCGAACGCCGTGTACCAGGCGACCGAGGACACGTCACGCCCCGAGCGCTCGGCGTACCGCTCGATCAGCTCGGAGGGGGCGGGGTGGCCGGGTGCCTGGGCCGTGGTGGAGACGGGGGAGTCGGGCATGCCGAGCGGCCGGCTGTACATGACGAGGAGACCGAGGTCGGTGAGCGGGTCGCCGAGCGTGGACATCTCCCAGTCGAGGATCGCCCTGATCTCGTCGTCCTCGCCGCCGATCAGGACGTTGTCGAGCCGGTAGTCGCCGTGCACGACGGTCGGCGCGGGGGAGCGGGGCAGCTCCCGGCCGAGGGTGGCGTGCAGCTCGTCGATGCCGGCCAGGTCGCGGTTGCGGGAGGCGTCCAGCTGCTTGGCCCAGCGGCGGAGCTGGCGGTCCAGGAAGCCCTCGGGGCGGCCGAAGTCCCCGAGGCCCACCTCGGCGGGGTCCACCGCGTGCAGTCCGACGAGCGTGTCGACCAGGTTCAGCACGGCGGCCCGGGTGCGCTCGGGGCCGAGCGGGGCGAGCTGGCCGGCGGTGCGGTACGGGGTGCCCTCGACGAACTCCATGACGTAGAAGGGCGCTCCGAGGACCTCCTCGTCCTCGCACAGCAGCACCGGGCGCGGCACCGGTACGTCCGTCGGGTGCAGGGCGTCGATCACCCGGTGCTCGCGCCTCATGTCGTGCGCGGTGGCCAGCACGTGGCCGAGCGGGGGGCGCCGCACGACCCACCTCGAGGCGCCGTCCGAGATCGCGTAGGTGAGGTTCGAACGACCGCCTTCGATCAGCCGGCCGGACAACGGGCCGTTCACCAGGCCGGGCCGCTCGCGGGCGAGCAGGGCACGCAACCGGTCGAGATCGAGTCCGGGCGGGTGGTCGGGGCTCATCGGCGCTCCTCGGGCAGGCGAACGATACCCGACTCATGATGCCGACCGGTCGGTATGGCGTCCAGTGGGTGGGTGGAACGTGATCGGGGCCACCCTAGGCCGACAGCTCCCGGCGCGGGGGCGCGGGGAGCTGTCGGGTGCCCGGGAGCGGGTGCGGGAGCGGGTGCGGCCCGTCGGTCAGTGGTCGTCCCAGTGGCCGTCGTGGGCGGCGTGGCGGTGGCCGTCGTGGAGGTAGTCCACGTGGTCGCCGTGCTGCACGCGCGCGTGCCCGCAGTCCTCGCCGTGCCGGTGGTCGTGGCTCTCGTGGGCCGTGTGCCCCGAGGTCTCGCACTCGTCCCAGTGGCCGCCGTGCTCCCGGTGCAGATGCCCGTCGTGCGCGTAGTCGACGTGGTCGCCGTGCGGGACCTCGGTGTGGCCGCAGGCCGGGCCGTGGGCGTGGTCGTGCGCGGTGTGTTCCTGGTGGAGGGTGGTCATGGCGATCACCTTAACGGTGCATATCAGTACATTCGGCTTGCGTCACGTCCGAGTACCCCAGAGGGTCGAAGCCATGAAGGCGATCAGCTACGCGCGGTACGGCGGCCCCGAGGTGCTGGAGTACGGAGACGTCCGCGATCCGCGGGTGGGACCCGACTCGGTGCTGGTGAAGGTGCGGGCCGCCGCCGTCAATCCCGTGGACTGGAAGTGCCGCGAGGGCCACCTCGACGCGCTCCTCGAGCCCGTGTTCCCGGTGGTCACGGGATGGGACGTGGCGGGGGTCGTCGTGCAGCCCGGCGCGTCCGTCACGGAGTTCGCCGTCGGGGACGAGGTGATCGGCTACGTCCGCGAGGACTTCCTCTCCCGGGGGACCTTCGCCGAGTACGTGGCGGCGCCCGTGCGCACCCTCGCGCGCAAGCCGCGCAACCTCTCGTACGAGGAGGCGGCCGGGCTGCCGCTGACCGGGCTGACCGCCTATCAGGTGCTGGTGAAGACCCTGCGGGTCAAGCGGGGCGAGACCCTCCTCGTGCACGCCGCCGCGGGCGGGGTCGGCTCCGTCGCCGTCCAGCTGGGCCGGTACCTGGGCGCGCGGGTCATCGGCACGGCCAGTGAGCGCAACCACGACTACGTGCGGGATCTCGGCGGGGAGCCGGTGGTGTACGGGGAGGGTCTCGCCGAACGGGTGCGGGGGCTGGCGCCCGAGGGGGTGGACGCGGTGTTCGACACGGTCGGCGGCGAGACGCTGCGGATCTCGGCGAACCTGCTGGCCACCGAGGGGCGTCTGGTGTCGATCGCCGACCCGGACGCCGTCGGCTACGGCGGGCGGTACTTCTTCGTACGCCCCGACGCGGAGGACCTGCTGCGGCTGACCGGACTGGCGGAACAGGGGGTGATCGCCGTGCACGTGGCGGAGACGTTCCCGCTGGAGCGGGCGGCGGACGCGCACCGGCGGAGCGAGGAAGGGCGGACGCGGGGGAAGATCGTGGTGACGGTGAGCGGGGAGGCGGAGGGAGCGCCGGACGCGTCCGGGAGGCCCTGGAGGACCTAGAGGACCTAGAGGACCTAGAGGACGAGGACCGCGCCGCACACCGCCAGTCCCACCGTGCACAGCGCGGCCGCCGCGGCGTCGCCGGGGGCCATCACCCGGGGCCTGCTCGTCGAGGCGAGGGCGCCGATGCGGCGGTGGGCGACGTACAGGAGGACCAGCCAGAGCGCGCAGCACAGCGCCGCGGCGACGACCGCGGAGGGCGTCGGGCCGCCGTGCAGCGCGGCCTTCGCGGCGAGCACGGTGACGACGGTGCCGGACAGGGTCGTGCGGCGCCAGGCGAGGCGGGTGCGCTCGGGCTGGAGCCCGGGGTCCCGTTCCGGTGCGGTGCCGGGGCGGGGGCCGGGGTCCGCGCTCATCCCTCCCACCCGGCGAGGACCACGACGACCATGACGAGGGCGACCACGGCGACCACGAGGCTGAGCAGCGCCGGGAAGCGGGAGACGGGGAGGTCCTCGCCGCGGCGCATGGCCCGCTCGCAGCGCACCCAGTGGTTGACGGCTCGCAGGGAGCACAGGACGCCGGCCGCGAGGAGCGCGAGGGCGAGTCCGACCCGCCAGCCCCAGCGCAGGTCGGGCAGGAACTGGTCCACCGCGAATCCGCCGCCGATCAGGGCGAGGGCGGTGCGCAGCCACGCGAGGAAGGTGCGCTCGTTGGCCAGCGAGAACCGGTAGTCGGGCGTCCCGCCTTCCTGGCGTACCTCCTCGGGCGCGAACCAGAGCCGGAGATTCTGTACGAATGCGATCACGCGGGGACCCTATCGGGCGACGTGCGGCGCGTGGACGGGGTGCCTGCGGCGGCCTGTGCGGGTTCGGTGGGGGTGCGCGGGTGCCTGCGGCGCCTCTGCGGCTCCGGTAGGGGTGCGCGGGTGCCTGCGGCGGCCTGTGCGGGTGTGGTGGGGGTGCGGGGTGCCTGCGGCGCCTGTGCGGGTTCGGTGGGGGTGCGCGTAGCGCCTTGGGTCCGCTGGTGGGTCGGGGCCGCGCCGGGGGGTGTCCGTCCTCGGAACGGCGCGGAATCGGGTGCTGACCAGCAGGCGGGGCGTTGACGCGCCAACCGCTGCGGGCGGACACCCCCCGACACGTCCCCTTCCCGCCGTACGCGACTGACCCGCCGTCCCCGCTCAACTGCGGGCAGCCGCCGTGCGCCGCCGTCCCAGCTGGGGGCAGCCGCCGTGCGCCGCCGTCCCAGCTGGGGGCAGCCGCCGTGCGCCGCCGTCCCAGCTGGGGGCAGTCGTGCCGCTGGGGCGGCACGGGTGGGCGGTGGGGGTCCCCCCGCTCGAGCGAAGCCGAGAGTGGGGGAGGCAACCCGGCAGCGCGGGGCGCGCGCCCACCCCCGCCCCACACCCACGCCGGGCACTCCTGCGACGCAGGGTCACCTCACCCACCCTCCCCCCGCCAAGCCCGCAGCCGCGCATACGCCGCCAACCCGTCCGGCACCCACTCCCACTCCCGGATCCGCTGCTCCACCTCCGTCTCCTCCAGGAACCCCCACCACGCCACCTCCTCCACCTGCGGGGCCACGCGCGAGGTGACGCGCACGTCGTACACCGCCGACCACCACGTCCGCCCGGCCCCGTCGTCGTACAGGAACTTGAAGAGGAACTCCGGCCGCGCGAGCCCTTGCACCCCCAGCTCCTCCTCCGCCTCCCGCGACGCCGCGTCGTCGTAGGACTCACCCGCGCCCACCACCCCGCCGACGAACATGTCGTACAGGGACGGGAAGACCAGCTTCGTCGGCGTGCGGCGGTGGACGAAGACGCGGCCCCGCGCGTCCCGGGCCCGCACGAACACGCAGCGGTGGCGCAGCCCCCGGGCGTACGCGTCACCCCGCCGGGCCTGCCCGGTCACCCGGTCGTTCTCGTCGACGATGTCGAGGATCTCGTCAGCGCTCATGACCCCATCCAAGCAGCGGCCGACGGGGGCCGGCGTCAGCGCCGTTGCAGGTCCCGCGCCGGGTCGCGCTCGCCCGTGCCCTGCGGCATCGCCGGATGCATTCCGAGCAGCACGATGCCCGTCACCACCGCCGTGAGACCGCCCGCCTCCCACGCCAGCGCCCCGGCGTCGGTCCGCAGCCGGTCGCCGAGGAAACCGACCCCGCAGGCGATGCCCGCGAGCGGCTGAGCCGCCGTCAGGGCGGGCAGCGACCTGCGCAGCGGCGCCGTCTCGAACGCGCTCTGCACCAGGACCAGGCCGGTGACGCCGAGCCCCAGCACCGCGTACGGCTGCCAGCCGGTCAGCAGCCCCGTCAGGCCGCCCGCCGACAAGCGCTGCCCGCTCACCCGGGTCAGCGCGTCCTGCACCCCGTACACCAGCCCCGCGGCCAGCGCCAGCAGCGCCGGTCCCCAGGTCAGCCGTACCCGGCCGGCACACGCCGTGAGCAGCAGGGCGAGGCCGAGCACCACGCCGAAGACGACCCAGTGGCGTACGGGGTCGGTCACCGTGCTGCCGCCGCGCGGCTCGCCCGCCACGATGAACGCGCTGACCCCGCCGGCCAGCAGGGCGAGGCCCGCCCAGCCCTGGCGGCCCAGCGGCTGCCGGGTCTGTGCGCGGGAGAGGGCCAGGGCGAAGAGCAGGTTCGTCGCGAGGAGCGGCTCGACCAGGGTGACCTCGCCGTCGGCCAGCGCGATCGCGCCCATCACCATCCCGGCCGCCATCAGACCCGTGCCGCCCAGCCAGCGGGGCACCCGCATCAGGTCGAGCAGCAGCCGCGGGGAGAGGAAGTCGCCCAGCGGGGCGCGCTGGGCGGCGTTCTGCTGGAGGACGAACCCGAAGCCCAGACAGCACGCGGCGCTCACGGCGAGAACCAGAACCAGAACCGACACGCTGCGTACCTCGATCGTCAGGCCGGGCCACGGGGTGCGTGGGAACCGACTCTAGTGCGGGCGGGTCCGGTGCGCCGGGCGAGTGCCCGCATCCGGGTGTCCGGCACCGTCGGGACCCGACGACCCGCGTCACAAGTTCCCCTTTTTCAAGGGCAGTTGACGCGTGTAACGACGCTGCGGGCCTTGACGTCAAGCCTTGGCTGCCGGTTTGCTGTGCGTGATCAGTGCATGGCAAACCGGCTACGACGACCGACCGGGTCGCGTGAGGAAGTTCCCGCGGTGCCCCCACCCCCGCCTCCCCTCGGCCGCGGCCGCAGACGCACGGCCCGGTCCTTCGACGAAGCGCTCGACGACGCCGAACTCGTCACCGCACGGAGCGCGTTGGCCCAGGGGCGCTGGCAGTCCGCCCGTTCCCTGCTCGTCCACACGGGGGACGACTGGGACCGCCGCGGGCACCGGGTCACCGTCCTCGCCAGGGAGACCTACTGCGCCGCCTGGGCCCGCGAGTGGCTGCTCGCCGAGCCCGACTCCGCCGACGCCCGCATCCTGCTCTCCCTGGCCCTCGTCCACCGCGCCCTGCGCGGGAAGGAGAAGCCGGACAGGGCCCGGGAGGCGTGCCGGGACGCCGCGGCGCTCGTGCCCGCCGATCCCACGCCCTGGCTCGGACTGCTCCTGCTGGAGCGCGCGCTCGGCACGGACGGCGAGGTCGTCCGCGCCTTCGAACAGGTGCGCGTCCGGTACGCCGACCACC
Organism: Streptomyces sp. NPDC029152; assembly: GCF_055564355.1. Classification (NCBI taxonomy): domain Bacteria; kingdom Bacillati; phylum Actinomycetota; class Actinomycetes; order Kitasatosporales; family Streptomycetaceae; genus Streptomyces; species Streptomyces sp. NPDC029152. The sequence continues at coordinate 310,029 of NZ_JBVHWR010000006.1, read as the reverse complement.
ACCACGCCCACCATCTGATGGTGGCCCGGCTCGCCGAACGCCGCGACGACGCCCCGGATCCGTTCCACGAGGCCTACGACTTCGCCGACTGGGCCTCCGAACAGGCCCCCGCCGACTCCCCGCTGGCCGTCCTGCCGGTGGTCGCGCACGCCGAGCGCTACCGGGTGCTGGCCGCCGCCGGACACCTGTCCGCCGACCCGCGGGCGTCCGGCCACTGGGCCGGCCGCCGGGCCCGGCTGGTGATGAAGGCGGCCTTCGACTGGTGGCTGGAGTGGGAGCAGGACGGCCATCCGCGCCGCCTGGTCGACCTCAACTTCCTCGCGCACGCCAAGTCCTGCGAGGGCCGCGGCGCCGAGGCCGCCGCCCTGTTCCACCGCATCGGCGAGCACGCCACGCCCGCCCCGTGGTCGTACCCCGACCGCGACCCGTACCCCGCCTTCCGTGCCGCCCGCGCCGTCGCGCTGGGCACGACCTGACACCCCGACACCCCACAGTGAGGACGGTTCCCCCGATGGCCACGGGCAGTTCGCGCACGACCGGATCCACGAGCGACGGCGGCATCAGCACCTTCAAGGGGGAGGAGCGGGCGCTGCGCGCGGACCGGCTGGGCACGGGGGGCCTGCTCCTGTCCGTCCTCGCCGCCACCGGGCCCCTCATGGTGGTAGCCGGGGTCATGCCCACCACGTTCGCGGTGATGGGCATCGTCGGGCAACCGCTGCTCTTCGTGATCCTGGGCGTGGTGCTGATCCTGTTCAGCGTCGGCTACGCCGAGATGAGCCGCCACGTCCACAACGCGGGCGCGTTCTACGCGTACATCTCCCGCGGCCTCGGCGGCACCGCCGGCGCGGGCGCCGCCCTCGTCGCGCTGGTCGCCTACAACGCCCTCCAGGTCGGCATCTACGGCATCCTCGGCTTCGAGGTCTCCGGTCTCCTCGCCACCTACGCCGACCTCGAGGTCGCCTGGTGGATCCCCGCGCTGCTGGCCGTGCTCGCGGTCGGCACGCTGGGCTGGCTGAAGATCGACGTCAACGCGCGCGTGCTCGGTGTGCTGCTGCTCATCGAGGTGGTGCTCGTCGTCGTGTTCGACGTCGCCGCCGTCGCCGATCCGGGCCCCCAGGGACTGTCGCTGCACGCCTTCGACCCCGGCACACTGACCGGGGCGGGAGTCGGGACCGCCCTGTGCTTCTGCATCGCCGCCTTCCTCGGCTTCGAGCAGGCGCCCGTGTACGCCGAGGAGACCAGCCGGCCGCACGTCCTGGTGCCGCGCGTGATGTTCCTCGCCGTCGGCGGCGTCGCCGTCTTCTTCGCGCTCAGCAGCTGGGCCCTGACCGTCGCCACCGGCCCCGGCCGGATCGTCGGCACCGCGCAGGAGCAGAGCGCGGGACTGCTCTTCTTCCTCACCGAGTCACGGCTCGGCTCCACCTTCACCGACGTCCTGCACGTGCTGTTCGTGACCGGCATGTTCGCGGCCCTGCTCAGCTTCCACAACGTCGTCGCCCGGTACGCCTTCGCCATGGGCCGGGAGGGCCTGCTGCCCGCCGCCTTCGGACGCACCAGCGGCACCAGCGGCGCGCCCGGCACCGGCTCGCTGCTCCAGACCGCCGTGTCCGCCGTCGTGGTCGCCGGCTTCGCGATCGCCGACGACGGGCCGGCCGGCGACCCGACCGAGCCGGTCCTGCACCTGTTCACCTGGGGCGGCAACATCGGTGCCCTCGGGGTGATCGTGCTGATGGCGGCGGCCTCGTTCTCCGTGGTCGCCTTCTTCGTCCGCCGCGGCGCCGCCGGCCCCCAGGGCGTCCGCCTGGCGACCTCCGCCGTCGCGGGCCTCGCCCTGCTGGTGATCGCCGGGTACACGGTGAAGGACTTCGACGTCCTCGTCGGCGCCGGCCCCGGCTCGGCCCTGAGCTGGATCCTGCCCGGCGTCATCGGCCTCGCCGCGGCCGGCGGCCTGGTGCAGGGCCTGGTCCTGCGGGCCCGCGCGCCAGAGCGGCACGCCCGCATCGGCCTGGGCAACGAGGCCTTCCGGCTGGACAGGGCGGCCGACGAGGTGTCCTGAGCCCCGCGAGCGGTACGCACGACGACGGCGCCCGCCCCCGGTGGACCGGGAACGGGCGCCGTCGTCGTGGCCGTGCGGGACACGGCCGTCGTACCGCTACAGCACCAGGGAGAGCAGCAGGACCAGACCGCCTCCGACCACCGAGATGATCGTCTCCATGAGGGACCAGGTCTTGATGGTCTGGCCGACGTCCAGGCCGAAGTACTCCTTCACCAGCCAGAAGCCGGCGTCGTTGACGTGGCTGAAGAAGAGCGAGCCGGCGCCGATGGCCAGGACCAGCAGGGCCGCGTGGGTCGTCGACATGTCGGCCGCCAGCGGTGCGACCAGACCGGCCGCCGAGACGGTCGCCACCGTCGCCGAGCCGGTCGCCAGCCGGATCGCCACCGCGATCAGCCAGGCCAGCAGCAGCGCCGGGATCGACCAGTCCTCGGAGATCTCCAGGATCATCTGGCCCACGCCGGAGTCGATCAGCGTCTGCTTGAAGCCGCCGCCCGCGCCGACGATCAGCAGGATGCCCGCGATGGGCGCGAGCCCCTTCTCGACCAGGCCCGAGACGCGGTCCTTGGCGAAGCCGGCGGGCCGCAGCAGCGTGAAGATGCCCACGATCACGGCGGCGAGCAGGGCGATCAGCGGCGAGCCGACGACGTCGAAGACGCGCTGCACCAGCTGGTCGGGGTCGTCGACGATGATGTCGACGAGCGCCTTGGCGAGCATCAGCACGACCGGCAGCAGGATGGTGACGAGGGTGGCGCCGAAGCTCGGGCGCTTCTCCAGCGTCTCGGAGGCGCGCTGCGGGATCATGCGGTCGGGGGCGGGGACGTCCACCCAGCGGGCCGCGTACTTCGAGAAGACCGGGCCGGCGATGATCACCGTCGGGATCGCGACCAGGACACCGAGCGCCAGGGTCACGCCGAGGTTGGCGCCGAGCGCGTCGATCGCGACCAGCGGGCCGGGGTGCGGCGGCACCAGACCGTGCATCACGGACAGACCGGCCAGCGCCGGGATGCCGATGCGCATCAGGGAGTAGTTGCCGCGCTTGGCGACCATCAGCACCACCGGGATCAGCAGCACGATGCCGACCTCGAAGAACAGCGGCAGCCCCACGACGGAGGCGATCAGCACCATCGCCCACGGCATCGACCGGATGCTCGCCTTGGCCAGGATGGTGTCCACGATCTGGTCGGCGCCGCCGGAGTCGGCGAGCATCTTGCCGAGGATCGCGCCGAGGGCGATCAGGACGCCGACACCCGCGACCGTCGAGCCCAGCCCGGCGGTGAAGCTGGCTATGACCTTGTCCAGCGGGGCCCCGGCGAACGCGCCGAGCGCCAGCGTCCCGATGGTCAGGGACAGGAAGGCGTGCAGCTTGAACTTGGTGATGAGCAGGACGATGACGGCGATGCCCAACAACACGGCGATGCCCAGCTGGGCGTGGCCGGCCGAGGTGATGGGCTCGGCGGTGTCCGCTGCCAGCATCTCGACGCTGAGTCTGGTCACGGTGATTCCCTTGCGGTGATGGGGATTCGGGGGAGGGCGAGGCCGCGCGCACCGGTGGTGGCACGGCCCCGGGGGAGGTCGTGGGGGGACGGCCCGCTACCGGGCCGCCGGGTCACAGGGCCGGTTCGGGGAGGGCCTTCAGGGCGTTCGCCGCCCGTTCGGTGATCTCCTCGGGGCTGCCGGCGACGTCCACCGCGACCCCCGCCTCGTCCGGCTCCAGCGGCTGGAGCGTGGCGAACTGGGAGTCGAGCAGGGCCGTCGGCATGAAGTGCCCCTCGCGGTGCGACATCCGGTCCTCGATCAGCTCGCGGCTGCCCGTGAGGTGGACGAAGACGACGCCGGGAGCGGCGGCCCGCAGCCGGTCGCGGTACGACCGCTTGAGCGCCGAACTGCTCACCACCCCGCCGAGCCCGGCCCGCCCGTGCGCCCAGCCGCCGATGGCGTCCAGCCAGGGCCAGCGGTCCTCGTCGGTGAGCGGGGTCCCGGCCGTCATCTTGGCGATGTTGGCCGGCGGGTGGAAGTCGTCGCCCTCGGCGTAGGGAACGCCGAGCCGGGCCGCGAGCAGGGGACCGATGGTGGTCTTCCCGGTGCCCGCCACGCCCATGACCACGACGACATGGGGGGTGTGCAGTTGCTGCATCGCACTCTCGCTGTCTTCGTCGACACGTGATGTCCAGGCAACTGAAACCTATTAGGTACGACGAATTCAAGAGTGTGTGATGTATAAGTCTGACTTTTTGTTCCCGTGACGCGCCCCGTACGCTGAGTGCATGAGCACACCGGGCCGGGGGCTGCACGGCCGCGTACTGGACACCCTCGGCCCCGCGATCACCGCAGGCGACTACCCCGCGGGCAGCGTCCTGCGCACGGACGAGCTGGCGCAGCGTTTCGAGGTGTCCCGCTCCGTGATGCGCGAGGCCGTCCGCGTGCTGGAGTCCATGCACCTGGTCGAGTCGCGCCGCCGCGTGGGCGTGACCGTCCTGCCCGAGTGCGAGTGGAACGTCTACGACCCGCAGGTCATCCGCTGGCGCCTGGCCGGCGCCGACCGCCCGCGCCAGCTGCGCTCGCTGACCGTGCTGAGGTCGGCGGTCGAACCGGTCGCGGCGGGACTGGCCGCCAGGAACGCCACCCCGGAGCAGTGCGCCGAGCTCACCGAGTGCGCGCTCGGCATGGTGGCCAACTCGCGCGGCCACAAGCTGGAGGGGTACCTCTTCCACGACGTGGCCTTCCACCGCGTCATCCTGACCGCGTCCGGCAACGAGATGTTCGCCCGCCTCGGCGGCGTCGTCGCCGAGGTCCTGGCCGGCCGCACGCACCACGACGTGATGTTCGAGGACCCCGACCCGGCCGCCGTCACCCTGCACGTCCGGGTCGCCGAGGCCGTCCGTGCCCGGGACGCCGAGCGCGCCGAGCGGCTGACCCGCGAGATCACGGTCGGGGCCCTCCAGGAACTGGACATCCTGGCGCCGTAGCGGGGCCTAGGCGAGGAACTCCCCGTCGACGTACACCCACGCCCCGTCGACCCGCTCGAACCGGCTCCGCTCGTGCAGCGAGCCGCCGCGGTACGAGGCGCGGAAGGTGACCGTGCCGGTGGAGTGGAACGCGGACCCGTCGGCCGTGTCCAGGATCTCCAGCCCGGTCCACCGCGTCCCCGGGTCCAGGTCGAGACGCGCCGGCCGCGTCCTCGGGTGCCACGTCCGCAGCAGGTACCCCGCGTCGCCCTTCACGAAGGCGCTGTACCGCGAACGCATCAGCGCCTCGGCGCTCGGCGCGGACGCCGCCCCCGCATGGAAACGGCCGCAGCACTTCTCGTACGCCTCGGGCAGCCCGCACGGGCAGGAACGCGTGGTCATGGCGGCCATTGTGCCCCCTCGGACGCCGCCCCGGAAAAACAGAAGACCCCTGCTCAGCAGGGGTCTCGTCTGGTGTCCGAGGGGGGACTTGAACCCCCACGCCCGATAAAGGGCACTAGCACCTCAAGCTAGCGCGTCTGCCATTCCGCCACCCGGACAAGGTGTCTGTCGTGCGGGGTGTTCCCCGCGGCGACGACGTAAACATTACCAGGCTTTCGGGGGTGCCCGATCACCCCCCGTCCCGGCGTGAACGGCGTGTGACGGGCCGGGTCCGGTCTTGGGCCCCGGCGGCCGGAGGGGGAGGATGAGGGGGACCCACCAGCAGTGACAGCGGGAGGAAGCACGTGAGCGAGTCGGGCACGGCCAGGAGCGTCACCGGCGAGGACGAGGTCGTCGACCTCTGCCGCGAGCTGATCCGGATCGACACCAGCAACTACGGCGACCACTCGGGCCCCGGAGAGCGCGAGGCGGCCGAGTACGTCGCCGAGAAGCTCGCCGAGGTGGGCCTCGAGCCGCAGATCTTCGAGTCCCACCCGGGACGCGCCTCCACGGTGGCCCGGATCGAGGGCGAGGACCCGTCCCGGCCCGCGCTGCTCATCCACGGCCACACCGACGTCGTCCCGGCCAACGCGGACGACTGGACCCACCACCCCTTCTCCGGCGAGGTCGCCGACGGGTGCGTGTGGGGACGCGGCGCCGTCGACATGAAGGACATGGACGCGATGACCCTCGCGGTCGTCCGCGACCGGATGCGCAGCGGCCGCAAGCCCCCGCGGGACATCGTCCTGGCGTTCCTCGCCGACGAGGAGGCCGGCGGGACGTACGGCGCGCGCCACCTGGTCGACAACCACCCGCACCTCTTCGAGGGCGTCACCGAGGCGATCAGCGAGGTGGGCGGTTTCTCCTTCACCGTCAGCGAGCAGCGCCGGCTGTACCTGATCCAGACGGCCGAGAAGGGCATGCACTGGATGAAGCTGACCGTGGCCGGCACCGCCGGGCACGGGTCGATGATCCACCGCGACAACGCCATCACCGAGCTGTCGGAGGCCGTCGCGCGCCTCGGCCGGCACCGGTTCCCCGTCCGCGTCACGAAGACCACCCGGGCCTTCCTCGACGAACTGGGCGACGCCCTCGGCACCGAGCTGGACCCCGAGAACATGGAGGGGACGCTCGCCAAGCTCGGCGGCATCGCCAAGCTCATCGGCGCGACCCTGAGCAACACCGCCAACCCCACGCAGCTCGGCGCGGGCTACAAGGTCAACGTCATCCCCGGCGAGGCGACCGCCCACGTCGACGGACGGTTCCTGCCCGGACACGAGGAGGAGTTCCTCGCCGACCTCGACCGGATCCTCGGGCCGAACGTGCGGCGCGAGGACGTCCACTCCGACAAGGCCGTCGAGACCACCTTCGACGGAGCCCTCGTGGACGCGATGCAGTCCGCGCTGGTGGCGGAGGACCCGGCCGCGAAGGCCATCCCGTACATGCTCTCCGGCGGGACGGACGCCAAGTCGTTCGACGACCTCGGCATCCGCGGCTTCGGCTTCGCGCCGCTCAAGCTGCCTCCGGAGCTGGACTTCGCGGGCATGTTCCACGGCGTCGACGAGCGTGTGCCGGTGGACGGCCTGCGGTTCGGCGTGCGAGTGCTCGACAGGTTCATCGACGCGTCCTGAACGGCCCGCCGGAACGAGGCTTCACCCTTCCCGTATTCGACCGTCCGTGCGGACGCTTACCGGGAAGGGTGAATGCGCTCATAAGCTCGTAGCCTCATTACTCCTTCCTCGTTACAAGTGATGCGATCGGCAATCTCGGATCGCCTTTGCCAACTAGGAGGAATAATGCTCAAGAAGGTCGCCGCCGCTGCGGTCGCCACCGGTGGTCTGGTTCTCGCGGGTGCGGGCGTGGCCGCCGCCGATTCCGGTGCGCAGGGTGTCGCCGCCCACTCCCCGGGCATCGTTTCCGGCAATGTCGTCCAGGTTCCCGTCCACGTTCCGGTGAACGTCTGCGGTAACACGATCTCCGTGATCGGCCTGCTGAACCCCGCCTTCGGCAACGTGTGCGTCAACAAGTGACGTCGCGTCCCGCCCCGTGAGGGACCGAGTCCGCGGCCCCGGAGCGCGCGCCATGCGCTTCCGGGGCCGCGGCCTTGGGACAAAGGACATCCAGCGTGCACCAGTGCCGGGACGACGGAATTCCCGGCGCTACGGGACTACGGCAAGACAGGGAATGCGGAAATGCGACAGGTCACCCGCAAGGGCCTGATGACGATGGCGGCCGCCACCGGCGTGCTCGCCGCCGTGGGCGGCGCCGCCCACGCCGACTCGGGGGCGCACGGATCCGCCTCGGACTCACCCGGCGTACTGTCCGGCAACACGGTGCAGGCGCCCGTGCACGTGCCGGTGAACGTCTGCGGCAACACGGTCGACGTCGTCGGCGTCCTCAACCCGGCGATGGGCAACGCGTGCGCCAACCGGGGCGGCGGCTCCGGCGGCCACGGCGGTTCGCACGGGGGCTCGCAGGCCGGCGGCCACGCCACCGACTCGCCCGGGATCATCTCCGGCAACCACGTCGAGGTGCCGGTCCACGTGCCGGTGAACGTCTGCGGCAACACGGTCGACGTCGTCGGCGCCCTCAACCCGGCCACGGGCAACGACTGCGCCAACGAGGGTGGCGGAGACCACACCACCCCGCCGGGCAACCCCGGCGAACCCGGTAACCCCGGCGAACCCGGTAACCCGGGCACCCCCGCCACCCCGGGCGACGAGACGCCGGGCGGCTCCTCGCACGGCAACCAGCCGGGTGCCCGGGCCGTCGCCCCGCCCCGGAGCGACGCGCAGCTCGCCGAGACCGGCAGCGAACTGCCGCTGGGGCTCGCCCTGCCGGTGGGCGCGGGCATGCTGCTCGCGGGCACGATGCTCTACCGCAAGGCGCGCGCCTCGGCCTGACACGGCGGACCGGCACACCGACCGGACCCCGCACGGCGGGGCCCGCTCCGGTTCTCTCACCGGCGCCCGGGCCGCCCCGGGCGCCGGTCACCAGGTGGCGCGCACCTGGCGGATGATCCGCCGCCGCAACCGCACCCTGCGGCTGCCGTCGCGCAGCAGGCTCAGGCGGTACAACTCCCAGTGTCCGTACTCGGCGTGGTCGGTCAGCAGACGGGTCGTCTCCTTGCGGGAGACCCCGCGAGGCACGTACACGTCGACAAATTCGTATTCCGGCATCGCATCTATTGTGCGGGCTGGGGCCCGGTACGGATAGCGTCTGCACTATGTCTGATGCTGCGCAGCCCACCGCTGCCGAGGTACGCGCCGCCGCCGAGGCGGTCAAGACCGCGCTCGACCGCCACCTGGCCGCGGTCGAACGCCGGTCGGGGGAGGACGACCCGGCCGTCTACCAGGCGTTCAACGAGCTGGCCGCGGCCGCGGAGGCGTACGACGAACTGCTCTACGACCGCTATGACGAGGTGACCCCCTTCGAGATCCCCGGCGCCGACGAGACGCCGCCGTACACCGGCCCCGAGGAACCGAACGCGCTGAGCGTGCTGATCCGCCGCGACTACGCGGTGGCGGAGCCGCAACGGCTGATGGCCCAGGCGCGGCGGATCGAGGCGGCCGGCGACGATGCGGACGTGGGTGCGGACGTCTCCGGCACGGTCCACGGGGCGCTCGGCATCCTGTTCGGCGAGTTCGAGGCGGACGAGATCGCCTCCCGGCACAAGGAGTTCGGCCTGGAGGAGGGCGACTCCACGCTCTGGGTGACGGCCTCGGACGAGAGCGCCGAACCGGGCGAGTGGCTGGAGGCACCGTTCGACCAGGTCGACTCCCAGCGGGTGGTCTGCCGCTTCGACGTCAGCGCGGTCTTCGACGACGAGTTCGACGACGATGACGATGACGACGTGCCGGACCTGGAGGAGGACCTCGACACGGACCTGGACGAGGAGCCCGACGAGGACGAGGACGACGAGCCGGAGCGGCTGCGGGCGGACCGCTGAGCGGCCCACCACGCACGGCGGCGGTCACGGGGTGCGTCCCCGCGACCGCCGCCGTCGTATCCGTGCGGGGCGCCCGCGCCCCGCGGCTCAGCCGCTCACCGGGACCTGCGGAGCGAGCAGCGCCGGCAGCCGGGTCGTCCGCGGTCTGGCCCGCACCTCGGCGACGGCGCGGGGCAGCGCCTGGTCCACGCCGTGCACCACGGACAGGTGACGGGCGGCCCGCCCGAACGCCGTGTAGACCCACGGGCGGCTGAGCGCCTGCGCGGCGTCGCCGGGCAGGACCACGACCACCGCGGGCCAGCGGCCGCCGACCGCCTGGTGCGCGGTCAGCGCCCAGCCGTGCCGCACGGTCCGCTCCAGCCGCTCCCTGGGGACGACGACCGTCTCCCCCGCGCAGGACAGGTGCAGTCCGTCGGCGTCGGCCTTCACCACACGGCCCGGCAGCGTACGGCCCGGCACGGGGGAGTAGGCGACGCGGTCGCCGGGGTCAAAGCCGCCGAAGCGGCCGGGGCCCGGATTCAGCCGCTCCTTCAGGGCCGCGTTGAGTGCCCGCGTGCCCGCCGCGCCGCCGTGGCCCGGGGTGATCACCTGGGTCTCCTCGGCGGGGACGCCGATCGCGCGCGGCACCGAGTCCGCGACGAGCTGCACGGTCCGGTGCACGGCCTCGCCCGCGTCCCGCACGGGCACGATCACGACCTCCTTGCCGGGCGCCTCGACCTGTCCCAGCTCGCCGATGCCGATGCCGGAGACCAGCTCGCCCAGCGGGCCCGGGTCCGGACGCCGAGAGGCGACCTGGGGACAGATCCGCGCCGCCAGCAGATCCGCGAAGACCCGCCCCGGCCCCACGGACCACAGCACGCCCGGGTCGCCGGCCAGCACCAGCCGTGCCCCGTCGGGCAGCGACTCCGCCAGCAGGGCGCCCGTCTCGACGTCCACCTGCGGCGCGTCGAGCACGACGAGCAGATCGAGGTCCAGCGCGCCGTCCGCGTCCCGCCCGGGCCCCTCGGACCCGGCCAGCAGCCCGGCCAGGGTGACGACGCGCGGGTCGTCCGGGGCCGGGTCGTCCGGTGCGGGGGAGTCCGGGTGCGGCGCCGCCGTCCGGTCGGCCGACAGGGCGGCGAAGCGGTCGCGGCCGAGCGGGCCGTGCGCGGCGGCCCAGGCGCGCAGCCCGAGGCCGTGCGCGGCACGCAGCAGGGCCGCCGGTTCGGCCAGGGACGCCTCCCCGCCGGTGTGCAGGACCAGCCCGTGCTCCGCGACCGCACGGATCAGGTCGGCGGCGGAACCCCGCGCGGACGCGGCGGCCCGCTCCCAGTCCTCCGCCGCGCCGCCCTGCTTCGGCACCGAGACGACCAGCCGGGCCAGGCCGTCGGCGAGGCTCTCCTCCGCGAGCGCGTACCGCTCCAGGCCGACCAGGACCCGCACCGGGCGCTCCTCGGCCTCGGCCTCGTCCGTCCCCTCCGCCCCCGCGTCGCCCGGGCGGACACCGGCCTCCTCCAGGGCGTCCTGGAAGACCAGGGCCTCGCCCTCGGCGAGGGTGCTCTGCACGGCGGCGTCGGGGTCCGGCACGCCCCGCTGGGCCAGCGCGGCCGTGAGCCGCGGCAGCTCCAGGGCCGTGTGCCCGGACAGGGCCGCCTGCTCCAGCAGCCAGACGGTGACCGCACGTCCCCGCCGCTCGTCGTCCGGGCCGCACTCCGCGCCGAGCAGCGCCCGGGCGAACCCGTCGGCCTGCTCCGGCCGCACCCCGGTGACCCGCAGCAGCTGCCAGGGGTCCGCTCGCAGCGACTGCTCCGCCTCCTCGCCGAGGAGCGCGGCGGCCTGCGGCGCGAGCGTCTCGGGAGCGCCACCCTCGGCCAGGACGCGCCGCACGGCCCGGACGGTCTCCGGCGCGGGTCCCGCGGGCACGGCGGCGGGACCGGCCGGCGTCGGCTGCGGGCGTCGTACCGGCTCGGGGGCGGGGCGGCGGGGCGCCGCGGGCCGGGACCCGCCGGAGCCCGCGGCGGCCGGCTTCTCGCCGCTCTCCACGGCGCGCACGGCGGCGAGCAGCTCGGCCGCCGTGCCGCTGAGCTTGCCGCCGCTGTCGATCGGCTGCCGCTTCTCGGCCTTGCGCCGCTCGATCCGCTCCCGCTCCAGCCGCTGGGCGGCCAGCTCGGCCTCGGCCTCGGACAGCTGGGCCGCCGTGCCCTCCCCCGCCGCACCGGCGCCGTCCCCGGCCTGCGGCGCGTCCTCAGCGGCCGGCGGCTCGCCCTCCCCGGCGGTGTCCTCGGCATCGGTGACGCCGGGCTTGCGGGCCAGCGGCTCCCCGGCAGCCTCCGCGTCGGCGGCCCCGCCGCCGGACGGGGCGCCGTCCACGGCGTCGCTCGGCTCGGCCCCCTGCGCGGCGCCCGGTGTCCCCGGCTCGGCGTCCACGGCGTCCGCGGTGTCCTCGGCGGGTTCGGGCTGCGTGCTCACAGCGTGCTCCAGTCGTGATCGGGATAGCGGTGCACGGGCGCCGACACGTCGTCGAGCGCCCGGCGGATCTCGTCAGGAAGACTAAGGGCCTCCACTGACAACGCCGCCGTGAGCTGCTGCGCGTTGCGCGGGCCGATGACCGGGGCGACCACCCCGGGCCGGTCCCGGACCCAGGCCAGGGCGACCTGGAGCGGGGTCACCGCGAGCCCGTCCGCCGCCGTCGCCACCGCGTCCACGATGTGACCGGCCGTGTCGTCGAGGTAGGGCTCGACGAAGGGGGCCAGGTGCTCCGAGGCGCCCCGCGAGCCCGGCGGGGCCGCGCCCTTGCGGTACTTGCCCGTGAGGACCCCCCGGCCCAGCGGCGAGGAGGGCAGCAGACCGATGCCCAGGTCCAGGGCGGCCGGCAGCACCTCGCGCTCGACGCCGCGCTGCAGCAGCGAGTACTCCACCTGCGTGCTCGCCAGCCGGTTGCGCACGTCCGGCGCCGCCAGCTGCCAGGTCGCCGCCTTGGCCAGCTGCCAGCCGCAGAAGCCGGAGACCCCGGCGTAGCGGGCGCGGCCGCTGCCGACCGCCACGTCGAGGGCGTGCAGCGTCTCCTCCAGCGGTGTGTGCGGGTCGAAGGCGTGCAGGTGCCACACGTCGACGTGGTCCGTGCCGAGCCGGGCGAGGGAGGCGTCCAGCGCGGAGAGCAGGTGGCCGCGCGATCCGTCGGAGCGGCGGTCGGGGTCCGCGACGCTGCCCGCCTTGGTCGAGATCACCAGGTCCCGGCGCGGCACCAGGCCCTCCATGAGCCGGCCGAGGAGGTACTCGGCCTCCCCGTCGCCGTACACGTCCGCGGTGTCGACGAGCGTCCCGCCCGCTTCCCAGAAGGTCTTCAGAAGGTCCGCCGCGTCGTGCTCGTCGGTGTCCCTGCCCCAGGTGAGGGTGCCCAGCCCGATGCGGGACACGCGCAGGCCGGTGCGGCCGAGATGCCTCTGCTCCATGAACGCCGACATTACTGGCCACGGCTTGCGCCGTGGGGGCCTGTGGACGACCGGGTGCGCGCGCTAGGGTCGGGGCACCACAGACGTTACTGATCGGTAAGGGGAATCGGCCATGCAGCTCGGGATCAACCTCGGCTACTGGGGTGCCGGAATGGACGCGGACAACCTGGCCGTGGCCAAGGAGGCCGACCGGCTCGGCTACGCCGTGTGCTGGGCCGCCGAGGCCTACGGCTCGGACGCCGCGACGGTGCTCACCTGGGTCGCCGCGCAGACCGAGCGCATCGACGTCGGCTCGGCCATCTTCCAGATCCCCGCCCGCCAGCCGGCCATGACCGCGATGACGGCCGCCACCCTCGACTCCCTCTCCGGCGGCCGGTTCCGCCTCGGCCTCGGTGTCTCCGGGCCCCAGGTCTCCGAGGGCTGGTACGGCGTGAAGTTCGACAAGCCGCTCGCCCGCACCCGCGAGTACGTCGAGATCGTGCGCAGGGCGATGACCCGGGAGCGGCTGTCGTACGAGGGGCGGCACTGGACGCTGCCGCTGCCCGGCGGCCCCGGCAAGCCGATCAAGCTGACCGTGCACCCGCAGCGCGAGCACATCCCGCTGTACATCGCCGCCATCGGCCCGAAGAACCTGGAGCAGACCGGCGAGATCGCCGACGGCGCCCTGCTCATCTTCCCGTCCGCCGACCACCTGGAGGAGACCGCGATCCGGCACCTGCGCGCCGGGCGCGAGAAGGCCGGGAAGACCCTCGACGGCTTCGACGTCGTCCCCACGCTGCCGCTCGCCCTCGGCGACGACAAGGACGTCACCGCGCTCGCCGACACCTTCCGCCCCTACACCGCGCTCTACGTGGGCGGCATGGGCAGCCGCGAGCAGAACTTCTACAACCAGCTCGCCCAGCGCATGGGCTACGAGCGCGAGGCCGCCGAGATCCAGGACAGGTACCTGTCCGGCGACAAGCAGGGCGCCGCCGCGGCGGTACCGCACGACCTGATCGACCGGACCACCCTGCTCGGCAGCGTCGACCGGATCGCGGACCGGATGAAGGCGTACGCCGCCGCCGGTGTCACCACGCTGACCCTCGCTCCCGCGGGCTTCACCCTGGACGAGCGGATCGCCGCGCTCCGCGCCGGCACCGAGGCCCTGGAGCGCGCCGGGCTCGCCTGAGGGCGGCGCGCGTCCTGAAGGGCCCTGCGGCCGTGGTGGGGGCTCGGGGGTCTTCCCCGCCACGGCCGTCACGCGGAACAACGCGTCCGCGCGCACGGGGTTACGCCCTCCCGCACGCGCGCCCTCCTTCGTTCGGCGGACTCGTCCGTCGCACCTGTTGCCGTGTCCCGCGTCCCGCACTTGACTCGTTCTTTGCGGAATCCACGGAATCCACGGATCCGCGGGACCCTGCGGAGGCAGAGAGGTGCCGGCGATGCTTTCGGTCAAGAGCCTGTTCCAGGAGATCCTCGACAACGACGAGACGTTCCGCCTCTTCTGCTCCATCGCCGCCAGCGGCGAATCGCAGGGCGGCTGGGAGAACGCGCGCATCGCGGCGCTGGTGCCCGAGAGCGAACGCTCCCTCGCCCCCAAGATCGCCCGGCACGGCGCGGACGAGGACAAGCACGGGCGGATCTTCAACGCCCTGCTGAGGAAGCGCGGCCTCGAACCCGTCGAGGTGCCCCCCGACACCGACTACACCATGCTCCTGGAGCGGCACGGCATCGGCCTCGCCCACGAGAAGCTCAAGGCCGACCGGTCCCTGACCGTGCGGGACGTCATCACCTACCTCGCGCACAGCAGGGTCACCGAGCAGCGCGCGGCCGAGCAGATGGCGCTGCTCCTCAAGCACTTCGCGGACCATCCCGACCTGGGACGGGCCGTGCGCGTGATCTCGGCCGACGAGGACAACCACCTCGCCTACTCCCACGAGGAACTGCTGCGCTACGCCGCCGCCGGACACGGCCGCCACATCCGGCGGACGCTGCGCGAGTGCGCCCACGCCGAGATCCGCGTCCACCGGGACGTCAGCCTCGCGGTGATGGCCCGCATGGGCCGTCTGCTCGGCTGGTCGCGGGCGAGGTCGGCGCTGCTCGCGGCGGGCATCCACGCGACGTACGCCTACGAGCGGCTGGCCGGCTGGCGCCGGATGGTGACCCTGCGGACGCCCGAGCGGCGCGACGCGCTGGGCGGACCCGCGACCGCGGCCCCCGAACTCGCCTGAGGGGCCGGCACCCGCCGCGCTACAGCCAGCCCCGCCGCTTGAACGTCCGGAACAGCAGCACTTCCAGCACGGCCATCACGACGATCACCACCGGGTAGCCCCACACCCAGCGCAGTTCCGGCATGTGCTCGAAGTTCATGCCGTAGACCCCCGCGAGCATCGTCGGCACGGCGGCCATGGCCGCCCACGCGGAGATCTTCCGCATGTCGTCGTTCTGCCGGACGCCCGTCTGCGCCAGGTGCGCCGACAGGATGTCCGAGACCAGCCGGTCCAGTCCCTCCACCGACTCGTTCACGCGCGTGAGGTGGTCGCTCACGTCCCGGAAGAAGGGACGGGCCCTGTCGTTCACGAACGGCACACCGGCGCCGAACGCCCCCGTGCCGGCCAGCCGGGCCAGCGGCGGCGCCAGCGGCCCGGTGGCGCGGCGGAACTCCAGGACCTGCCGCTTGAAGTTGTAGATCCGGGACGCGGTGTGCCGGGACCCGCCGCCCTCCGGTGAGAAGACCTCCGCCTCCAGCTCCTCCAGGTCGGTCTGCAGCTCGACCGCCACGTCCAGGTAGTGGTCGACGGCGGCGTCCGCTATCGCGTACAGCACGGCGGTGGGCCCCTTGCCGAGCAGTTCCGGCTCGTGCTCCAGGCGCTGCCGCACCGCCTTCAGCGGAGCGCCTTCGCCGTGCCGGACGACGACCACGAACGCGTCGCCCAGGAAGACCATGATCTCGTCGGTGGACACGGTGTCGCTCTCCGGTTCGTACACCACCGGCTTGAGGACGGCGAAGAGCGAGTCCTCGTACACCTCCAGCTTGGGCCGCTGGTGTGCCTTCAGGGCGTCCTCCACGGCCAGGGGGTGGAGCCCGAACTCCTGTGTGACCAGGTCGAACTCCTCCTCCGTCGGCTCGTGCAGCCCGATCCACACGAAGCCGCCCGCCTCCCGCGCCTCGCCGAGCGCGTCGGAGAAGTCCTCGGGTCCGTCCGTCCGGCGCCCGCCCCGGTAGACAGCACAGTCGACGATCACCGAACGCAGTCTCCTCTCACCCCGTCGCCCTCGCACCGCCTCGTGCGCCTACCCTGGCCGCATGCCCACGCTGATCCTGGTTAGGCACGGACGTTCCACCGCCAACACCGAGGGGCTGCTCGCCGGCTGGACGCCCGGCGTCGCCCTCGACGAACGCGGGGCCGCCCAGGCCGCCGCGCTGCCCGGGCGGCTCGCCGGACTGCCGCTCGCCGAGGTCGTCGCCAGCCCGCTGCAGCGCTGTCAGGAGACGATCCGGCCCCTGCTCGACGCCCGCCCCGGTCTGCGGGCGCACACCGACGAACGGATCGGGGAGTGCCACTACGGCGACTGGTCCGGCCGCAAGCTCGCCGAACTCAAGGACGAGCCCCTGATGGAGGTCGTGCAGGCGCACCCCTCCGCGGCGGCGTTCCCCGGCGGCGAGTCGATGCGCGCCATGCAGACCCGCGCCGCCGAGGCGGTACGCGAGTGGAACGCGCGCGTGGAGCGCGACCACGGCGCCGACGCCGTCTACCTCATGTGCTCCCACGGCGACATCATCAAGTCCCTCGTCGCGGAGGCGCTCGGCCTCCACCTCGACCTCTTCCAGCGCATCTCCGTCGAGCCCTGCTCCGTCACCGCGATCCGCTACACCCGGCTGCGGCCGTTCCTCGTCCGCCTCGGCGACACCGGGGACTTCGCCTCCCTGGCGCCGCGCGAGGAACCCGCGGAGGGCGACGCCCCGGTCGGTGGTGGTGCGGGCGCACCGTGATCGTCGGCCGCAGTAGGGTGAAGCGATCGCAGCAGTGACCGCCCCCCGATTCCCGCTTCCCCCGACTTCCCATGGAGACAGGACGTGTCCCGTCAGGTGTTCCTCTACGACCGCCCGGATCGTTTCGTGGCCGGCACGGTCGGGCTTCCCGGACGCCGTACGTTCTTCCTCCAGGCCATCGCCGGCTCCCGGGTGACCAGCGTGGCACTGGAGAAGACCCAGGTCGCCGCGCTCGCCGAACGCATGGACGAACTCCTCGACGAGGTCGTGCGGCGCAGCGGCGGCAGCACCGTCGTACCCGCCGTGGCCCCCACGGAGATCGCCGACACGGCGCCGCTGGAGACCCCCGTCGAGGAGGAGTTCCGGGTCGGCACCATGGCGCTCGCCTGGGACGGCGAGGACCAGTGCATGATCATCGAGGCGCAGGCCCTGGTCGAGATCGAGGCCGAGTCCGAGGAGGATCTGGCCGAGGCCGAGGAGCGGCTCCTCCAGGACGAGGAGAACGGCCCCCCGATGCTCCGGGTCCGCCTCACCGGCGCGCAGGCCAGGGCCTTCGCCAAGCGCGCCCTCGACGTCGTCAACGCCGGGCGGCCGCCGTGCCCGCTGTGCAGCCTCCCGCTCGACCCGGAAGGACACGTATGTCCGCGCCAGAACGGATACCGCCGCGGAGCGTGACCACCGACGCGGCGACCGCCGAGCTGCTCGCCCGGGGCGAGCTGACCGTGCGCGGCCGCATCCGTGAGGCGTCCAACGCGGCGCTGTACTGCACGGTGGCTCACGAGGGTCGCGAGGCGGCCTGCATCTACAAGCCCGTGGCGGGGGAGCGCCCCCTGTGGGACTTCCCGGACGGCACGCTCGCCCAGCGCGAGGTCGCCGCGTACGAGGTCTCCGAGGCGACCGGCTGGGGCCTCGTGCCGCCCACCGTGCTGCGCGACGGCCCGTACGGCGAGGGCATGGTCCAGCTGTGGATCGACGCCGTGCCGGAGTCGGAACTGCTCGCCCTGGTGGAGGCCGAGGAGCCCGGCCCCGGCTGGAAGGCCGTCGCGTTCGCCGAGGTCGGCGAGGGCCGCACGGCGCTGCTCGTGCACGCCGACGACGAGCGGCTGCGCCGGCTCGCCGTCCTGGACGCCGTCGTCAACAACGCCGACCGCAAGGGCGGCCACCTGCTGCCCGCGGCGGGGGCGCGGCTCTACGGCATCGACCACGGGGTGACGTTCCACGCCGAGAACAAGCTGCGCACGCTCCTGTGGGGCTGGGCGGGCAACCCGCTGACCACGGAGGCCCTGGCGGCGCTCGACGCCCTCCGGGAGGCCCTGGGGGACGGCGCACCGCTGGCGGCCCGGCTCGGCGAGCTGATCACCCCCGCCGAACTGGACGCCACGCGCGCGCGTGTCGACGCCCTCCTGGAGTCCGGGAGGCACCCGGAACCGGGCGGGGAATGGCCGGCCATCCCCTGGCCGCCGGTGTAGGAACCGACCCGCACAGCGGCCGGTATCGCGCAAGAGCGCCTTACCGGCCATCCGGTCCGGTCCGGTTCGTGGACGGAACACCCGTCCGGTTAGGCTCATGACATGCATGCCTGGCCCGCTTCCGAGGTCCCCGCCCTGCCTGGTCAGGGCCGCGACCTGAGGATCCACGACACCGCGACCGGCGGCCTCGTCACCCTCGACCCCGGTCCCGTCGCCCGTATCTACGTCTGCGGCATCACCCCGTACGACGCCACCCACATGGGGCACGCGGCGACCTACAACGCGTTCGACCTCGTGCAGCGCGTGTGGCTCGACACCAAGCGGCAGGTTCACTACGTCCAGAACGTCACCGACGTCGACGACCCCCTCCTGGAGCGGGCCGAGCGGGACGGCGTCGACTGGACCGCCCTCGCCGAGAAGGAGACCGCCCTCTTCCGCGAGGACATGACCGCGCTGCGCATGCTCCCGCCGAAGCACTACATAGGCGCCGTGGAGGCCATACCCGGCATCGTCCCGCTCGTCGAGCGGCTGCGTGACGCCGGCGCCGCCTACGAGCTCGAGGGGGACGTCTACTTCTCCGTCGAGTCCGACCCCCACTTCGGCGGCGTCTCCCACCTCGACGCGGCCGCCATGCGGCTGCTGTCCGCCGAGCGCGGCGGCGACCCGGACCGGCCGGGCAAGAAGAACCCGCTCGACCCGATGCTGTGGATGGCGGCCCGCGAGGGCGAGCCGAGCTGGGACGGCGGCTCCCTCGGCCGCGGACGCCCCGGCTGGCACATCGAGTGCGTGGCCATCGCCCTCGACCACCTCGGCATGGGCTTCGACGTCCAGGGCGGCGGCTCCGACCTGGCCTTCCCGCACCACGAGATGGGCGCCTCGCACGCCCAGGTGCTCACCGGCGAGTTCCCCATGGCCAAGGCGTACGTCCACGCCGGCATGGTCGCCCTCGACGGGGAGAAGATGTCGAAGTCCAAGGGCAACCTGGTCTTCGTCTCCCGGCTGCGCCGCGACGGCGTCGACCCGGCCGCCGTCCGGCTCACCCTGCTCGCCCACCACTACCGCTCCGACTGGGAGTGGACGGACCAGGTGCTGCGGGACGCCGTCGCCCGGCTGGAGCGGTGGCGCGCCGCCGTGTCCCGGCCCGACGGCCCGCCCGCCGAGGCGCTCGTCGAGGAGATCCGCGAGGCCCTCGCGAACGACCTGGACTCCCCGGCCGCGCTGGACGCCGTCGACCGCTGGGCGGCCCTCCAGCAGGAGACCGGCGGCACGGACACCGGCGCGCCCGGTGTCGTCTCCCGCGCGGTGGACGCGCTGCTGGGCGTCGCGCTGTAGGGCCCGGACAAAGAGGCAAGGGGGCTTCCGCGGCCAACGCCTGCGGAGGCCCCCGCCCCTGTGGTGGGGTGTGGACGTCTGCTGACCGAACGGCCGGCCCGCGGGGCCGGCCCCTTGCGGAAGGACGCACAGTGTCACCCACCGATCGCTCCTTCGCACGACGAGGCATCCTCACCGGCACGGCCGCCCTGTCCGGGGCGGCGCTGCTCGGCGGTACCGCCCGCGCGGCGGGGCAGGTCCCCGCCCGGACCGCCTGGCCCAGGCGGTTCCCGCTGCCCGACGGCTTCGAGCCCGAGGGCATCACCATCGGCACGGCGCCGTTCGCCTACTTCGGTTCCATGGCGAACGGGGACATCTTCCGGGCGAGCCTGGCCACGGGCCGCGGCACGGTCGTGGCCGAGGGCCTCGGCGCGGGCCACGCCAGCGTGGGCATGCGCATCGACCCGCGCGGCAGGCTCTTCGTCAGCGGCGGCAACAGCGGGGAGATCCGCACGGTCGACGTCCGGACGGGCCGCACGGAGAAGGTGTACGCCACCGGCGGCACGTTCGTGAACGACGTCGTCCTCACCCCGGGCGCCGCCTGGTTCACCGACTCCTTCTCGGCGGTGCTCCACAGACTGCGCCTCGACCGGCACGGCCGGCCCGGTGCCCTGGAGACGGTGCCCCTGGGCGGCGACTGGGAGCAGGGCCCGGACTTCACCGCCAACGGCATCGAGCGCACCCCCGACGGCAGCGCGCTGCTCGTGGTCAACGCCTTCGCGAACGGCGGCGGCCTGATGCGGGTCGACCCGCGCACCGGAACGGCCCGCGCCGTCGACCTCGGCCCGGCCCGGCTCCCCGACGGGGACGGCCTGCTGCTGCTCGGCCGGACCCTCTACGCCGTCCAGCAGGCGCAGAACGCGATCGACGTGTTCCGGCTGAACACGGCCGGCACCCGGGGCACCGCGATCACCCGCATCACCGACCCGCGCTTCCGCATCCCGACGACGGTCGCGGCCTGGGGGGAGCGGCTGTACCTGCCCAACGCGCGCCTGGACGTCGATCCGCCGCAGCCCGACACCGAGTACGACGTCGTGGCGGTGGACCGGATCTGAGGTGTGCCGGGGGCGTGCACGCCCCGTCCCGTCACTCCTCCGACGACTCCTCGTCGTCCCCGCCCGGCTTCGGCGGCCTCGGCGGTCGGGTGCGGCCGCCGGGGTTGTCCCGCAGGAAGGGGGCGCCGGGCGTGCCGTCGCCGCCGTCCGCCGTGGCGTGCCCGCCCGGCCCGGAGCCGCCGTCCCGGCGCCGCAGGTACCGCTCGAACTCCCGGGCGATCGCCTCGCCCGACGCCTCCGGAAGCTCCGCGGTGTCCCGGGCCTCCTCCAGCGACTGCACGTACTCCGCGACCTCGCTGTCCTCCGCGGCCAGCTGGTCCACGCCGACCTGCCAGGCGCGCGCGTCCTCGGGCAGCTCGCCCAGCGGGATGCGCACGTCTATCAGGTCCTCCAGACGGTTCAGCAGGGCCAGCGTCGCCTTGGGGTTGGGCGGCTGCGACACGTAGTGCGGCACCGCCGCCCACAGCGACACGGCCGGCACGCCCGCGTGCGTGCACGCCTCCTGGAGGATGCCGACGATGCCCGTGGGGCCCTCGTACTTGGTCTCCTCCAGCCCCATGCGCCGGGCCAGGTCGGCGTCCGACGTGGTGCCGCTGATCGGTACCGGGCGGGTGTGCGGGGTGTCGCCCAGCAGGGCGCCCAGCACGACGACCAGCTCCACGCCCAGCTCATGGGCGAAGCCGAGCAGTTCGTTGCAGAACGAGCGCCAGCGCATGGACGGTTCGATGCCGCGGACGAGGACGAGATCGCGCGGCTTGTCACCGCCGACGCGGACCACCGAGAGCCGGGTCGTCGGCCAGGTGATCTTGCGGACACCGCCGTCCATGAACACCGTGGGGCGGTTCACCTGGAAGTCGTAGTAGTCCTCGGCGTCCAGCGCCGCGAAGACCTCGCCCTTCCACTCCTTGTCCAGGTGCGCGACCGCGGCGGAGGCGGCGTCACCGGCATCGTTCCAGCCCTCGAACGCGGCCACCATGACCGGGTCGATCAGCTCGGGAACCCCCTCGAGCTCGATCACCCAGCGCCTCCTTCCGACGTGCCCTCGCGTACCCCCCAACCTTACGGCGTGCCGAGGGTACGCCCGCAGCCCCCTCGCGCGGAGGGGGTGAACGGATCACTGCCCCGTTCACCCCCTCCGGACACCCCGTCGCTCACGCGGCCCCGGTGCCGGAGGCAACTCGCCCGGCCTCAGGAGCCGGTGAGCCGGCGGGAGCCGTTCGCGATCCCCGTACCGAAGGCCCGGGCTCTCCCGCCGCCGGCGAACGCGGCGCACGGCGGGGCGGGTTCACCGAGGGGGGAGGGGCGCCTCCGTGCGGGGGCGCCCCTTGCGCCGTACGGGCCGTCCGGCCGCCGGACGGCCCTCCGGCAGCCCTACTTCTCGTCGAGCAGGTCCTGCACCTTCGCGCGGACCTCGTCCGTGGCCAGGCCGCGGATGGTCAGCGTCGTCCGGCGGCGCAGCACGTCGTCCTGCGTCTCGGCCCACTCGTGGTCCCGGGCCCACACGACCTGCGCCCAGATCTCCGGGGCGTCGGGGTGGACGCGCTCGGCCAGCTCGGGGTTCTCGTTGGCGATGCGGGCGATGTCGAAGGCCAGCGAGCCGTAGTGGGTGGCCAGGTGCCTGGCGGTGTCCGCCGCCATGCGCGGGCCGGGCGCCGGACCGTCCACCAGCAGCCGGTGCGCCACGGCCCGCGGGTTGGCGACGCCGGGCAGCGGCAGCTTCTTCGGCAGCGAGTCGATCGGCTCGAAGTCGTCGCCGAGCGGGTGGCCCGGCAGCGACTCCAGCTTCTTCATCACCGTACGGCCGATGTGACGGAAGGTGGTCCACTTGCCGCCCGCGACGGACAGCATGCCGCCCCGGCCCTCGGTGACGACCGTCTCGCGCTTGGCCTTCGCCGTGTCACCGGGGCCGCCCGGCAGCACGCGCAGACCCGCGAACGAGTACGTGATCAGGTCCCGGTCGAGCTGCTGGTCGCGGATGGAGAACGCGGCCTCGT
The DNA here is from genome assembly GCF_055564355.1 of Streptomyces sp. NPDC029152. Taxonomy (NCBI): domain Bacteria; kingdom Bacillati; phylum Actinomycetota; class Actinomycetes; order Kitasatosporales; family Streptomycetaceae; genus Streptomyces; species Streptomyces sp. NPDC029152. The sequence continues at coordinate 287,345 of NZ_JBVHWR010000006.1, read as the reverse complement.
CGAGGATCTGGGCTATGTCCTTGTCGTTGACCGCGACGTCGCCCGGGTCGCCCTCGTACTCCTCGTCCGTGGTGCCGAGCAGCAGCATGTCCTCCCAGGGGAGGGCGAAGGTGATCCGGTACTTGTCGATCGGGGTCGCGAGCGCCGCCTTCCAGGGCGCGGTGCGCTTGAGCACCAGGTGCGCGCCCTTGGACAGCCGGATGGACGGGGCCGCGTTCGGGTCCTCCATCCGGCGCAGGTGGTCGACCCAGGGGCCGGTCGCGTTGAGCACCAGGCGGGCGTCGACCCCGAACTCGTCGCCGGTCAGCCGGTCCTTCAGCTCGGCGCCGGTCACCCGGCCCTTGGTGAAGCGCAGGCCGGTGACCTCGGCGTGGTTGAGGACGACCGCGCCCGAGTCGACCGCCGCGCGGACGGTCATCAGCGCCATGCGGGCGTCGTTCATCTGGTCGTCGCCGTACACGGCCACGGCCTTGAGGTTGTCGGTGCGCAGCTCCGGCACGTCCTGCGCGGCCCTGGCCGGGGAGAGCAGGTGGCCGACGCCGTCACCGAAGGCGGACAGCGCCGAGTACGCGAAGACACCGGCGCCGAGCTTCGCCGCGCCGTGCGGCCCGCCCTTGTACACGGGGAGGTAGAAGGTGAGCGGGTTCGCCAGGTGGGGGGCCACCTGCCGGGAGACCGCACGGCGCTCGAAGTGGTTCTCCGCGACCAGCTTCACCGCGCCGGTCTGCAGGTAGCGCAGTCCGCCGTGGAGCAGCTTGGAGGAGGCGGAGGAGGTGGCGCCGGCGAAGTCGCCGGCGTCGACCACGGCCACCCTGAGGCCGGACTGCGCGGCGTGCCAGGCGGTGGAGATGCCCAGGATGCCGCCGCCGATCACGAGAAGGTCGTACGACGCCTTGGAGAGCTGCTCCCGGGTCTCGGCCCGGCTCGGGTTCGAGCCGGAGGCCGGGTGCGTCCCCAGGGCAGGCACGGACTGCAGGGTGGGCTGAGTGGTCATGATGGTTCTTACTCCTCGTCAGCTTTCGTCGGCGATCCAGCCCATGGTCCGCTCGACGGCCTTGAGCCAGCTCTTGTACTCACGGTCGCGGGTCTCCGCGTCCATGCGGGGGGTCCACTCGGCGGCCCGCCGCCAGTTGGCGCGCAGGTCGTCGGTGCTGTTCCAGAAGCCGACGGCGAGACCGGCGGCGTAGGCGGCGCCGAGGCAGGTGGTCTCGGCGACCATCGGGCGCACCACGGGGGCGTCCACGAAGTCGGCGAGGGTCTGCATCAGCAGGTTGTTGGAGGTCATGCCGCCGTCGACCTTGAGGGCCGAGAGCTCGACGCCGGAGTCCTTCGTCATGGCGTCGGCGATCTCGCGGGTCTGCCAGGCGGTGGCCTCCAGGACGGCGCGCGCGAGGTGCGCCTTGGTGACGTACCGGGTCAGACCGGCGATCACACCACGGGCGTCGGAGCGCCAGTACGGGGCGAACAGGCCGGAGAAGGCCGGCACGAAGTAGGCGCCGCCGTTGTCCTCGACCGACAGGGCGAGGGTCTCGATCTCGGCGGCGGTGGAGATCAGGCCCATCTGGTCGCGCATCCACTGCACCAGCGAGCCGGTGACGGCGATCGAGCCCTCCAGGGCGTAGACCGTGTCCTGGTCGCCGATCTTGTAGCCGACCGTGGTCAGCAGGCCCGAGTACGAGTTGATGATCTTGTCACCGGTGTTCATCACCATGAAGGTGCCGGTGCCGTACGTGGACTTGGTCTCGCCCTCGGAGAAACAGGTCTGGCCGAACAGGGCCGCCTGCTGGTCGCCGAGCGCGGAGGCGACGGGAACGCCGCCGAGCAGGTCGCCGAGCCTGCCGCCCTTGATCTCCCCGTAGACCTCGGCGGAGGAGCGGATCTCGGGGAGCATCTCCGTCGGCACGCCGATGGACTCGCAGATGCGCGGGTCCCACTCCATGGTGTGCAGGTTCATCAGCAGGGTGCGGGAGGCGTTGGTGACGTCGGTGACGTGCTTGCCGCCGTTCACGCCGCCGGTCAGGTTCCAGATGACCCAGGTGTCCATGGTGCCGAAGAGCAGGTCGCCCGCCTCGGCGCGCTCGCGCAGGCCGTCGACGTTGTCGAGCAGCCAGCGGGCCTTGGGACCGGCGAAGTAGGAGGCGAGGGGGAGTCCGGTCTCGCGGCGGAAGCGGTCCTGGCCGACGTTGCGGCCGAGCTCGCGGCACAGGGCGTCGGTGCGGGTGTCCTGCCAGACGATGGCGTTGTGGACGGGTTCACCGGTGTTCTTGTCCCAGACCAGCGTGGTCTCGCGCTGGTTGGTGATGCCGATGGCCTTGATGTCGTCGCGGGTGATGCCGGCCTTCTCGACCGCTCCGGCGACGACCTCCTGGACGTTGGTCCAGATCTCGGTGGCGTCGTGCTCGACCCAGCCCGGCTTGGGGAAGATCTGCTCGTGCTCCTTCTGGTCCACGGCGACGATGCGGCCGTCGCGGTCGAAGACGATGCAGCGGGAGGAGGTGGTGCCCTGGTCGATGGCGGCGATGAAGGGGCCTGCGGTGTGGGCGTCGGTCACTGTGTGCTCCTGGGGTTCCGTGGTGTGGCGGCCGGTGCGTACGGCGCGTGTGCTGCGGTTCGGTGCTTGCCGAGCGGGGGACGGCTCAGGCGAACGCGACGTTGTAGACACCTCCCGCGATCGCTCCGCCGATCAGCGGGCCGACGACCGGGATCCAGGCGTAGCCCCAGTCGGAGCCGCCCTTGTTGGGCAGGGGCAGCAGTGCGTGGACGATGCGCGGGCCGAGGTCGCGGACCGGGTTGATCGCGTAGCCCGTCGGGCCGCCGAGGGACAGACCGATGGACACCACCACGAACGCGGTGACCAGCGCGCCCAGGGTGCCGAGGCCGTTGCCCTCGTCGTTGAGGCCCTGGGTGAGGATGGCGAGCAGCAGGACGAAGGTGCCGATGATCTCCGTGGCGAGGTTCTGCACCGTGTTGCGGATCTCGGGACCGGTCGAGAAGACGCCCAGCACGGGTCCGGCCCCGGTCTCCTGCGCCTCGACGGCCTTGGCCGCCGTGTCCTGCGTGCCCGGGCCGCCGACGATCTCACGGTCGGTGAGGTGGGCCTGGAACTGGCCGTAGTAGGCGACCCAGACCAGGACCGCGCCGATCATGGCGCCGAGGAGCTGACCCGCGAAGTAGGTCGGGACGTTGCTCCAGTCGCCGTCCTTGATCGCGATGCCGACCGTCACGGCCGGGTTGAGGTGCGCGCCGGACAGCGGACCGGAGATGTACGCCGCCGTCATGACGGCGAAGCCCCACCCGAAGGTGATGGCGAGCCAGCCGGCGTTGCGCGCCTTGGACGCCTTGAGCGTCACGGCGGCGCAGACGCCGCCGCCGAGCAGGATGAGTATGGCGGTACCGATGGTCTCGCCGATGAAGATGTCGGAGCTGGACACCCGCGACTCCTTTGTCCTTCGTCCAGGGGAAGCCGAACCCCGGGTCCCTCCGGGTGTTCCGGCGCCCTCGGTGTGAGAGCGATGGCGGCCCTTGGCGTTGTCACACTCTAACGCGTATTGCCGGTAGGTGTTCGACAATGCCGACCGATGGACGGGAGTCTCGCTTCGGCGTCACGCGTGCGTCAAGAGTTCCGTTATCGAAAGCACGATCGTTATTGATCGCCACGGGTTATCGGTCTCCGCGCGGGAGGACCGGCGGACCGCAGGGGTGAATGTCCGTTTCAGGGTAGAGCGAGGGCCGGAACGCCACCCGGCGTCCCGGCCCCGTCCGCGTCTTCGCGTCTTCGCGTTCCCGCGCCTCCGTGCCTCAGAACCGCCCGGCGCCCAGGTCCCGCGACACCGCACGGGCGCAGTCCCGCACCGCCGCGATCAGCTCCGGCCGCAGCGCTCCCTCTTCGTCGGACCGGCACAGCCGCTCCACGGCGCCGGTGATGCCGACCGCGCCGACCGGCATGCGGCGCCGGTCGTGGATGGGGGCGGCGATGGACGCGACGCCCTCCCAGGTCTCCTCCACGTCGGCCGCGTAGCCACGCGCGCGCGTGATGTCGAGGACGTGCTCGAACCCGTCCGGCTCGCAGACGGTCCGGTCGGTGAACGCCTTGCGCTCGGCCTCCAGTGCCTCGCTGTGCGCGACCGGGTCGTACGCCGACAGGACCTTGCCCAGGGCGGTGGAGTGCAGCGGCTGCATGGCCCCGATCTCCAGGACCTGCCGGCTGTCGTCGGGCCGGAAGACGTGGTGGACGATCAGCACGCCCTGCTGGTGCAGGACGCCGAGGTGGACGCTCTCGCCGCTGGAGCGGGCGAGGTCGTCCGTCCATACCAGGGCGCGCGCCCGCAGCTCGTGCACGTCGAGGTAGGTCGTGCCCAGGCGCAGCAGCTCGGCGCCCAGCTGGTAGCGCCCCGAGGTCTCGTCCTGCTCCACGAAGCCCTCCTGCTGGAGGGTGCGCAGGATGCCGTGGGCGGTGCCCTTGGCCAGGCCCAGCGACGAGGCGATGTCCGACAGGCCGAGCCGCCGCTCGCCGCCCGCGAGCAGGCGCAGCATCGCGGCCGCCCGCTCGAGCGACTGGATGTTCCGTGCCATCGACGTACTGCCTCCGTCCCCTTCGACTGCCGACCTCGGCGTCGCTGACGTCGTTCGGCAATGCCGAACACTACCGGTCCATGCCGACCTCCCGCTAATGGTCGGCGGGCAACTGTTGCACTCGGACCGCGTCCCGCAGGGACCCAGGGCGCCCCTCCGCCCCGCCGGTCCCGGCGGCGGACGGGGTCACGGGGTTCGCCCCTTCGGACGCCGGCGTCACCCCCTGGGGGAGGGCATCCGGCCCTCCGTCCCCGTCCGTCTCGTGGACGCCCGGGCCGCCGGTCCCGACTCCCGGCTACCCTGGCGGCGTGCGTTCTCTCCGGGGACGTCCTCGACGAGGGCACCGGGAAACGCAAAGCCGACAGCCGTCGCATCCTAGGGAGCCCCTTCATGGCCTCGTCGCCGTCCACCCCGTCCGCCGACACCCGGACCCGCGTGTCCGCCCTCCGCGAGGCGCTCGCCACCCGTGTGGTGGTCGCCGACGGGGCGATGGGCACCATGCTCCAGGCGCAGAACCCCTCGCTCGACGACTTCCAGCAGCTGGAAGGGTGCAACGAGGTCCTGAACCTGACCCGGCCCGACATCGTCCGCTCGGTGCACGAGGAGTACTTCGCCGCCGGCGTCGACTGCGTGGAGACCAACACCTTCGGCGCGAACCACTCCGCCCTCGGCGAGTACGACATCCCCGAGCGCGTCCACGAGCTGTCCGAGGCCGGCGCCCGGGTCGCCCGCGAGGTCGCCGACGAGTTCGCCGCCCGCGACGGCCGGCAGCGCTGGGTGCTGGGCTCCATGGGACCCGGCACCAAGCTCCCCACCCTCGGCCACGCCCCGTACACCACCCTGCGCGACGCCTACCAGCGCAACGCCGAGGGCCTGGTCGCCGGCGGCGCCGACGCCCTGCTGGTGGAGACCACCCAGGACCTGCTGCAGACCAAGGCCTCCGTGCTCGGCGCCCGGCGCGCGCTGGACGCCCTGGGCCTCGACCTGCCCGTGATCGTGTCGGTGACCGTCGAGACCACCGGCACCATGCTCCTCGGCTCGGAGATCGGCGCCGCGCTCACCGCGCTGGAGCCGCTCGGCATCGACATGATCGGCCTGAACTGCGCCACCGGCCCGGCCGAGATGAGCGAGCACCTGCGCTACCTGGCCCGGCACTCCCGCATCCCGCTGTCCTGCATGCCCAACGCCGGCCTGCCCGTCCTCGGCAAGGACGGCGCCCACTACCCGCTGAGCGCCCCCGAGCTGGCCGACGCGCAGGAGACCTTCGTCCGCGAGTACGGCCTGTCCCTGGTCGGCGGCTGCTGCGGCACCACCCCCGAGCACCTGCGGCAGGTCGTCGAGCGCGTCCGCGGCCTCGCCCCGGCCGAGCGCGACCCGCGCCCCGAGCCCGGCGCCGCCTCCCTCTACCAGACCGTGCCCTTCCGCCAGGACACCTCCTACCTGGCCATCGGCGAGCGCACCAACGCCAACGGCTCGAAGAAGTTCCGCGAGGCCATGCTGGCCGGCCGCTGGGACGACTGCGTGGAGATGGCCCGCGACCAGATCCGCGAGGGCGCGCACATGCTCGACCTGTGCGTGGACTACGTCGGCCGGGACGGCGTCGCCGACATGGAGGAGCTGGCCGGACGGTTCGCGACCGCCTCGACGCTGCCGATCGTGCTGGACTCCACCGAGGTCGACGTCCTGCGGGCCGGGCTGGAGAAGCTCGGCGGCCGCGCGGTGATCAACTCGGTGAACTACGAGGACGGCGCCGGACCCGATTCCCGCTTCGCCAAGGTCGCGCGGCTGGCCCGGGAGCACGGCGCCGCGCTCATCGCGCTGACCATCGACGAGGAGGGCCAGGCCCGCACCGCCGAGAAGAAGGTCGAGATCGCCGAGCGGCTGATCGAGGACCTGACGACGAACTGGGGCATCCACGAGTCGGACATCCTCGTCGACTGCCTCACCTTCACCATCTGTACCGGCCAGGAGGAGTCCCGCAAGGACGGTGTGGCCACCATCGAGGGCATCCGCGAGCTGAAGAAGCGGCACCCGGACGTGCAGACCACGCTCGGCCTGTCCAACATCTCCTTCGGTCTCAACCCGGCCGCACGCATCCTGCTCAACTCCGTCTTCCTGGACGAGTGCGTCAAGGCGGGCCTGGACTCGGCGATCGTGCACGCCTCCAAGATCCTGCCGATCGCCCGCTTCGACGAGGAGCAGGTCACCACCGCCCTCGACCTGATCTACGACCGCCGACGCGAGGGCTACGACCCGCTGCAGAAGCTGATGCAGCTCTTCGAGGGCGCCACCGCCAAGTCGCTGAAGGCGTCCAAGGCCGAGGAACTGGCCGCCCTCCCGCTGGAGGAGCGCCTCAAGCGCCGCATCATCGACGGTGAGAAGAACGGCCTCGAACAGGACCTGGACGACGCCCTGAAGGAGCGCCCGGCCCTCGACATCGTCAACGAGACCCTCCTGGACGGCATGAAGGTCGTCGGCGAGCTCTTCGGCTCCGGCCAGATGCAGCTGCCGTTCGTCCTCCAGTCCGCCGAGGTCATGAAGACCGCGGTGGCCCACCTGGAGCCGCACATGGAGAAGACCGACGACGAGGGCAAGGGCACGATCGTGCTGGCCACCGTGCGCGGCGACGTCCACGACATCGGCAAGAACCTCGTCGACATCATCCTGTCCAACAACGGCTACACCGTCGTCAACCTCGGCATCAAGCAGCCGGTCTCCGCGATCCTGGAGGCCGCCGACGAGCACAAGGCCGACGTCATCGGCATGTCCGGGCTCCTGGTCAAGTCCACGGTGATCATGAAGGAGAACCTGGAGGAGCTCAACCAGCGGGGTCTGGCCGCCGACTATCCCGTCATCCTCGGCGGCGCCGCCCTCACCAGGGCGTACGTCGAGCAGGACCTGCACGAGATCTACGACGGCGAGGTCCGCTACGCCCGCGACGCCTTCGAGGGCCTGCGCCTGATGGACGCCCTGATCGGCATCAAGCGGGGCGTGCCCGGCGCCAAGCTGCCCGAGCTGCGGCAGCGCCGCGTGCGGGCCGCCGCCGTCGAGATCGAGGAGCGGCCCGAGGAGGGCCACGTCCGCTCCGACGTCGCCACCGACAACCCCGTCCCCACCCCGCCCTTCCAGGGCACCCGCGTCGTCAAGGGCATCCAGCTCAAGGAGTACGCCTCCTGGCTCGACGAGGGCGCCCTCTTCAAGGGCCAGTGGGGGCTGAAGCAGGCCCGCACCGGCGAGGGACCCTCGTACGAGGAGCTCGTCGAGACCGAGGGCCGGCCCCGGCTGCGCGGTCTGCTGGACCGGCTCCAGACGGAGAACCTGCTGGAGGCGGCCGTGGTCTACGGCTACTTCCCGTGCGTCTCCAAGGACGACGACCTGATCGTCCTGGACGAGGCCGGCAACGAGCGCACCCGCTTCACCTTCCCCCGCCAGCGGCGCGGCCGGGGCCTGTGCCTGGCCGACTTCTTCCGTCCGGAGGAGTCCGGCGAGACCGACGTCGTCGGCTTCCAGGTCGTCACCGTCGGCTCCCGCATCGGCGAGGAGACGGCCCGGATGTTCCAGGCCAACGCCTACCGCGACTACCTGGAGCTGCACGGCCTGTCCGTCCAGCTCGCCGAGGCCCTCGCCGAGTACTGGCACGCGCGCGTGCGCTCCGAACTCGGCTTCGCGGGCGAGGACCCGGCCGAGATGGAGGACATGTTCGCCCTGAAGTACCGGGGCGCCCGCTTCTCCCTCGGTTACGGGGCCTGCCCCGACCTGGAGGACCGCGCCAAGATCGCCGACCTGCTCCGGCCGGAGCGCATCGGCGTCCACCTGTCGGAGGAGTTCCAGCTCCACCCCGAGCAGTCCACCGACGCCATCGTCATCCACCACCCGGAGGCCAAGTACTTCAACGCCCGCTGAGGCCGGTACGGACCCCGCCCGAACCGCTTCGAGCGCCACACCAGGCGTTCTGATCCCGTGCGACGTACACTGGTCGGTCCACTGCAGGCCGGTTCCCTTCGTGGGAACCGGCCTGATCGTCCCTCAAGGAGGTACGTGGATGACCAGTACGGTCCCCGCGCTCGGAACCCGTACGGCCGAAGGCTCCGCCCTGCAGGCGGTGCTCCTCGACATGGACGGCACCCTGGTGGACACCGAGGGTTTCTGGTGGGACGTCGAGAAGGAGGTCTTCGCCTCCCTCGGCCACCCCCTCGACGACTCCTGGCGCCACGTGGTGGTCGGCGGTCCCATGACCCGCAGTGCGGGCTTCCTCATCGAGGCCACCGGTGCCGACATCTCGCTCGCCGAACTCAGCGTGCTGCTCAACGACGGCTTCGAGGAGCGCATCGGACGCACCCTGCCGCTCATGCCGGGCGCGGCCCGGCTGCTCGCGGAGCTGTCCGAGCACGAGGTCCCGGCCGCCCTGGTCTCCGCCTCGCACCGGCGCATCATCGACCGCGTCCTGGCCTCGCTCGGCCGTGACCACTTCGCGCTCACCGTCGCCGGCGACGAGGTGCCGCGCACCAAGCCCCACCCCGACCCCTACCTGGCCGCCGCCGCCGGACTCGGCGTGGACCCGGCCCGGTGCGCCGTCGTCGAGGACACCGCGACCGGAGTCGCCGCCGCGGAGGCCGCCGGCTGCCACGTCGTGGCCGTCCCCTCGGTCGCCCCCATCACCCCGGCCGCCCGGCGCACCGTGGTGCGGTCGCTGGAAGAGGTCGACCTGGCCTTCCTGCGCGGCCTGATCACGTACGTGGGCTGAGCCCCCCGCGCAGCGTGCGGAGCCGTCACCCGGGACGACGTGCCGGAGTGTCCCCCCGGCCGGGGCCGGGAGCCGCACACCGGGCGGGAAGCGGCCGCCGCGACGACCGGATCCCGGCAGCCGCCGAACCCGCCCACCTGTGACGTTCGCCACCTCGACAGGGGTCGACAGGCGGGTGCGGCTGTGCTGAAGCATGCCGGGAGAACGTTGTCGGCGCGCCCATGTGTCCCGATTGGTGAAGCGCTGCACTAATCCTTCCACTGTCGGGTTTTCGGTGTGTCCACGCCCGGTTTCGCTCTGTGATGAGCACTCAACTCCGGGGGCTGCGGGCCCCCCTGCGGGCGCGGACTAATCTCGTCGCGAGAACCTCAGCCACTACCCCGTGATCGGCCTGCGACACCCCTGTATGCCGCATGCACGGACCCGACAGCTCTGGAGAAACTCGAGCATGAACCGCAAGACTTTGGTGCTGCCGGCCGTCGTCGGCCTGCTCGCCCCGGTACTCGTCGCCTGCGGCGGGTCCGACGGCGGCAGCGGCGGCGGGGACGCGGTCGTCGTCGGCACCACGGACCGGTTCACCGCCTCGAAGGAGGCTCCCGCGCCCCTCGACCCGGCGTACGCCTACGACGTCGGCGCCTGGAACATCCTGCGTCAGACCGTGCAGACCCTGATGGTCCAGCCGCGCGGCGACGGCGAACCCGTCCCCGAGGCGGCGGAGAAGTGCGGATTCACCGACACCGGCAACGAGCGCTACGCCTGCACCCTGCGTGACGGCCTCACGTTCGCCAACGGCGACCCGGTCACCGCGGCCGACGTGAAGTACTCGATCGAACGCGCGCTCTCCCTCAAGGCCGCCACCGGCGTGTTCTCGCTGCTGTCCACCGTCGACACCGTGGAGACCCAGGGCGACCGCGAGGTCATCTTCCACCTCAACAGCGCCGACGCCACCTTCCCGTTCAAGCTGTCGACCCCGGTCGCCGGCATCGTCAACCCGGACGACTACGAGAAGGGCAGCCTGCGCGACGGCTTCGAGGTGGACGGCTCCGGCCCGTACACCATGAAGCCCGAGGTCAAGGACGGCGAACTGGCCAAGGCCGTGTTCACCAAGAACCCCCGTTACAAGGGGAGTCTCAAGGTGAACAACGACAAGGCCGAGATAGTCTCCTTCGCCGACGCCGAGACCATGGGCGCCGCGCTGGAGAAGGGCGACATCGACCTGATGACCCGCGCGATGACGCCGGACCAGGTCCGGAAGCTCACCAACGAGACGGGCGGCGACGTCGACATCGTCGAGGTGGCCGGTCTCGAGATCCGCTACCTGGGCTTCAACACCGACGCCCCGACCGTGAAGGACAAGGCCGTCCGCAAGGCGATGGCCCAGCTCGTCAACCGCAGCGAGCTCGTCTCCGCGGTCTACGGCTCCCAGGCCGAGCCGCTGTACTCGATGGTTCCGGCCAGCATCACCGGCCACTCCAACTCGTTCTTCAACAGGTACGGCGAGCCGAGCGTGAGCAAGGCCAAGGCGCTGCTGGAGTCCGCGGACATCAGCACGCCGGTGAAGCTGACGATGCACTACACCACCGACCACTACGGTGCCGCGACCAAGCAGGAGTTCGAACAGCTGCAGAAGCAGCTGAACGACAGCGGGCTGTTCGACGTCGACATCGAGGGCACCCCCTGGAAGGTGTTCAACCCGGCCGAACTGAAGGGCGAGTACGACGTCTTCGGCATGGGCTGGTTCCCGGACTTCCCGGACGCCGACAGCTTCCTGGCACCGTTCCTCGACAAGGACAACGCCCTCAACTCGCCGTACACGAACGCCGAGATCATCAACAACCTGATCCCGAAGTCCCGGCGTGAGGCCGACCGCCTGTCCGCCGTCGACAGCCTGACCCGGATGCAGGACATCATCGCCGACGACGTCCCGCTGATCCCCCTGTGGCAGGGCAAGCAGTACGTCGCCTCCCGCGACGACGTCACCGGCATCGCCTACGCCCTCAACTCCGCCTCCTCGCTGCAGCTGTGGGAGCTGGCCCGCGGTGTGAGCGGCTGACGCACCCGGCGGCCGACCGCCGTACGACACGAAGGGCGCCCTCTTCCCGGGAAGAGGGCGCCCTTCGTGTCGCGGTGGCGGACGGACCGGGGCCTACTGCGCGCCGGGGCGCACCAGTCCGCTCTCGTACGCGTACACCGCGGCCTGCACCCGGTCGCGCAGCCCGAGCTTGGTCAGCACGTGCCCGACGTGCGTCTTGACGGTGGTCTCGCTGACGAACAGGTCGGCGGCGATCTCCGCGTTGGACAGACCACGCGCCACCAGCTTCAGGACCTCCACCTCGCGGTCGGTCAGCGTGTGCAGCGTGTCCGGCACCGGCTCGTCACCGGAGGGCAGGTGGGTGGCGTACTTGTCGAGCAGCCGCCTGGTGATGCTCGGCGCGAGCATCGCCTCGCCGTTCGCCACCACGCGGATCGCCTGCACCAGTTCGTTGGCCGGGGCGTCCTTCAGCAGGAACCCGCTGGCACCCGCCTTCAGCGCCTCCACCACGTACTCGTCGAGGTCGAAGGTGGTCAGCACCAGCACCTTGGCCGGACCGTCCCGCTCCGGGCCGGTGATCTGCCGGGTCGCCTCCACGCCGTCCATCCGCGGCATGCGGATGTCCATCAGCACCACGTCGGGCTGCAACGCCCGCACCTGGTCGAGGGCCTGGAGGCCGTCTCCGGCCTCGCCGACGACCGCGAGGTCCTGCTCCGCCTCCAGGATCATCCGGAAGCCCGTGCGCAGCAGCGGCTGGTCGTCGACCAGTAGGACACGGATGGCCACGTAAGTCTCCTTCGCTAGTCCGGCCCCATTCTGCCCTGCTCGGTGGTGCCCGGTCCGGCCGCCCTCACCGGCAGCGGGTAGGGCGGGGGAGTGCCGCCGAACTCCGGGCAGCGCGCCTGGTGGTCGCACCAGCCGCACAGCTTGCTGGGACGCGGCCGCCAGTCACCGGTCTCGGTCGCCAGCCGGATGGCCTCCCACAGGGCCAGCAGCTTGCGCTCGACCCGCTCCAGGTCGGCGAGGACCGGGTCGTACGTGAGCACGTCACCGCTGCCGAGGTAGACGAGCTGAAGGCGCCGCGGGACGACCTTCTTCAGCCGCCACACCACCAGCGCGTAGAACTTCATCTGGAACAACGCGTCCTCGGCGTACTGCGGCCGGGGCGCCTTGCCCGTCTTGTAGTCGACGATCCGCACCTCGCCGGTGGGGGCCACGTCGACCCGGTCGATGATGCCGCGCAGCCGCAGCCCGGAGTCCAGCTCGGCCTCGACGAACAGTTCCCGCTCGGCGGGCTCCAGCCGGCTCGGGTCCTCCAGGGTGAACCACCGCTCGACGAGCCGCTCCGCCTCGGCGAGCCACTGCGCCATCCGCTCGCCCTCCGGGTCGTCCGCGAACAGCTCCCCGAGCTCGGGCCTGGTCTCCCGCAGCCGGTCCCACTGCCCGGGGAGCAGCGCCTTGGCCCGCGGCGGCGTGCGCTCGGCCGCCGGCGCGTCGAAGAGCCGCTCGAGCACCGCGTGCACCAAGGTGCCCCTGGTCGCCGCCTCGCTGGGCTTCTCCGGCAGCCGGTCGATCACCCGGAACCGGTACAGCAGCGGGCACCGCATGAAGTCGCCGGCCCGTGACGGCGACAGCGAGGCGGGGGCCACGGCGGCGGGCACGGGCGGCGGTGAGCCGGTGGTGCCCGGCGCGTCCCCGGCCGCTCCTGCTGCCTCCGCCGCGGCCGCCGGCGCCGGGGCGCGGCCGCCGGCGTCCTCCGCGGCGCCCTCGATGCTCGTCTCCATGCCCACAGACCTTACGGCCCGCCACTGACAGTGACCCGGTCGCGGCCGTGGCCCGTGCGACGGACGGGGAAGCACAGGGTGCCGGGGCGGAACGGGCCGCGACGGCCGCATACCATCGACATCAGACCCTCCCGCACGACAGGCGCGGGAAACGCTTCGAACGAGGGGACACCGTGGACGTGAGCGGCGGGAGCGGGCACCCGCGGTCCGGCAACGACGAGTCGGCCGATCCCCACGCGGGATCCCCGCCCCCGGACCCCGGACACCCGGAGCCCACGGCTGCCGACACGCCCGGGGAACAACCCGCGGGACAGCCCCGGAGCACGGAGGAAGGCCCCGCGGGGCGGTCACCGACGGTGAGCGAGGACAGCGGGGGGCAAGCGGACCCCTCGGGGGCGGAGCCCCGGGAGCGGCTCCCCGCCGAGGACGCCGCCGCGCGCGACGAGTCGGGGGACGGGACGGGGAAGGGCACCCCGCACGAGCCCGCACCGCAGCCCCCGCCGCCCGGTCACCACGGCCACGCCCGGACCGGGGCCCGCACCGGCGGCAGCCCGGGGCGGCCGCCCCGGCGCCCCCCTGAGCCCGGGGGCGGACTGCTGATGGGGCGGCCCTTCGGCGTGCCCGTGTACGTCGCGCCCAGCTGGTTCCTCGTGGCCGCCCTGATCACCTGGGTGTTCGGCGGCCAGCTCGACCGGGTCCTGCCCGAGCTCGGCGCCGCGCGCTACCTGGTCTCCCTCTTCTTCGCGGTCGCCTTCTACGCCTCCGTCCTCGTCCACGAACTGGCCCACACCGTCGCCGCCCTCCGCTTCAAGCTCCCGGTCCGCCGCATCCAGCTCCAGTTCTTCGGGGGCGTCTCCGAGATCGAGAAGGAGGCCGAGACCCCCGGCCGCGAGTTCGTGCTGGCCTTCGTCGGCCCACTGCTCTCCCTCGTCCTCGCCGGCGTCTTCTACCTCGCCCTGCTCCCCGTCGAGCCGGGCACCGTCCCCGGCGTCCTGCTGGCCGGCCTGATGATCTCCAACCTCATCGTGGCCGTCTTCAACCTCCTCCCCGGCCTCCCCCTGGACGGCGGCCGGATGCTCCGCGCCGTCGTCTGGAAGATCACCGGCAAGCCCATGAGCGGCACGGTCGCCGCCGCCTGGATCGGCCGGGCGCTCGCCGTCTCGGTCCTGATCGGACTGCCGTGGCTCACCCAGTCCGGAGCGCTCGGCTCCGAGGCCGTGGACAACGTCGGCATGGACACCGTGATGGACGCCCTGCTCGCCGCCATCCTGGCCGCGATCATCTGGACCGGCGCCGGCAACAGCCTGCGCATGGCCCGCCTGCGCGAGCACCTGCCCGAGCTGCGCGCCCGCGCCCTCACCCGGCGCGCGGTCCCCGTCCCCCCCGACACCCCGCTCTCCGAGGCCCTGCGCCGCGCCAACGCCTCCGGAGCCCGCGCCCTGGTCGTCGTCGACACCGAGGGCAGGCCGGTCTCCCTGGTCCGCGAGGCCGCCATCGTCGGCGTACCCGAGCACCGCCGCCCCTGGGTCCCGGTCAGCGGGCTCGCGCAGGACCTCACCGACGGCATGCGCGTCTCGGCCGAGCTGTCGGGCGAGGAACTCCTCGACGCGCTGCGGGCGGCCCCGGCCACCGAGTACCTGGTGGTCGAGGAGACCGGCGAGATCTACGGCGTCCTGTCCGCGGCCGACGTCGAGCGCGCCTTCGTCAAAGCCATGGCCCGGCCCAGCTGACCGCGCCCCGGACGGGCGCGGGGGACCGCGCCGGCGACCGCACACGGCCCGCACCGCCGCCCCCTCACGCCGCCGGTAAAGCGCCCGGCGGGGAACCGGTAGGCTGGTCACATGTCCGAACCGACCGGTGCCGCCCGCAGGCGCGGGCCCTTCAAGGTCGGGGACCAGGTTCAGCTGACCGACCCCAAGGGCCGCCACTACACGTTCACGCTCGAGGCCGGGAAGAACTTCCACACCCACAAGGGTTCCTTCCCGCACGACGAACTGATCGGTGCTCCCGAGGGCAGCGTTGTCCGCACCACCGGTAACGTCGCCTACCTCGCGCTGCGCCCCCTGCTCCCCGACTACGTCCTGTCCATGCCCCGCGGGGCAGCCGTCGTCTACCCGAAGGACGCGGGGCAGATCCTCGCCTTCGCCGACATCTTCCCCGGCGCGCGCGTCGTCGAGGCCGGCGTCGGCTCCGGCTCGCTCAGCAGCTTCCTGCTCCGCGCCATCGGCGACCAGGGGATGCTGCACTCCTACGAGCGCCGCGAGGACTTCGCGGAGATCGCCCGCCAGAACGTGGAGCGCTACTTCGGCGGCCCGCACCCCGCCTGGCAGCTCACCGTCGGCGACCTCCAGGACAACCTGTCCGACACCGACGTCGACCGGGTCATCCTCGACATGCTCGCCCCCTGGGAGTGCCTGGAGGCCGTCTCCAAGGCGCTCGTGCCCGGCGGCATCCTGTGCTGCTACGTCGCGACCACCACCCAGCTCGCGCGGACCGTCGAGTCCATCCGTGAGATCGGCTGCTTCAACGAGCCGACCTCCTGGGAGACGATGATCCGCAACTGGCACGTCGAGGGCCTGGCCGTCCGCCCGGACCACCGGATGATCGGCCACACCGGCTTCCTGCTCACCGCCCGCCGTCTCGCCGACGGCGTCGAGCCGCCCATGCGCCGCCGCCGCCCCGCCAAGGGCGCCTACGGCGAGGACTACGACGGCCCCAACGCCGGCGGAGGCGCCGGCCGCTGAGGCTGTTCGTACCGCCCGCAACGCACAGGCGCCGTGGTGGAGTTCCCGGGCATCCTGGGGAACTCCACCACGGCGCCGCCGCGTTGACGGATCACCGGCCGGAACCGTGACCCGGAACCGTGACCCGGGACCATGATCGGGGCCGTGGTCCGGGGCCGCGGCCCGGCGCGGAGCCAGGACGAGTACCCACCCCGCCGTTCCCCCGCACTGTGACGTGTGGCACGATGCTGGCCACCCCCACCGGCACAGCCCTCACAGGAGACACTCCTCGTGCAGCACCCCGCCGTTCCGGACCTGTCGCACACGCACACCCGGCCCATCCACTGGGTCGCCACCGCCACCGCTCTCGCCGGAGTCGTGGCCCTCTCCTCGGTCCTGCAGCCGGACGCCGCGACAGCGGCCCAGGCCGCCGGGCCCGGAACGAGGACCGCCCCGGCGCACGGCGCGCCGCCCGACCCGGCGGCCGTCGCGTTCCCCCTGGAATGCGGTCCGGTCGAGGCCGTGGTGAAGAAGAAGGCGTCCGGCGACCTCGACGGCGACGGCCGGCCCGAGACGGTGGCCGTCGTGCACTGCGACGCGCCCATGGGCACCCCGCCCGACGGTGTCTACGTCATCACCCGGGACACCGGCAGCGGCAAGTCCCGTGTGGTGGCCACCCTGGTGGACCCTGGGGAACGCCGGAACGTCACCGACTTCGCGGTGCGCGGCGGCGCCGTCCTCGCCACGCTCCTCGGCTACTCGTCGGCCGACGTGCCCAGTTGCTGCCCGGACGTCACCGACGACGTGAAGTGGCAGTGGAAGAACGGCGCGTTCGTCCGCGACACGCCGTCCCAGGCCCGAACCGTCTGAACGACGACCCGGCGAGGGGTGTGTCCCGGCACACATCGGTCACTGTGCGTCCCGTTCACATCACAGTTCGGTCACTCTGCGTCCGGACCGTAGATCTCGGTCCTGTCCGAAACGCGACGTACATGGATGCACTCGCCCGGACACTCCTTCGCCGAGTCGACCACGTCCGTCAGGAGCGGCAGGGGCACGGGCGTTGTCGCGCCCCTGGCCTGCAGGAGCTCGTCGTCCGCGCCCTTGACGTAGGCCAGACCGTCGATGTCCAGCTCGAACACCTCGGGCGCGTACTGCGCGCAGATGCCGTCGCCGGTACACAGGTCCTGGTCGATCCAGACCTCGAGGGCCTCGCCGTCGACTCCGGCCTCCTGCTGCACACTCATTGCTTCCTGCCGTTTCCTGCGTCGAACCGGTCGGGAATCCGGCCAGCTCTGACGGGTGTTGAACGCTTCGACCCTACCCCCGCCGGGGTTCCCGTCACGTTCGATGGGTATTCCCCTGGCGTGAGGGAGAGCGCAAGGGTGAAGATCGGACACACCCCGACAGTCTTTGTGATCTAGGGGTTTCAATCGACACCCACCCAGGTAGGGTCTGGAAGCGTCCAGCTCCCCTTGGAGGAGGTGAGGACCGTGGCAGCCAATGACGACGACATGAACCGCGGCATCCGCCCGGGACGCGGGTCCGAGGACCCGGCCGGGCAGGTGGCCTATCTTGAGCAGGAGATCGCCGTCCTGCGACGCAAGCTCGCCGACTCTCCGCGGCACACGAGAATTCTCGAAGAGCGGATCGTCGAGCTGCAGACCAACCTGGCCGGCGTGTCCGCCCAGAACGAGCGACTCGCCAGCACGCTCCGCGAGGCCCGCGACCAGATCGTGGCCCTCAAGGAGGAGGTCGACCGGCTGGCGCAGCCACCGGCCGGCTTCGGCGTCTTCCTGCAGGCCAACGAGGACGGCACCGCCGACATCTTCACCGGCGGCCGTAAGCTCCGGGTGAACGTCAGCCCGAGCGTCGAGCTCGACGAGCTCCGGCGTGGCCAGGAAGTGATGCTCAACGAAGCCCTCAACGTGGTCGAGGCCATGGAGTACGAGAGCGTCGGCGACATCGTCACCCTCAAGGAGATCCTCGAGGACGGCGAGCGCGCCCTCGTGCTCGGGCACACCGACGAGGAACGCGTGGTCCGGCTCGCCGAGCCACTGCGGGGCGTCACCATCCGGCCCGGCGACGCCCTCCTGCTCGAACCCCGCTCCGGATACGTCTACGAGGTCGTGCCCAAGAGCGAGGTCGAGGAACTCGTCCTCGAAGAGGTCCCCGACATCGGCTACGAGCAGATCGGCGGCCTCGGCGGACAGATCGAGGCCATCCGCGACGCGGTCGAGCTCCCTTATCTCTACCCCGACCTGTTCCGGGAGCACGAGCTGCGTCCGCCCAAGGGCGTCCTGCTCTACGGGCCCCCCGGATGCGGAAAGACGCTCATCGCCAAGGCCGTCGCCAATTCTCTGGCGAAGAAGGTCGCCGAGGTGACCGGCCAGGCCGCCGGCAAGAGCTTCTTCCTCAACATCAAGGGCCCCGAGCTCCTCAACAAGTACGTCGGTGAGACCGAGCGGCAGATCCGCCTCGTCTTCCAGCGTGCACGGGAGAAGGCCAGCGAGGGCACCCCCGTCATCGTCTTCTTCGACGAGATGGAGTCCCTCTTCCGCACCCGCGGCTCAGGTGTCAGCTCGGACGTGGAGAACACCATCGTCCCGCAGCTGCTCGCCGAGATCGACGGCGTGGAGGGCCTGCAGAACGTGGTCGTGATCGGCGCCTCCAACCGCGAGGACATGATCGACCCCGCCATCCTGCGGCCCGGCCGGCTCGACGTGAAGATCAAGATCGAACGTCCGGACGCCGAAGCGGCCAAGGACATCTTCGGCAAGTACCTCACCGAGCGCCTCCCGCTCCACGAGGACGACCTCAGGGAGCACGACAAGGACAAGGCGGCCACCGTCCAGAGCATGATCCAGACGGCGGTGGAACAGATGTACGCCGAATCCGAGGAGAACCGCTTCCTGGAAGTCACCTACGCCAACGGCGACAAGGAAGTCCTCTATTTCAAGGACTTCAATTCCGGCGCCATGATCGAGAACATCGTCGGACGCGCCAAGAAGATGGCGATCAAGGACTTCCTGGAGAAGAACCAGAAGGGCCTTCGCGTCTCCCACCTCCTCCAGGCATGCGTGGACGAGTTCAAGGAGAACGAGGACCTGCCCAACACCACCAACCCGGACGACTGGGCCCGCATCTCCGGAAAGAAGGGCGAGCGGATCGTCTACATCCGTACGCTGGTCACCGGAAAGCAGGGCGCGGACACCGGACGCTCCATCGACACGGTGGCGAACACCGGTCAGTACCTGTAAAAGGCAGGGCGGCTGCGGGTGCCCTCAGTGGGTACCCGCAGCCGACTGTTTTTCGGGGCCACGGCTGGAGCAAGGCAATGACGCAAATGATCTCCCCACCAGCGCAAAGGCGTTCTAGGCTCTTCCGTACCGCCGAGTCGCGCAGTGCGGGGACGGGCACCGCACACGCACCGGAGCGCCACGTGAGCGGCGCCCACGACCGAGGGCGCCGCCGGGCAAGGAGGGCCGCATGACCGTACGGCGAGTAATGGGCATCGAGACGGAGTACGGGATCTCCGTCCCCGGTCACCCCAACGCCAATGCCATGCTCACCTCGTCCCAGATCGTCAACGCCTACGCGGCGGCGATGCACCGGGCCCGCCGGGCCCGCTGGGACTTCGAGGAGGAGAACCCGCTGCGGGACGCGCGAGGCTTCGACCTCGCCCGCGAGGCAGCGGACTCCAGCCAGCTCACCGACGAGGACATCGGTCTGGCCAACGTCATCCTCACCAACGGAGCACGGCTCTACGTCGACCACGCCCACCCCGAGTACAGCGCTCCCGAGGTCACCAACCCGCGGGACGCCGTGCTGTGGGACAAGGCCGGCGAGCGCATCATGGCCGAGGCCGCCGAGCGGGCAGCCCAGCTGCCCGGCGCCCAGCCGATCCACCTCTACAAGAACAACACCGACAACAAGGGCGCCTCCTACGGCACGCACGAGAACTACCTGATGAAGCGGGAGACCGCCTTCTCGGACATCGTGCGCCACCTGACGCCCTTCTTCGTCTCCCGCCAGGTCGTCACCGGCGCCGGCCGCGTCGGCATCGGCCAGGACGGACACGAACACGGCTTCCAGCTCAGCCAGCGCGCCGACTACTTCGAGGTCGAGGTCGGCCTGGAGACGACGCTGAAGCGGCCCATCATCAACACGCGCGACGAGCCGCACGCGGACGCGGAGAAGTGGCGTCGGCTGCACGTGATCATCGGCGACGCGAACCTGTCGGAGATCTCGACGTACCTCAAGCTGGGCACCACCGCCCTGGTCCTGTCGATGATCGAGGACGGCTTCATCGCCGTCGACCTCGCCGTCGACCAGCCCGTACGCACCCTCCACCAGGTCTCGCACGACCCGACGCTGAAGCGGCTGGTCACGTTGCGCAGCGGCCGGACACTGACCGCGGTGCAGCTCCAGATGGAGTACTACGAGCTGGCCCGCAAGTACGTCGAGGAGCGGTACGGGGCGGACGCCGACGAGCAGACCAAGGACGTCCTGGGCCGCTGGGAGGACACCCTCAACCGGCTCGAGAACGACCCGATGAGCCTCGCGGGCGAGCTGGACTGGGTCGCCAAGCGGGAGCTCATGGAGGGCTACCGGCGCAGGGACGACCTGGACTGGGACGCGGCCCGGCTGCACCTCGTCGACCTCCAGTACGCCGACGTACGGCCCGACAAGGGCCTGTACAACCGCCTCGTGGACCGCGGCCGCATCAAGCGGCTGCTGGACGAGACGGAGGTCGAGCGGGCCCGTACGAAGCCTCCGGAGGACACCCGGGCGTACTTCCGCGGGCGCTGCCTGGAGCAGTACGCGGACGACGTCGCGGCGGCCTCCTGGGACTCGGTGATCTTCGACCTGCCGGGGCGGGACTCCCTCCAGCGGGTGCCGACCCTGGAACCGCTTCGCGGAACGCGTAATCACGTCAAGGAGCTCCTGGACCGCTGCCGCACCGCGGACGACCTGGTCAGGGTCCTGTCCGGCGGGTGACGGCGCGGAGCGGGTACACGGAGAGGACCGCCGGACGGGGTGAAAGCCACCCGGTCCGGGAACCATCGAGATGGCCCTCGCACGTTGGAGAAACTGCGGGGCCGATGTCGGACCCGGCTTGTAGGGTCTGATCTTGACCGAGCAACTGTGTCGGGCGAACCGAGCGGGGTGAGGGTTATGGCGACCAAGGACACCGGCGGCGGGCAGCAGAAGGCCACGCGTTCCACCGAGGAGGTCGAGGAGCAGGCGCAGGACGCGCAGGCATCCGAGGACCTCAAGGAGCGCCAGGAGAAGCTGAGCGACGACGTGGACTCCGTCCTGGACGAGATCGACGACGTCCTCGAGGAGAACGCCGAGGACTTCGTGCGCTCCTTCGTGCAGAAGGGCGGCCAGTAGGCCTGGGCCTGTCCCTCCCCTCGTCGCGCAGGCCCGGGGGACGGACGAGCAGAACGTGAGATGTCGCGCGCGGTGCGGGTCACGCCCGTGCCGCGCGCGGCTCGCAACGGGGGGCCAAGGTGTTCGTTCCGTGGTTCCCGCCGAGTATGTGGATCACCGCCGCAGGGCGGGTAGGGTCCGTGGCATAGCTGACGCATACGTGGAAGGAATCGCGTGGAAGCCAACACTCGTAGCACCGGGCGTCTACCAGCTGCCTTCCTGACGCCTGGGTCCTCTTCGTTCATGGACTTCCTGGGAGAGCACCAGCCCGAGCTGCTCCCGGGCAACCGGCAGCTGCCGCCGGTGCAGGGTGTGGTCGAGGCGCCGCACGGCACCACGATCGTGGCCGTGACGTTCCCCGGCGGTGTCGTGCTCGCCGGTGACCGGCGGGCCACCATGGGCAACATGATCGCGCAGCGCGACATCGAGAAGGTCTTCCCGGCGGACGAGTACTCGGCGGTGGGGATCGCCGGCACGGCGGGGCTGGCCGTGGAGATGGTGAAGCTGTTCCAGCTGGAGCTGGAGCACTTCGAGAAGGTCGAGGGCGCGCAGCTGTCCCTGGAGGGCAAGGCGAACCGCCTGTCGACGATGATCCGCTCGAATCTGGGCATGGCGATGCAGGGGCTGGCCGTGGTGCCGCTGTTCGCCGGGTACGACGTGGACCGCGGCACGGGGCGCATCTTCTCCTACGACGTGACGGGCGGCCGTTCCGAGGAGCGGTACTTCGCGGCCACGGGATCCGGGTCGATCTTCGCGCGCGGAGCGATGAAGAAGCTCTTCCGCGAGGACCTGACCGAGGACGAGGCCACGACGCTCGTGGTCCAGGCGCTGTACGACGCGGCGGACGACGACTCGGCGACCGGTGGTCCCGACGTCGCGCGCCGGATCTATCCGATCATCACTGTGATCACCGAGGACGGCTTCCGCCGGCTGACCGAGGACGAGAGTTCGCGGCTGGCCCGCTCGGTCCTGGACCGACGGCTCGAGCAGCCCGACGGCCCGCGGGCCGCGCTGCTGTAGCGGAGGCGTTCGTGTTGTCAGGCGGTCCAGTGACTTCGACAGAAAGGGACGGATAACCGGTGTCGACGCCGTTCTATGTCTCACCTCAGCAGGCGATGGCCGACCGGGCGGAGTACGCCCGCAAGGGCATCGCGCGTGGCCGCAGCCTGGTCGTGCTGCAGTACGCCGACGGCATTGTGTTCGTCGGCGAGAACCCGTCCCGTGCGCTGCACAAGTTCAGCGAGATCTACGACCGGATCGGCTTCGCCGCGGCCGGTAAGTACAACGAGTACGAGAACCTGCGCATCGGCGGTGTGCGCTATGCCGACCTGCGTGGTTACACGTACGACCGGGACGACGTGACGGCCCGAGGGCTGGCCAACGTCTACGCCCAGACCCTGGGCACGATCTTCTCCAGCTCGGCCGAGAAGCCGTACGAGGTGGAGCTGGTCGTCGCCGAGGTCGGGGAGAGTCCCGAGGGCGACCAGATCTACCGGCTGCCGCACGACGGCTCGATCGTGGACGAGCACGGCTCGGTCGCGGTCGGGGGCAACGCGGAGCAGATCAGCGGGTACCTGGACCAGCGGCACCGGGACGGCATGACGCTGGCCGAGGCGCTGAAGCTGGCGGTGCAGGCGCTGTCCCGCGACACGAACGGCAGCGAGCGGGAGATTCCGGCGGAGCGGCTGGAGGTCGCTGTCCTGGACCGTACGCGGCCGCAGAAGCGGAAGTTCAAGCGCATCGTGGGCGGCCAGCTGTCGCGGCTCCTGGACGGGGGAGCGAGCGGGGCCGCGTCCGCGGTGGCGACCGAGGACGAGGACGGGGCGGAGGAGTAGGTTCGCGGCCTCGTCGCCGTCGGCCGCCGCGGGATGTCAGACGCCTGCGGCGGCCTGTGCGGCTTCGGTGGGGGTGCGGGGTGCCTGCGGCGCCCGTGCGGGTTCGGTGGGGGTGCGCGTAGCGCCTTCGGTGGTCTTGTGGGTCGGGGCCGCGCCGGGGGGTGTCCGTCCTCGGAACGGCGCGGAATCGGGTACTGACCAGCAGACGGGGCGTTGACGCGCCAACCGCTGCGGGCGGACACCCCCCGACACGTCCCCTTCCCGCCGTACGCGACTGACCCGCCGTCCCCACTCAGCTACGGGCAGCCGCCATCCGCCGCCGTCCCGGCTGCGGGCAGTCGCCATGCGCTGCCGTCCCGACTGCGGGCAGCCGCCATACGCCGCCGTTCCGGCTGCGGGCAGTCGTGCCTCCCCCAGTGGCTGAACGGTCTGGGCGGTACCCCCGGGGCGGCACGGGTGGGCGGTGGGGGTCCCCCCGCTCGAGCGAAGCCGAGAGTGGGGGAGGCACCCCGAAAGCGCCGGGTGCGTGAACCCACCCCCGGCCCACACCCACGCCGGGTGACCTGGTGGCGCCAGACCGCGCCCGCGCGCCGGGCGTGCTGGTGAAGCCGGGCCGCGTGGCCGATCCGCGCCGCTCACCGCGGTGGCGCCGTGGAGCCCCGCACGACCAGGTTCACCGGGATGTCGCCGCCCTCGGGCTCCCGGCCCTCCAGCACCGCCAGCAGCGCCCGCATCCCCCGTTCGCCGAACAGCTCCGCGTCCAGGCGGACCGTCGTCAGCTCGGGGTCGACGGCGGTGGCCAGGCCGAGGTCGTCCAGGCCCGTGACCGAGAGGTCGTCGGGGATGCGGAGCCCCGCGCGGCGGGCCGCCTTGTACGCGCCGACCGCCAGCTTGTCGTCGTCGCAGACCAGCGCCGTCGGGCGGGGGCCGGGGGCCGCGAGCGCCGCCTCCGTGGCGGTCAGCGCGTCCTCGATCGAGATCGCCGCCCTCGTGGTGCGCAGTGTGGTGCCGGGGACGGCGTCCAGCCGTGCCGCGAGCTCGCGTGCGCGGACCTCGAACGTCCAGGACGGGACGTCCGCCGCGAGGTGGAGGAAGTGGCGATGGCCCAGCAGCAGAAGGTGCTCCGCGATCTGGCGGACGGCGTCCGCGATGTCCAGGTTGACCGTCGCCGCGCCCAGGCTGCCCTCCGGGTCGCTGTCCAGCATGACCAGCGGGAGCTGGTCGCCGCGGATGGCGGTGAGCGCGTCGGCCGCCATGGAGGACGCGATGACGCCGTCCAGGGCGGCCTGGGCGGAGGCGAAGGGGTCCCGGGCGGGCCCGATGCCCTCGGGGGAGGGGTAGAGGACCACTCCGAAGCCGTGCTCGGCGGCGACGCGTGCGGCGCCGGTGTAGACGCCGGCGAAGAACTCGGTGGTCAGCGCGGGGACGACCAGCAGGACCGTGCGGGTGCGGCCCAGGCGGAGGTTGCGGGCGGCGAGGTTGGGGCGATAGCCGAGCGCGTGGGCGGCCTCGCGGACGCGCTGGGCGGTGGGTTCCGACACCCGGCCGCGCCACTTGTCGCCGAGGACCAGGGAGACCGCGGCCTGGGAGACGCCGGCGGCCTGGGCTACGTCCCGGCTGGTGGGGCGGGTACTGCCTCGTGCCACCGTTCGCCTGCGCTTTCGTCTGGACTCGTGAACAGGCGACATGGTACGTATGACCATGGAAGTTATACGTAAAACCTCACCGAGGTCTCATGCGAAGGGGGTGGGTCGTGGTCGCCGGTTACCTGGACATCCTCCGGGCGCGGCATGCCGTACGGCTGCTCGTCGGCACGCTCGTGGGGCGGTTGCCCAACGCCACCGCGGCGATCGCGATCGTGCTGTTCGTACGGGCCGAGGGCGGCTCGTACAGCCTCGCGGGCGCCCTGGCCGCCGTGTACGGCGTCGCCAACGCCGTCGGGCAGCCCGTACTGGGACGACTCGTCGATCTGTACGGGCAGCCCCGGGTGCAGCTGCCGGCCGCCGTGCTGTCGGGGCTGGCCATGACGGTCTTCGCGTTCGCCGGTACCGGACCGGCGGCGCTCGCGTACGGGTCCGTGGGGGCCGCGGGGCTGTTCACGCCCCCGCTGGAGGGCGGGCTGCGGGCGCTGTGGCCGAGTGTGCTCCGCGAGGAGGGCCAGGTGCACACGGCGTACGCCATGGACGCCGTGGCGCAGGAGGTCATGTTCACCGTCGGGCCGCTGCTCGTGACGGTGTGCGTGTCGCTGTGGTCGCCGCTGGTCGCGCTGCTCGTGCTGAACGCGGTGGGTGTGCTGGGCGCCCTGTCCGTGGTCGTGTCGCCCCCCTCGCGCGCGTGGCGGTCCGCCCCGCGCGAGGCGCACTGGCTGGGCGCGCTGCGTTCGCCCGGGCTGCTGGCGCTGCTGGGGGCGTTCCTGTTCATCGGGATGGCGCTCGGCTCCATCACCGTGGCCTCCGTGCCCTACGCGGACGACCACGGCGGCGACGCCGTCTACGGCTGGCTGATGGCCGCCCTCGGGCTCGGCGCGCTGGTCGGCGGGACCGTCTACGGAGCCCGGCAGTGGGCCGGTGACCCCGCGCGGCGACTGCGGTCCCTGGTGGCGCTTCTGGCGGTCTGTTACCTGCCGCTGATGCTGATGCCGGGTGCGTTCGCCATGGTGGTGCTGACCGCGGTCGCGGGTGTCTTCCTGGCGCCGTGCATCGCCTGCGCGTTCGTCCTGGTGGACCGGCACGCGCCGCGGGGCACGGTGACGGAGGCGTTCTCCTGGCTGGTGACGACGTTCACCGTGGGTGCCTCGGTGGGTACGGGTCTCGCCGGGCCGGTCGTCGAGGCGGGCGGGGCGCTGTGGGGCTTCGCCGTGCCCGGGGCGGCAGGCGTCGTGTCGCTGCTCGTGCTGGCGTGCACGGGACGGGTCCTCGCAGTTCCCGCCCCGGCGGCGGTGGTTGCGGCTTCATCGGAAAATGATCCGAACCGTGCCGTCGAACCCCGTTTCAGTTCGGGTCATCAGGCGTAATGTTCAGTCATGGACCGCCGCATTTTCGGGCTGGAGAACGAGTACGGCGTCACGTGCACGTTCAGGGGACAGCGCCGCCTGTCGCCTGACGAGGTGGCGCGGTACCTCTTCCGCCGTGTCGTGTCATGGGGCCGCAGCAGCAATGTCTTTCTGCGCAACGGGGCCCGCCTCTATCTCGACGTGGGATCACATCCGGAATACGCGACACCCGAATGTGACAACGTGATCGAACTCGTCACCCACGACAAGGCGGGCGAGCGCATTCTCGAAGGACTCCTGGTGGACGCCGAACGACGCCTGCACGAGGAGGGAATCGCGGGCGACGTCTACCTCTTCAAGAACAACACCGACTCCGCGGGAAACTCCTACGGCTGCCACGAGAACTACCTGGTGGCCCGGCACGGGGAGTTCTCCCGGCTCGCGGACATCCTCATCCCGTTCCTGGTGACGAGGCAGCTGCTCTGCGGCGCCGGCAAGGTGCTGCAGACGCCGCGCGGAGCCGTGTACTGCGTCAGTCAGCGGGCCGAGCACATCTGGGAGGGGGTCTCCTCGGCGACCACCCGTTCGCGGCCGATCATCAACACCCGCGACGAGCCGCACGCCGACGCCGAGCGCTACCGGCGTCTGCACGTCATCGTGGGCGACTCCAACATGTCCGAGACGACCATGCTGCTCAAGGTCGGCGCCACCGACCTGGTGCTGCGCATGATCGAGGCGGGCACGGTGATGCGCGACCTCACCCTGGAGAATCCGATCCGGGCGATCCGCGAGGTCAGCCACGACATCACCGGGCGGCGCAAGGTGCGCCTGGCCAGCGGCCGGGAGGCGTCCGCGCTGGAGGTGCAGCGGGAGTACTACGAGAAGGCCGTGGACTTCTGCGAGCGCCGCGGCATCCGCACCGGCACCGTCGAGCGGGTGCTGGAGCTGTGGGGCCGCACGCTGGACGCGATCGAGACCGAGGACCTCGACCGCATCGGCACCGAGATCGACTGGGTCATGAAGTACAAGCTCCTGGAGCGCTACCGGGCCAAGCACAACATGACCATGTCCCACCCCCGGGTCGCGCAGATAGACCTCGCCTACCACGACATCCACCGTCGTCGTGGCCTGTACTACCTGCTCGAGAAGAAGGGCCAGGCCGCCCGGGTCGCCAACGACTTGAAGATCTTCGAGGGCAAGTCCGTTCCGCCGCAGACCACTCGGGCCCGGCTGCGCGGCGACTTCATCCGGCGGGCCCAGGAGCAGCGCCGGGACTTCACCGTCGACTGGGTCCACCTCAAGCTCAACGACCAGGCGCAGCGCACCGTGTTGTGCAAGGACCCCTTCCGTTCGGTGGACGACCGGGTGGAGAAGCTGATCGCCGGAATGTGATCCGGACGACCGAGAAGGCGTTCCGCACCCCGAGGGGTGTGGAACGCCACACGGGCACCGTACGTTATCCGTACGGTGCCCTTCTCACGCCGTAGAGTTGCGCGCACGCCAGCAGACAAGATCGACCGATACCGATTACGAGGCCCCCACCGTGCGCCGACGCTCACTCCTCATCGCTGTTCCCGCCGGACTGGTCACACTCGCCGCGTGCGGCGACGAGGACTCCGGCTCGAGCAAGGCCAGCGACAGCGCGACGCCCCAGGCGTCGGCCACGTCCACGCCGCCGGCCCCGAAGATCGTCGACGGCCCGCTGCCGGCGATCACGGCGGGCACGAAGTTCGGTGAGAAGCCGACGGTGGCCAAGGGCAGCGGCGAGCCTTCCAAGGACCTCGCGGTGAAGACGGTGATCGCCGGCGGCGGCAGGGCGGTCGCCGAGAACGACTTCCTGGTGGCGGACTACCTGGGCCAGATCTGGGACAGCGCGAAGGTCTTCGACAACTCCTACGACCGCAAGACCCCGATCGTCATCCAGCTGGCGCAGGGCAGCATCATCGACGGCTGGCGGTACGCGCTCACGGGCAAGAAGGCCGGCAGCCGCGTCGAGTTCTCCGTCCCGCCCAAGTGGGGGTACGGCGAGCAGGGCAACGAGCAGGGGGGCATCAAGGGCACCGACACCCTGGTGTTCGTGGTCGACGTGAAGGACACCTTCAACGCCAAGAGCTCCGCCAAGGGCAAGGAGGTCCCGCAGGACGACGCGGCGCTGCCCAAGGTCGGCACCGGCACCGACGGCTCCGCCCCGTCCATCGAGGTGCCCGACGCCGACGCGCCGAAGAAGCTCGTGGCGACCTACGTCATCGAGGGCGACGGGCCCGAGGTGGGCGCGCAGGACACCGTGCTCGTCCAGTACAAGGGCGTGCTGTGGAAGGGCGGCAAGGAGTTCGACTCGACGTACAGCAGGAAGCAGCTGACGTCCTTCTCGCTCCAGCAGGTCGTCAAGGGCTGGGCGCAGGGCCTGACCGGCAAGAAGGTCGGCAGCCGCGTCCTGATCGTCATCCCGCCGGACCTGGGGTACGGCGACAACCCGCCGCAGGGCAGCGGCATCGAGAAGGACTCCACGCTGGTCTTCTCGGTCGACATCCTCGCGACGATGTGACCCGCGGGGATGTAAGACTTGGACGTTGCCTTCCGACAGACAAGCAGGAGCTAGACACGTGAGCATCGACAAGCCCGAGATCGACTTCCCGGGCGGCGAGCCCCCGGCGGACCTCGAGATCAAGGACATCTGGGAGGGCGACGGCCCGGTCGCCGAGGCCGGTCAGACCGTGACCGTCCACTACGTGGGCGTGGCCTTCAGCACGGGCGAGGAGTTCGACGCCAGCTGGAACCGCGGTACGCCGTTCCGCTTCCCGCTCGGTGGCGGCCGTGTCATCAAGGGCTGGGACCAGGGCGTGCAGGGCATGAAGGTCGGCGGCCGCCGCCAGCTGACCATCCCCGCCCACCTCGCCTACGGCAACCAGAGCCCGACCCCGGCCATCCAGCCCGGCGAGACGCTGATCTTCGTGGTCGACCTTCTCGGGGTCTGATCGCAGTCCGACCGGAATCCGTTGGAAGCCGGTCACCTGGGGTCCATGCCCGTCCGGGCATGGACCCTCGGCTTTTGCCGCGCCACCGCGGGGCGGTACGGTCATCCGTCGTAAGCACCATAGGGAGAAGGGCGTCGATGGCCATTGCCAAGGCCGAGCGGCTGATGAACCTGGCACTGTGTCTGCTCGGGACACGGCGGCCACTCAGCAAGCGCGAGCTGCGTGACTCCATCGAGGCCTACCTCGAGGCGGGGTCCGACGACTCCTTCAACCGCATGTTCGAACGGGACAAGGACGACCTGCGGGAACTCGGCCTGGTGATCGAGACCGTCGAGGGCCTCGACGGCGAGATCGGCTACCTGGCCCGCCGTGACAGCAACCGGCTGCCGCCCATCACCCTGGACGCCGAGGAGGCCGCCGCTCTCGGGCTCGCCGCCAAGGTCTGGCAGCAGGCCAGGCTCGCCGGCGCCGCCAGCGGCGCGCTGCAGAAGCTGCGGGCGGCCGGGCTGCCCGAGGACGTCGACCCCTACGAGGCGCACAGCGCGCTCGAGCCGCGCATCCCCGTGCACGAGGCCGCCTTCGAACCGCTGATGCTGGCCTGCCGCGACCGCCGCCCGGTCCTCTTCGAGTACCGCAAGGCCAACGCCGCGCAGCCCGAGCCCCGGCACGTCGAGCCGTGGGCCCTGGAGTGCTGGCGCGGCCACTGGTACCTGGCCGGGTTCGACCGCGACCGCGGCGCGGAGCGGGTCTTCCGGCTGTCGCGGATCACCGGCAAGGTGCGCTCGCGCGGAGCGCGGTTCACCGCGCCCGTGCCCGACGTCGTCACCGTCCGTGAGACGGTGGCGAGCTGGGCGGGGGAGACCGCCGACCGCTCCGCGCTGATCCGGCTGCGTGCGGGCGCGGGCTACCCCCTTCGGGCGAAGGCCACCGCCGTGCGGGAACACGGTGACGGCTGGGACGAGTTGGAGATTCCGTACGGGCACGGCCTGGACGCCTGGCTGGTGGAGTTCGGACCGGACGTGGTGGTCCTGGAGCCCGCGGAGCTGCGTGCGGACGTGGTGGACCGGCTGCGCGCCGTGGCCAAGGGCTGAGGGGGAACGGACAACACAGTGGCAGGCAAACCGGTCAGGACCGTGAACGCCATCGACCAGACCCGACGGATGCTGTCCCTGGTGACGTATCTGCGCGAGCGTCCCGGCGCCCGTGTCGAGGACGTCGCGCGCGCCTTCGGCATCACCGAGGACGAGCTGGTCTCCGACCTCGACGTGCTGCCCATGTGCGGCACCAGCTTCCGCGGCGGCGATCTGCTCGACATCGACACCGACGGCGAGCGCATCTGGTGGCACAACCCCGCGGCCCTGGGCGCGGACGCGGCCGAGCCGCTGCGGCTCGCCGCCGACGAGGCCACCGCGCTGCTCGTCGCCGCCCGTGCCGTGGCGACCCTGCCCGGGCTGCGCGAGGGTGACCGGCAAGCGCTGCTGAGGGCGACCGCCAAGGTGGAGGCCGCGGCCGGCGAGGCGGCGGGCGCCAGCTCGCGCCTGTCCGTCACCTTCGAGTCCGAGGGCGGTGTCTTCGCCGACGTCGACCGGGCGATCTCCGAGCGCCGGCGCCTGTGGATCCGCTACTACTCGCCGGCGCGCGACGAGCTCACCGAGCGCGAGATCGACCCCATCCGCCTCGTCAGCGTCGGGCACACCTACGTGGAGGCCTGGTGCCGCCGCTCCGAGGCGCGGCGCACCTTCCGGCTCGACCGGGTCGCCGAGATCCGGATCCTGGACGAGCCGGCCGCGCCGCCGGAGGTGGAGCTGCGGGACCTGTCCGAGGCGCTGGTGCAGCCGGCCGCCGAGGACCCCGAGGTCGTCGTGGAGGTCGGCCCGGGCGGACGCTGGGTCGCCGAGTACTACCCGCACGACAGCGCGCAGGAGCTGCCGGAGGGCGGCCTGCGCATCACCCTGCGCACGCCCGACCCGGCGTCCCTGCGGCGGCTGGCGCTCCGGCTCGGGCGCGACGGCCGGATCGTGTCCCCGCCCGAGCTCGCCGACAGCGCCCGGCAGGCCGCCCGCGAGGCGCTCGCGGCGTACGAGGGGACCGGGGCCGACGCGGCGCCGGCGCAGGGGCCCGCGGTGCCCGACGCGCCGGGCGCCGGGTCCGACGGGCGGGGGCGGGGACGGTGAGCGAGGCGGCCGGGCCCGGCCGGCAGGGCATGACGGCGGCGTCCGCGTTCGCCGGTATGAGACGCGTCTCCCCGGTCGTCTTCAGGGCCGGCTGCCCCGACTGCCGGGGCCGCTTCGAACTCTCGGCGAGCGCTCTGCGCCTGGCCATCGGCGCCACGAGCCGCACCACCTTCTACTCGTTCACCTGCCCCGAGTGCGGGTCGGCCGTCCGCAAGCCCGCGGGGGAGCGGATCGTGGAGCTGCTCACCGGCGGCGGGGTCAGGACCCTGCGGCTGCACTCCACCGTATGACCGGCCGGTGTTCACGAGCAGTCCGCGGGACGGTCTAGGCTCGGCGTCATGTTCTGGCCGATGTTCGCGGTTGCCGTGGGTTTCCTGGGTCTTGTCGTTCTCGCGGTGTTCGCCGTACGGGTGTTCGTGGAGGCACAGCGCCTGGGCCGGCAGGTGACGGACTCGGCGTCCCGGATCGGCCGGGCCGCCGCGGACCTGGAGCGCGCGGCCCAGAGCGCCGCCCGCTCCGTGGACGCCCTGTGAGACCGGCCGCATTTCAGGAGTGGTCCGGTGGACTCCCGTGAGCCGCGCCCCGGGCGGCTCCGCCCTGTCACCGTGCGGGTTCAGGGAGGTACGCTGCTGATCGCGGTCCGGAAAACGAGGCCCGGACGCGGACGGGAGTACGCACGGGGATTGCCTCACGTTTACCCCTGAGCGTTACGATCGCTGCGCAACACGGTCGGTCGGACACCTGTCCGACGGGTCGGACAGCACCCCACCCAGCCGCCTCGGTGAGAAGGTAAAGACTTATGGGAAGGCTCGGACCTACCGAGATCATTCTTATTCTCGTCGTCATCATCCTGTTGTTCGGCGCGAAGAAGCTCCCGGACATGGCACGCTCGCTCGGCAAGTCCGCGCGCATCCTCAAGTCCGAGGCGAAGGCGATGAAGGACGAGAACAAGTCCGCCGCCCCCGCCGATCCGCCGAACCCCGAGCAGGCCGCGACGCAGCGCACCATCCAGGCCGCCCCCGGCGACGTGACCAGCTCCCGCCCGGTCACCGAGCCGACGGACACGACCAAGCGCTGACGCAGGGCCGGTGGCGACCGGCCCGCCGCACGAGATGAGGATGTGGGTTGCTCAAGTCTGCCCGCAAGAAAGAAAAGGATCCCGAGGGGCGGATGCCCCTCGTGGAGCACCTGCGCGAGCTGCGCAACCGGCTCGCGAAAGGCATGCTGGCGATCACCGTCGTCACCGTGGTGGCCGCCTTCTACAGCCAGCAGCTGATGACCTTCCTCATGGACCCCGTGCCGCGTTGTACCGACGGCCTCGGGGAGTCCACCGGCGGCGCCTGCGCGGTCATCGCCTACACCGACCTGCTGTCGCCCTTCACCACGACGGTGAAGGTGTGCCTGATGGCGGGCATCATCATCTCCAGCCCGGTCTGGCTCTACCAGCTCTGGGCGTTCGTGGCGCCGGGTCTGCACCAGCACGAGCGGAAGTACACGTACTGGTTCGTGGCGGCGGCCGTACCCCTCTTCCTGGGCGGTGGCTGGCTCGCGTACACGATCATGCCCGTCAGCATGCGCGTGCTGCTGGGGATCACGCCGGACGGTTCGGCCAACATCCTGCCGATGGACAAGATCCTGGACTTCATCGTCCGGATGATCCTGATCTTCGGCGGTGCCTTCGAGCTGCCCTTGGTGCTCGTCATGCTCAACGCCGCCGGTGTCGTCACCGGGCGCAGGATGGCCGGCTGGTGGCGCGGCATCGTGATGGGCGTCTTCATCTTCGGTGCCGTGGCGACGCCCACCACCGACCCCGTCGGCATGATCGCGCTCGCGGGACCGATCGTCGTCCTGTACTTCCTGGCGGTCGGGTTCTCCGTGCTCAACGACAAGCGCCGGCGCCTCGCCGACCCCGACGCCGGACTCGACGACGACGAGGCGTCGCCGCTCGACCTCACACCGGAGCCGGTCGACGAGGTCGAACCCGTGACGGCGACGCGGGCCCTGCCCCAGCAGGCGGGCGGTGGCGTCGACGGCGCCCCGCAGGCCCGGTACAACGGCTACGACGACGTCACCTGAGCCGGCCGACGGCGGAGGGCGGCGGCACGGGTGAGGGGCCGGACGGTGATCCGTCCGGCCCCTCACCCGTGCCGCCCCCGGGACGCGCGTCACCTCGCGGGCGTCACGGCGGTGCCCGGGCCGGGGTCGGATAAAGATCGTCCTGTTGTCGGTGGGGCCCGGTACGCTCGAAAGTACGATGACAGAGGATCTCTCACCGGCCGAGCGGTACGCGGCAGCCCGTCAGCGCGCTGCCGAGCAGGCCACCGCGCTCGCGTCCTTCCGCGAGATGTACGACTTCGGCCTCGACCCCTTCCAGATCGAGGCCTGCCAGGCACTCGAGGCCGGCAAGGGCGTGCTGGTCGCGGCGCCCACCGGCTCCGGCAAGACGATCGTCGGCGAGTTCGCCGTCCACCTCGCCCTCCGGCAGGGCAAGAAGTGCTTCTACACGACACCCATCAAGGCCCTGTCGAACCAGAAGTACGCCGACCTGTGCCGCCGCTACGGTGCCGACAAGGTGGGCCTGCTCACCGGCGACAACAGCGTGAACTCCGACGCCCCGGTGGTCGTGATGACCACCGAGGTCCTGCGGAACATGCTGTACGCCGGCTCGCAGACCCTCCTCGGCCTCGGCTACGTGGTGATGGACGAGGTGCACTACCTCTCCGACCGCTTCCGCGGCGCCGTGTGGGAGGAAGTGATCATCCACCTCCCCGAGTCGGTGACCCTGGTGTCGCTGTCGGCGACCGTGTCGAACGCCGAGGAGTTCGGCGACTGGCTGGACACGGTGCGCGGCGACACCCAGGTGATCGTCTCCGAGCACCGTCCGGTGCCGCTGTTCCAGCACGTGCTGGCCGGGCGCCGCATGTACGACCTGTTCGAGGAGGGCGAGGGCCACAAGAAGGCCGTCAACCCCGACCTCATGCGCATGGCGCGCATGGAGGCGACCCGTCCCTCGTACCAGGACCGCCGCCGCGGCCGGCACATGCGCGAGGCCGACCGCGAGCGCGAGCGCCGGCAGCGCTCCCGCATCTGGACGCCGGGCCGGCCCGAGGTCATCGAGCGGCTCGACGCCGAGGGCCTGCTGCCCGCGATCACCTTCATCTTCAGCCGGGCCGCCTGCGAGTCCGCCGTCCAGCAGTGCCTGTACGCCGGACTGCGGCTCAACGACGACGAGGCGCGCGCCAAGGTGCGCGCCCTCGTCGAGGAGCGCACCGCCTCCATCCCCACCGAGGACCTGCACGTCCTGGGCTACTACGAGTGGTTGGAGGGCCTGGAGCGGGGCATCGCCGCCCACCACGCGGGCATGCTGCCGACGTTCAAGGAGGTCGTCGAGGAGCTGTTCGTGCGCGGTCTGGTCAAGGCCGTCTTCGCCACCGAGACCCTCGCCCTCGGCATCAACATGCCCGCCCGTTCGGTGGTGCTGGAGAAGCTGGTCAAGTGGAACGGCGAGCAGCACGCCGACATCACCCCCGGCGAGTACACGCAGCTCACCGGCCGGGCCGGCCGGCGCGGCATCGACGTCGAGGGGCACGCCGTCGTGCTGTGGCAGCGCGGCATGAGCCCCGAGCACCTCGCCGGTCTCGCCGGCACGCGCACGTACCCGCTGCGCTCCAGCTTCCGGCCGTCGTACAACATGGCGGTCAACCTGGTCGAGCAGTTCGGCCGGCACCGGTCGCGGGAGCTGCTGGAGACCTCCTTCGCGCAGTTCCAGGCCGACAAGTCGGTCGTCGGCATCTCCCGGCAGGTCCAGCGCAACGAGGAGGGGCTGGAGGGCTACAAGGCCTCCATGACCTGCCACCTCGGCGACTTCGACGAGTACGCGCGGCTGCGCCGCGAGCTGAAGGACCGCGAGACCGAGCTGGCCCGGCAGGGCGCGGCCCAGCGGCGCGCCGAGGCCGCCGTGGCGCTGGAGAAGCTGAAGCCGGGCGACGTCATCCACGTGCCGACGGGCAAGTACGCCGGTCTCGCCCTGGTGCTGGACCCGGGCCTGCCCGCCGGGCGCACCAACGGCCACCGCGGCTTCGAGCACCACGACGGGCCGCGCCCGCTGGTGCTCACCGCCGAGCGGCAGGTCAAGCGGCTGGCGTCGATGGACTTCCCGGTGCCGGTCGAGGCGCTGGAGCGGATGCGGATCCCGAAGTCCTTCAACCCGCGCTCCCCGCAGTCCCGCCGGGACCTCGCCTCCGCGCTGCGCACCAAGGCGGGGCACATCCCGCCGGAGCGGGCCCGCAAGAAGCGGTCCCAGGCGGCCGACGACCGGGAGAT
Organism: Streptomyces sp. NPDC029152; assembly: GCF_055564355.1. Lineage (NCBI taxonomy): Bacteria > Bacillati > Actinomycetota > Actinomycetes > Kitasatosporales > Streptomycetaceae > Streptomyces > Streptomyces sp. NPDC029152. Next base: position 251,755 of record NZ_JBVHWR010000006.1, on the reverse strand, counting down.
CGCGCGGCTGCGCAAGGCCATCCGCGCCCATCCCTGCCACGGCTGCGACGAGCGCGAGGACCACGCGCGCTGGGCCGAGCGCTACCACCGGCTGCTGCGCGACACCTCGCAGCTGGAGCGCCGGATCGAGGGGCGGACGAACACCATCGCCCGCACCTTCGACCGCATCGTCGCCCTGCTGACCGAGATGGACTACCTGCGCGGCGACGAGGTCACCGAGCACGGCAAGCGGCTCGCCCGGCTCTACGGCGAACTGGACCTGCTCGCCAGCGAGTGCCTGCGCGAGGGCGTCTGGGAGGGGCTCTCCCCGGCCGAACTCGCCGCCTGCGTCTCGGCGCTGGTCTACGAGTCGCGGGTCGCCGACGACGCGATGGCGCCGAAGGTGCCCTCCGGCAAGGCCAAGGCCGCGCTCGGCGAGACGGTGCGCATCTGGGGACGGCTGGACGCCCTGGAGGAGGAGTTCCGGATCAGCCAGACCGAGGGCGTGGGCCAGCGCGAACCCGACCTCGGCTTCGCCTGGGCCGCGCACGAGTGGGCGTCCGGCAAGGGCCTCGACGAGGTGCTGCGCGAGGCGGAGATGCCGGCCGGTGACTTCGTGCGCTGGTGCAAGCAGGTCATCGACGTCCTCGGCCAGATCGCGGCGGCCGCGCCCCGCGAGGGCTCGACGGTCCCGAAGAACGCGCGCAAGGCGGTCGACGGGCTGCTGCGCGGAGTGGTCGCCTACTCGTCCGTGGGCTGACCCGTCCCCCCCCGGCCCGGCAGGGCGCGGACCTCGGCACACGGGGTGGCCCGCGCACTGCCGGGCCTCCGTGCGTTCCGGGGCGCCGCCGTGACGCCCCTCGTCACGGCGGGTGTCCTTCGCGCACCCGGACGTGATCACTCCAGGTGTTCGACCAACTCCCCAGCGTGCAAATGGGCTTGAGGCTACCCCAGCCCCCGCACCCGTTTCAGGTGCTTGCCGGATATGACACGGCGATGATCCGCTCGGACTAAGCTCGCCCGCAGCGCACCGGGTTGAGATGAATTCGCGCGCTTGTTCCCAACATGCCGAATGTCCCGGCCATTCCCGGACATACCCCCCTGCAAGCTCCCCCATCCCCGCCGATTCGTTTTCAGAGGGCCTACATGGTGAGTGTCGATTCCCCTCCAGGACGCCGTGAACTTCCGTACGCGCGCACGCTGTTGCTCCCCGCCGTACTGATGGCCGCGGCGTCCGGGGCCGCCGTCGCCCTGGTGGCGGAACCGGCCCGGCTCGCCGTCGGCTGGTGCGGTGCCGTAGCCACACTGCTGGTGGTCGCGACGGCGGCCGAAGCGGCGCGCCGGGGCCGCACCCTGCGGGACGTGCGCGCCGAACACGCCCGTCACAGCGCGTACCTGGAACGGCGGGTGGTGGGCCACCACGAGGAGATGGCCCGCATCGGCGGAGAGATCCTGCCCGCCGCGCTGCACTACATGCGCCGGGGGAACACCCCCGACGAAGTGATGAGGCACCTGCACGAACTCGACGCCTCCTACGCCGATCTCGGCGAACCCCAGCGTCACCTCATCCGCACGGTGTGCGCGGTCATCGACCACCAGGACGCCATGCGCGAGTCCGCCGAGCGCTCCTTCGTCGACATCGCCCGCCGTGTCCAGGCGATCGTCCACCAGCAGAACAAGGAACTGCGCGAGATGGAGGAGGACCACGGCCGCAACCCCGAGGTCTTCGACGACCTCCTGCGCATCGACCACGGCACCGCGCTGATCGGCCGACTCGCCGACTCCGTCTCCGTCATCGGCGGCGGCCGTCCCGGACGCCAGTGGCCCGCCCCGGTCGCGCTCTACAGCGTGCTGCGCGGAGCCATGTCCCGGATCCTGGAGTACAGCCGGATCAACCTGGCCTCCATCGCCAAGGTCAACATCAAGGGCACCGCGGTCGAGCCGGTCATCCACGCCGCCGCGGAACTCCTCGACAACGCCACCCGCTACTCACCGCCCGGATCCAAGGTGCACGTCACCGCGACCGAGGTGCAGAGCGGCGTGTGCATCGAGATCGAGGACGCCGGCGTCAGCCTCAGCGAGGAGTCCCGCGCCCGCATCGAGGGCCTGCTCGAGGACGCCAAGCGCGGCACGGACGTGCAGGACCTCAGCCAGCACCCGCGCCTCGGCCTGTCCGTCGTCGGCCGGCTGTGCACCCAGTACGGCATGGACGTCTCGCTGCGGGCCTCCGCGTACGGCGGAGTCCGCGCCATCCTCATCGTGCCCAGCACGATGACGACCACCGAGCCCGGCGTCGGACTCGCCCACGGCATCGGCGCGACCTCGATCCCCACCCCGGGCCCCGACGCCCTCCCCGGGCCCCGGCGCAGGCCCAAGAAGCGCCGCCCCACCAGCCCGCGCGTCCCGGCCGCGGTCTCGCTCGAGGACGACGTCCCCGAGGTCACCGAGTGGACGGCGGGCGGCCTCCCGCAGCGTCGCAGCCGGGTCAGGACGCCGCTCAGCCAGCGGCTCGCCGAGCAGGCGGTCTGGGAGCGCGAGGAGGCCGAGCGCGAGGCCCGCGAGGCCGCCGAGCGGACCCGGAACGGCATCCCGGCCGTCCCCGAGCCCGAACCGGCCGAGGCGACCCCGCCGGGGCAGTGGGTCGCGGCCTTCTGGGAGGGCCTCAAACAGCATCCCGGCCTGACCCAGGCCCACCAGCAGTCCAGCAACCAGCCGGCCAGCGCCCCGGCCGACGACGAGGGGAACCTCAAGTGATCGAGCAGCAAGGCAAGTACGACTGGATGCTCAGGGACCTCTACGACGGCGTCCCGGGCATCGAGATGATCGTGGTGCTCTCCGCCGACGGCCTGCGCATCGCCCGCTACTCCGGCGACCCGGACGCCGCCGACCGGGTCGCCGCGGCCTGCGCGGGCCTGCAGAGCCTCGCGGGCGCCGTCGCCCAGGAGATCCCCACCAGCGACGGTGAGATGAAGATGGTCATCATCGAGATGAACGGCGGCTACTTCTACCTGATGGCCGCCGGTCCCAACGCCTACCTCGCCGTGCTCTCCGACGTCCGCTGCGAGCCCGGCCGGATGAGCCTCAGCATGGCCGACCTCGTCGCCCGCATCGGACCCCATCTGACCACTCCCGCGCGGCGCAACGGGCAGACCGTATGACTCCTCCGCAACGCCAGAGGCGAACTCCCGGGCAGGAGCCGTCCGCGGCGGGACCGCCGTCCGAGGAAGGCGAACTCCGCAACCCCGAGCGGCTCTTCGTCATCGGCGGGGACGGAGGCGGCGAGCGCGCCGACATCGACCTGGTCACGCTGATCGTGGCCCGCGCCGACCCGCCGGTGTCCGCCACGCCGGAACAGGCGGCCCTGCTGCGGCTGTGCGCCGCGCCTCTGTCCGTAGCCGAGCTGTCGGCCTACCTGAGCCTGCCGTTCAGTGTGGTGACCGTGCTGCTCACCGACCTGCTGACGGCGGAACTGGTGCAGGCCCGCGCCCCGATCGTCCGGCAGAAGGTCGCCGACCGATCCCTCCTCGAAGCGGTGATGCATGGACTTCAAAAGCTCTGACACCATTCCGGGCCCACGGACGGAGGACCGGCTGCCGCACACGGCCGAGGCCGCCGTGAAGATCGTCATCGTGGGCGGTTTCGGGGTCGGCAAGACCACCATGGTCGGCTCGGTCAGCGAGATCAGACCGCTGACCACGGAGGAGACGATGACCCAGGCGGGCATCGGCGTGGACGACAACTACGGCTCCCCCTCCAAGACCGCCACCACCGTCGCCATGGACTTCGGCCGCATCAGCATCACCGACCAGCTGGTGCTGTACCTGTTCGGCACGCCCGGCCAGGAGCGCTTCTGGTTCCTGTGGAACGGCCTGTTCGAGGGCGCGCTCGGCGCGGTGGTCCTGGTGGACACCCGCCGGCTCGAGGTCAGCTTCGACGTCATGGGGCGGCTGGAGGAACGCGGCGTGCCCTTCGTCGTCGCCGTCAACTCCTTCCCGGACGCGCCCCGTCACCCGGTCGCCGAGCTGCGCGCCGCGCTCGACCTGCCCGAGGAGATCCCCATCCTCGACTGCGACGTGCGGCGCCGGGCCTCCAGCCGGGACGTCCTGATGACGCTGATGCGCTTCCTGCACTCCCTCGCCGTCAAGGGCGCGCTCACCTGACCCCGCCCCCCTCTTCGACTTCCCGACCTTCTCCGCGGAGCGACACTGTGACGCCTGAACGCCACGCCCCGACCGCAACCGGCGGCCCCCTGCCCGGACCGCCCCCCGGCTGCCCCGCGCACGGCACCGGTCCGGGCGGACTGCACCGCCTCAACGAGGCGGACGACCCGGACGAGCTCTACGAACGGCTGCGCGGCCGGTACGGACCGGTGGCGCCGGTGCTGCTCCACGACGACGTGCCGATGTGGGTGGTCCTCGGGCACGCCGAGAACCTGCACATGGTGAGCACCCCCGCCCAGTTCTCCCGCGACAGCCGCATCTGGACCCCGCTCAACGAGGGCATGGTCAAGCCGGACCACCCGCTCATGCCGCACATCGCCTGGCAGCCGATCTGTTCGCACGCCGAGGGCGACGAGCACAAGCGGCTGCGCGGCGCGGTCACCGGGGCCATGTCCACGATCGACTACCGGGGGCTGCGCCGGCACATCACGCGGCACACCCAGCGCCTCGTCAACCGGTTCTGCGAGGAGGGCCGCGCCGACCTCGTCGGCCAGTTCGCCGAGCACCTGCCGATGGGCGTGATGTGCGAACTCCTCGGCATGCCGCACGAGTACAACGACCGGATGGTGGAGGCCGCCCGCGACACGCTCAAGGGCACCGAGACCGCCATCGCCAGCCACGCCTACGTCATGGACGCCCTGGGGCGGCTCAGCGTCGCGCGCCGGGCCCGGCCCGAGAACGACATCGCCAGTCACCTCGTCACCCACCCGGCCGGACTCACCGACGACGAGGTCAGGGAACATCTGCGACTGGTCCTGCTCGCCGCCTACGAGGCGACCGTCAACCTCATCGGCAACGTGCTGCGCGTGGTGCTCACCGACCCTGGCTTCCGCGCCCAGCTCAGCGGCGGCCAGATGACGGTGCCCGAGGCGGTCGAGCAGTCCCTGTGGGACGAACCGCCGTTCAGCACGGTCTTCGCCTACTTCGCCAAGCAGGACACGGAACTGGGCGGCCAGCGCATCCGGGCGGGCGACGGACTGCTGTTCGGCATCGCGCCGGGCAACGTCGACCCGCGCATCCGCCCCGACCTGGACGCGAGCATGCGGGGCAACCGCTCCCACCTCGCCTTCGGCGGGGGCCCGCACGAGTGCCCCGGCCAGGACATCGGACGCGCCATCGCGGACGCCGGCATCGACGCGCTGCTGATGCGGCTGCCGGACGTACGGCTCGACTGCGACGAGGACGAACTCGGCTGGCGGTCGTCGATCGCGTCGCGCCACCTGGTGGAACTGCCGGTGCGGTTCGAACCGCGGCCGCAGCAGGACGTGACCCAGCGGCCGAGCCACACCGACGTCCCGCAACAGCGCGCCGCCTGGCACATCGGCGCCCCGCCGCCGTCACCGGAACCCGCGCCCACCGCTCCCACGGCGACGGCCGTGTCCGCCGTCCCCGCGGCGCCGCCCGAGCCGTCGGCGCCGGCCCGCCCCCAGGGAATCCGGCAGCGCTTCCTGCTCTGGTGGCGCGGCTACTGACGGCCGGCCCACTCCTCGTACGCCGCCCACGCCCCGAGGGTCCGTCCGCTCAGGAACCGGTGCGCGCGCCCCGTGACCGGGTCGGTGAACGCCAGCTCCCGCGCCAGCAGTTGCAGCGGGCGCCGGAAGTCACCGGCCGGCACGGGCGGGGTCACCTCGGGGTAGAGGGGATCGCCGAGGACCGGCACGCCGAGCGCGTTCATGTGCACGCGCAGCTGGTGGGTCTGCCCGGTGGCGGGCACCAGCCGGTACCGCCCCAGCGCCGGCGCGCCCGCCGGGCCCGGGCCGCGGTGCTCGACCAGCTCGACGCGGCTCACGGCGTTCGGCTCGCCCTCGACCTCGCGGGCGGCCAGGACCCCGCGTTCCTTCACGATCCGGCTGCGCACGGTCCGGGGCAGGGGGAGCGCGGGGTCGTACGGCGCGAGGGCCTCGTACTCCTTGCGCACCCGCCGGTCGCGGAACAGCGTCTGGTAGGCGCCGCGTTCCCCGGGGCGGACCGTGAACAGCACCAGTCCGGCGGTGAGCCGGTCCAGGCGGTGCGCGGCGCCGAGCGCGGGGAGGTCCAGCTCGCGCCGGAGCCGGGCGAGCGCGGTCTCGGTGACGTGGACGCCGCGCGGGGTGGTGGCCAGGAAGTGCGGCTTGTCGGCGACGACGATGTGCTCGTCGCGGTACACGACCTCCAGCGGGAAGGGCACCGGCGTCTCCGGCGCGAGTTCGCGGTGGAACCAGACGTACATCCCGGGTTCGTACGGGGCGTCCGCCGCCACCGCCCGTCCGTCGGCCCCGACGATCCGGCCCGCGTCGAACATGCCGTCGACCGTGCCGGCGCCCGCGCCGGACAGCCGTTCCACCAGGTGCTCGCGGACCGTGGCCCAGGGCCCGGCGGCCGGCAGCCGCACCCGCACCGGGTCCACCCCGTGGCGCTGGGGGAGGGGCGAGGGCGGGGGAGGCGTACGGCGTCTCATCGGGTGCCAGCGTACGAGGCGGGGGAGGACAGCGGAAAACCGGTGGTCCGCGCACCGGCGGCGCGGGCAGGATGCCGGACATGCCCTACCTGACGAGTCCCGTCCTCGCGCCCGGCACCCTCTCCTCCGTCCCGCAGCCCGTGATCCCCGCCGGTGACGGACTGGTCCTGCGTCCGTGGCGCATGGAGGACGCGCCCGCCGTCCATGCCGCCTTCCAGGACCCGGCGATGCACCAGTGGCACATCCGCGCCGCCGACTCCGAGGAGGAGGTGCGCGGCTGGATCGCCGAGTGGCAGCGGGCCTGGGAGCAGGAGCGGAGGCCGCAGTGGGCGGTCGCCGACGCGGCGACCGGCCGGCTCCACGGCCGCGTGGCGCTGCGGGAGGTGGTCCTCGGCGACGGGGTCGCCGAGGTCGCCTACTGGACCACGGCCGCCGCCCGCGGCCGGGGCGTCGCCACGCGCGCCACGACCGCGCTCGCCCGCTGGGCCCTGGACGAGATCGGCTTCCAGCGGCTGGAGCTGCTGCACTCCGTGGCCAACGAGGCGTCGTGCCGCGTCGCGCGCAAGAGCGGGTTCGCCCTGGAGGGCACCAAGCGGCGGGCCCTGCGGCACCCGGACGGCTGGCACGACATGCACCTGCACGCGCGCGTGCACGGCGACTGAGGCGGGGCGGCCCGGACGCCGCACGCCGGGGCGCGCGGGGCGGGGGGCCGTCGCGAAGCCGGACCGGCGGGGTGCCGCGTGCGGCGCCCGGCGCGCTGGGGTGGTCGCGCCCGCGTGAGGGCCGCCGCACCGCGCCCGGGACCGGACCCCTCACCGGTCCGGCGCCACGGCCGGCGCGGCGCGCCGTACCGTGCCGGGCGCCCGAGGCTTCCGGAGGGCCGTGCCGCGCTCGGCGGCGCCCCCGCCTACGCGGCCGGCGCGCCCTCCTGCTCCGCCTCGACGCGGGCGTTCCACTCCCGCTTGGACGCCTGCCAGCCGTCCTCGTCGTGGCCGAGGCGCCAGTAGCCGGAGATGGACAGGTCCTCGCGCGGGATCTCCCGCTCCACCCGCAGCAGCCTGCGCAGCTCCTTCACGCAGCCCGCCTCGCCGTGCACGAACGCGTGCACCCGGCCCGCGGGGAAGTCCAGGCCGCGCACGGCCTCGACCAGGGCCCGGCCCACCGGACGGTCGCCGCGGTGCAGCCAGACGACCTCCACGTCCGAGTCGATCTTCTGCTCCTCCTGGGGTCCCTCGACCTCGACGAAGGCGAACGCACGGGCGCCGTCGGGCAGCGACTCCAGGGACCGGGCGATCGCGGGCAGGGCGCTCTCGTCGCCGGCGAGCAGGTGCCAGTCGGCGGCCGGATCGGGGGCGTAGGCGCCGCCGGGACCCATGAAGCGGACGGTCTCGCCCGGCCGGACGCGCTTCGCCCAGGGTCCGGCCAGCCCCTCGTCACCGTGGATCACGAAGTCCAGGGTCAGCTCGCGGTGCTCGGCGTCCCACTGGCGCACCGTGTAGGTCCGGGTCACCGGCCACTGCTCGCGCGGGAACTCCTCGCGGATCCGCTCCATGTCGAAGGGCTCCGGGTAGGTCACGCCCCCGGCGGGGAACAGCAGCTTCACGTAGTGGTCGGTGCAGGTGTCCGCGGAGAACGCGGAGAGTCCCTCACCGCCGAGGACCACGCGCTGCATGTGCGGGGTCAGCCGCTCGGTGCGGACGACCTGTGCGGTGTGCGGCTTGCGCGGCCTGCGGCCCGGACGCTCTGCCATGACGGCCTCCCAGTCCCTGAGTTAGGTTTACCTAAGTTAGCACTCCTGTCCCAGTCGGGACCTCATGGCCTCAGGCTCCACGAGTCCCCCGGCGCAGGGTACGGTTTCCCCTCCTCCGGATACTGATTCCGGGCGCGGGCATCGCCCGCCTCGACGGTGCGGCTCAGGCGGTGAGCGTCGTCAGCAGCCGTTCCAGGGATCCGCCCAGACCCCAGCGGGCCGCGAGGCCCTCCAGCGCGGCCCCGTCGCGCGGGGTGTGCGGCAGTGCGGTGGGGACGTCCGGCAGCGGGACGTCGTCGGCGACCCGGACGACCTTGGGGGCGACCGCGAGGTACGGCCGGGCCTCGGTCAGCCGCTTGCGCTGCGAGGGCGTGAGCTTCGCCGCCGGGTCGTCGACCGCCGCGAGGATCCCGGCGAGGTCCCCGAACCCGGCGAGCAGCTTGGCGGCCGTCTTCTCGCCGATGCCGGCCACGCCCGGCAGGCCGTCGCTCGGGTCGCCGCGCAGCAGTGCCAGATCGGCGTACCCGCGGCCGTCGACGCCGTACTTCTCGCGCAGCACCGCCTCGTCGGTGAGCTGGAGCGTGCCGACGCCCTTGAGCGGGTAGAGCACGCGCACGCCGCGGGCGTCGTCGACGAGCTGGTAGAGGTCGCGGTCGCCGGTGACGATGTCCACCGGTCCCTCGGCGCGGGCGGTGTACGTGCCGATCACGTCGTCCGCCTCGTACCCGGGCACGCCGACGCGGGCGATGCCGAGCGCGTCGAGGACGGCCTCGATGACCGGCACCTGGGGGGACAGCGTGTCGGGCACCTCCTCGGCGTCCGGGCCCGCCGGGCGTTCCTCGGCGACGCGGTGCGCCTTGTAGGAGGGGATCAGCTCCACCCGCCAGTGCGGGCGCCAGTCGGCGTCCATGCAGGCCACCAGGTGCTCGGGACGGTGGTCCTTCACCAGGCGGTCGATGAAGTCGAGGAGTCCGCGCACGGCGTTCACCGGCGTGCCGTCGGGGGCCTTCACGGAGTCCGGCACGCCGAAGTAGGCGCGGAAGTAGAGGGAGGCGGTGTCGAGAAGCATCAGTCGTCCGGTCACGCCTCGCATCATGCCGCAGGTCACGCGGACGGGCGGTGGAGATCGTGTGAGCCGGATCACTCATGTGTTTGGGTCGGGGCGATCAGGGCAGGCGCGCAGCCGGGTCGTAGCTGGTTGATTCATTCAACTGTTAGTCAGGCTTCGTATCCCTGTCCCTGCCCCCGAGCCAAGAGGTAAGCGTGTCAGCGAGGCTAGAGGCGGAGCACCTGTACAAGGTGTTCGGCAGAAAACCGGATCAGGCGGTCGAACGGCTGCGGGAGTCGGCCGACCGGGAGGAGCTGCGCGCCGACGGCATCACGGCCGCGGTCATCGACGCCTCCTTCACCGTGGAGCCCGGAGAGATCTTCGTGGTCATGGGGCTGTCCGGATCCGGCAAGTCCACGCTGTTGCGCATGCTCAACGGCCTGCTGGAACCGACCGCCGGGCACGTCCGCTTCGGCGGGCAGGACCTCACCGAGATCAGCGAGCGACAGCTGCGCGAGGTCCGCTCCAAGAAGATCAGCATGGTCTTCCAGCACTTCGCGCTCTTCCCCCACCGCAGCGTCCGTGACAACGCCGCCTACGGCCTCGAAGTGCAGGGCGTGCCCCGCGCCGAGCGCGAACGCCGCGCCGACGAGGCGCTCGCCCTGTGCGGCCTGGCCGGCTGGGAGAAGTCGTGGCCGGACGAGCTGTCCGGCGGCATGCAGCAGCGCGTCGGCCTGGCCCGCGCGCTCGCCACCGACGCCGACCTGCTGCTGATGGACGAGTCGTTCAGCGCCCTGGACCCGCTGATCCGCCGCGACATGCAGGACCAGCTGATCGAGCTGCAGAAGACCCTGAAGAAGACCATCGTCTTCATCACCCACGACCTCAACGAGGCCATGCGCCTGGGCGACCGCATCGCCGTCATGCGCGACGGCCGCATCGTGCAGATAGGCACCGCGCAGGACATCCTCATGCGCCCCGCCAACGACTACGTCGCCTCCTTCACCCAGGACGTCGACCGCTCCCGCGTGCTCACCGCCGGCTCCGTCATGGACACCGACCTGAGCGGCGACGAGGCCGACTGCGACTGCGAGACGGCCACGCCCGACACGCCGTTCACCGAGCTGTGCGCGATCAGCGCCCGGGTGTCGCACCCGGTGGCGGTCCTCGACGCCGACGACCGGCTCGTCGGGGTCGTCCCGGCCCGGCGGCTCGTCGCCTTCCTGGGCGAGGAGCAGGCCGGGGCCGGTGCCTGCGCCACGCAGCGCGAGAAGGGCCCGGAGAAGGTGATGTCCCGTGCCTAGGATCCCGCTCGGCGACTGGGTCAACAGCGCGGTCGACTGGCTGCTCGCGCACGTCGCGTGGCTCTTCGACTTCTTCAAGACGGTCTTCACCGGCACCTACGACGGCATCAACGCCGTCCTGCAGGCCCCCGAACCGCTGCTGCTCGTCGGCATCTTCGCGGTCATCGCCTTCTGGCTGCGCGGCACGGTCGCCGGTGTCCTCACGTTCCTGGGATTCGCGTTCATCGTCTCCATGGAGCTGTGGGAGAACGCGATGATCACCCTGGCGCTGGTCCTCGTCGCCACGATCATCGCCCTGGTCGTCTCGGTGCCCGTGGGCATCTGGGCGGCCCGCTCCGACCGCGTCAGCGGCCTCGTCCGGCCCGTGCTGGACTTCATGCAGACGCTGCCCGCGATGATCTACCTCATCCCGGCGATCCTGTTCTTCGGCACCGGCGCCTCCGCGGGCATCGTCGCCACCCTGATCTTCGCGCTCGCCCCGGGCGTGCGCATGACCGAGCTGGGCATCCGGCAGGTCGACAAGGAACTGGTCGAGGCCGCCGAGGCCTTCGGCACCACGCCCCGCAACACCCTGCTGCGCGTCCAGCTCCCGCTGGCCCTGCCCACGGTGATGGCGGGCGTCAACCAGGTCATCATGCTCGGCCTGTCCATGGCCGCGATCGCCGGCATGGTCGGCACCGGCGGCCTCGGCGGCGACGTCAACGAGGCCATCGGCCAGCTCAACGTGGGCCTCGGCTCCGAGGCCGGCGTCGCCATCGTCATCCTGGCGATCTACCTGGACCGCATGACCAGCGCCCTGGGCACCCAGGTCTCCCCGCTCGGCCGCCGCGCCGCCGCCAAGGCCCGCAGCATGCGGGGCATGAAGATCTGGTCCTACCGGCCCCACCCCAAGGTCGCCGCCGTCGGCGTCGTCGTCCTCGCGCTGGTGGCCGGCGGCATGGGCGTCTTCGGCGGGAGCGGCGACGACGCCCCCGCCGTGGCCGCCGGCAAGAACGTCGGCCAGGGCAAGAAGGTCAGCATCGGCTACATCCCCTGGGACGAGGGCGTCGCCTCCACCTTCCTGTGGAAGGAGGTCCTCGAGCAGCGCGGCTTCCAGGTCGAGGTCAAGCAGTTCGAGGCCGGACCGCTGTACACCTCGCTCGCCCAGGGCAGCATCGACTTCCAGACCGACGCCTGGCTGCCGACGACGCACGAGCAGTACTGGAAGAAGTACAGCGAGCAGCTCGACGACCTCGGCGCCTGGTACGACCGGACGTCCCTGGAGCTGTCCGTCCCGGCGTACATGAAGGACATCGACTCCCTCGAGGACCTCAAGGGCAAGGCCGGCCTCTTCGGCGGCAGGATCACCGGCATCGAGGCCAGCGCCGGCGAGATGGCCCTGCTGAAGAGCAAGGTCCTCAAGGAGTACGGCCTGGACAAGGAGTACAAGGTCGTCGACAGCTCCACCCCGGCGATGCTGGCCGAGCTCAAGCGCGCCTACGCCAGGCAGGAGCCGATCGTCACCACGCTCTGGTCGCCGCACTGGGCGTACAACGACTACGACCTGAAGAAGCTCAAGGACCCGAAGGGCGCCTGGGGCGAGGGCGACGGCGTGCACACGCTGTCCCGCAAGGGATTCGCGGACGACAACCCGGTCGTCGGCACGTGGCTGAAGGACTTCTCGATGACCGAGAAGCAGCTCACCAGCCTGGAGGCCGAGATCAACAAGGCCGGCAAGGGCGGCCAGCAGGACGCCGTCCGCGCCTGGCTGAAGGCCGACCCCGGCATCGTCGACGAGCTGGCCCCGGTCTCCTCCGGGTCCGGCGCCACCCCGCCCGAGGCCGAGCGCGCCGTGGACGTCGCCTGGTTCCCCTGGGACGAGGACGTCGCCGTCACCCATCTCTGGAAGAACGTCCTGGAGCGGCGCGGCTACAAGCTGAACCTCAAGCAGATGGACGTCGGCCCGGTCTACACCGGCCTGGCCTCCGGCGACATCGACCTCAACTTCGACGCCTGGCTGCCGCACGCCCAGAAGAACTACTGGGACAAGAACAAGGACAAGCTCACCGACCTGGGCACCTGGTACCAGCCGACCTCCCTGGAGATCGCCGTCCCCTCGTACGTGAAGGACGTCAAGTCCCTCGCGGACCTCAAGGGCAAGGCCGACCTCTTCGACGGGAAGATCATCGGCATCGAGCCCGGCACCGGCGAGATGCAGCTGCTCAAGGACGAGGTCATGCCGGGCTACGGCCTGGACGAGGAGTACGAGGTCGTCGACGGCTCCACCCCGGCGATGCTGGCCGAGCTCAAGCGGGCCTACGCCAAGCACGAGCCCGTCGCCGTCGTCCTGTGGTCACCGCACTGGGCGTACAGCGAGTACGGGCTGACCAAGCTGAAGGACCCCAGGAAGGCCTTCGGCGAGGGCAACACGATCCGCACCATCTCCAGCAAGGCGTTCCCCGGCCAGTATCCGCAGCTCACCGAGTGGATCAAGAACTTCCGCATGAGCGAGGACGAGCTCGGCAGCCTGGAGGCCGAGATCAAGAACCGCGGCCAGGGCCACGAGGAGCAGGCGGTGGCCGCCTGGCTCGAGGAGCACCCGGACATGGTCGGGCGGATGACACCGCAGTAGTACGGCTTCCCGTACCCGACGTCCCCGAGGGGTGGGTCTCCGCGCTCGACAAGAGCGCGGAGACCCACCCCTCGGGTCGTTCCCGCCGGAACACGGATAGGATCCGGACAACCACGGAGCGCCATGCCACCACCCGATCCCGGCGGTGAGGGCGGAGCGGACCGGCGGGAACACGCAGAGCCGCCTGCGCCTTGAACCGGTAAGGCGCCCGTCGTACGGAGCGGGCGGCTCGTCGCGTGGCGAGAACCGTGAGGTCCCGGCCACCGCGCCGTGACAGCGATGTGACGGCCGCATGAAACGGTTTGCCGAACATGCGTAGGGTGCAGAGAACTCCTCGGGAGGACGGCGTCCCGGCACGGGACGGCGGTACGACGGCGACGGGCGAAGGAGGGAGCCGGAGCGATGGGCGACCACAAAGACCAGCAACTCCGGGTGGGCGCGGCCGTACGGCGGCGGCGCCGGACCCTGGAACTCACGCTCGCCGTCGTCGCCGAGCGCAGCGGCCTGTCCGTGCCCTTCCTGAGCCAGATCGAGAACGACCGGGCCCGCCCCAGCCGGAGCTCCCTGGAGAAGGTGGCCGACGCCCTGCGCACCACCGCCGTGGAGCTGCTCGCCGCGGCCGATCCCGCGTGCAGCGTGGACGTGGTCCGGGCCGAGGACCCCGATCCCGGGTTCACGCCCAAGGTGCGGTCCCTGGTGCGCGGACACCACCAGATGCACGCCTCGGAGTTCACCGGCGACCACGACGCGGGCCGGGAACTGCAGTACCGCAACGACCAGTTGATGTTCGTCGCCGAGGGCGCCGTGGAGATCGAGGCCGAGGGGCGCGCCTACCGGCTGGGACGCGGCGACACCCTGTACCTGACCGGCGGGGTGCGGCACCGCTGGCGGGCGACGGTGCCCGACACGCGGCTGATCGTCGTCGCCGTCGCCGAGCACATCGAGGCCGTACGGCACCGGCCGCGCCGGTGAGGCCGCGGTGAGGGTCGTCTCCCTGGTGCCGTCCCTGACGGAGTCCGTGGCCCGCACGCTCCCCGGCGCCCTGGTCGGCGCCACCGACTGGTGCACGCACCCGGCCGGCCTCGAGGTCGCCCGGATCGGCGGCACCAAGAACCCGGACGTCGAGCGGATCCTCGCCCTCGCCCCCGACCTGGTGCTCGCCAACGAGGAGGAGAACCGGACCCCCGACCTGGACGCCCTGCGCGCGGGCGGCGCCGAGGTCCTGGTCACCGAGGTGCGCACCGTCGCGCAGGCCCTCGCGGAGCTGGCCCGGGTCCTGACGGCCTGCGGTGCGCCGTCCCGGCCCCGGTGGCTGGACGCGGCCCGGGAGGCCTGGTCGTCCCTGCCCGTCCCGGAGCAGCGCGCCACGGCCGTCGTACCGGTCTGGCGCCGGCCCTGGATGGTGCTGGGCCGCGACACCTTTGCCGGTGACGTGCTCGCCCGCCTCGGCGTCGATCACCTGTACGCCGGTCACGCCGAGCGCTATCCGAAGGTCCCGGTGGAGGAACTGAGGGCGGCCCGCCCGGACGTCGTGGTGCTGCCGGACGAGCCGTACCGCTTCACCGCCGACGACGGACCCGAGGCCTTCCCCGGCCTGCCCTGCGCCCTCGTCGACGGGCGGTGCCTCACGTGGTACGGGCCGTCACTGGCCGAGGCGCCCCGGCTGCTGGGCGCGGCCCTGCGAGCAGCACGCCGCTGACCAGGCCGCGCGCGGTGTGCGCGGCGGCGACGGCCCAGGCGGCGAGAAGCAGGGCGTACAGGACGGCGGTGAGCACGTCGTAGGCGGCGAGACCGGTGTGCCGGGCGAGCGCCTCGCAACCGGTGACACAGGTGCCCACCGGGAAGGTGAACGACCACCACGTCATCGAGAAGCGCATGCCCCGGCGCCGGGCCCGCACGACGTGCGCGGCGGCGAGGGCCAGCCACATCAGCGCGAAGCCCGTCACCGGAACGCCGTACAGGACGGCGGACACGGCGAACCCCTCGGCGTACGGGCCGGGCAGGACACCGGGAGCCAGGTCCGCGAACGCGCCCGCGGCGGTCGTGGACTGCCCGAGCGGACCCAGCACCAGGAACAGCGACGGGGTGAGCGCGAGCGGCAGCGGACCGCCCGTGATCAGCCTGCCGAAGATCACCGGGAGTGTCATCAGGGTCGCGAGCAGGCTCAGCCCGAACATCGCGACGCAGGCGAGCAGCAGCGTCTGGCGGGGCTGCCCCGGCGGCAGGTGCGGGACCAGCAGCGGGCCGACGGCCGCGGACACCATCGGCGCGACGAGCGGCAGCAGCCACACGGGGCTCGCCTGGCCCGGCTCTGTCCGGTGCCGCACGGCCATCAGGTACGGGACGGCGACGGCCGCCGCGAGCCCGATCGCCGTCCCCGCCGTGAACAGCACGGCGTCGAGGGCGACGGCCGCCGGCTCGCCGGTCCAGTCCCGGCCCACGGTCACGGCGCCGCCGCCGACCGCCAGCAGGGCCATGGCCAGGCAGCCGTAGAAGGGGGCGGCGGACGGATCCAGCAGATGGGCGCGGGCCTGGTCGCGGTGGTGCCGCCAGTGCAGGGACCGGGCCACGAGCAGGGCCGTCAGCAGGACGAGGGACAGCGCCCAGACGGCGGTGCAGAGGGCGCGCAGACCGGGCACGTGCCAGGGGAGCGCGGCCCCCGCGGTGCCGACGACGGAGGTGCCCATGACGCACGCGTACCAGTTCGGGCCGAGGTGGCGGACGGCCGGGACGCGCCGTACCGGGGCGGAGGCGGGGGACAGGGGCTGGGCTGCGGTGACCATGATCCTACGGTCTCGGCGCCCGAAGTCCCCGACCAGGGACCATGCTCCTATGAGGACATAAGCTGGGGTTATGAGCAGCAGGAGTGTCAGGGGCAACGGGGAGGGCGGACCGGGCGAGCCGGGGCGGCACGTGGCGGCCTCGCTGTCGCACCGGGTGCCGGACCTCGGTGCCATGGAGCTGCTGCTGGCGGTGGCTCGGCTGGGCAGTCTCGGCGGGGCCGCGCGCGAGCTGGGCATCACCCAGCCGGCCGCCAGCAGCCGCATCCGCTCGATGGAGCGCCAGTTGGGAGTGGCCCTGGTGGACCGCTCGCCGCGCGGCTCCCGGCTCACCGACGCCGGCGCACTGGTCACGGACTGGGCGCGCCGGATCGTGGAGGCGGCCGAGGCCTTCGACGCGGGCGCGCAGGCGCTGCGGGACCGGAGGGACTCGCGGCTGCGGGTGGCGGCGAGCATGACCATCGCCGAGTACCTGCTGCCGGGCTGGCTGGTCGCCCTGCGCGGCCAGCTGCCGGGCACCGCCGTGTCGCTGCTCGCCGGGAACTCCGCGGCCGTGGCGGAGCGGCTGCTCGCCGACGAGGCCGACCTCGGGTTCGTGGAGGGCGTGAGCGTCCCGGCGGGCCTGGACTCCGCCGTCATCGCCCACGACCGCCTGATCGTCGTGGCGGCCCCCGCCCATCCGTGGGCGCGCCGACGCCGCCCCCTGGCCGCCGAGGAGCTGGCGGCGACCCCGTTGATCCTGCGGGAGGAGGGATCGGGCACCCGGCAGGTCCTGGACGCGGCCCTGGGCGGGCTGGCCCGTCCCCTGATCGAGCTGTCGTCGACCACCGCGGTGAAGGCCGCCGCCGTCAGCGGCGCCGGTCCGGCGGTCCTCAGCGAACTCGCCGTCGGCGAGGAGCTCACGACGCGGCGCCTGGTCAGTGTGCCCGTGGCGGACGTCGCCCTGGCGCGCGACCTGCGCGCCGTCTGGCCGACGGGCCACCGTCCGACGGGACCGGCGCGGCAGCTGCTGTCGCTGACCCGGGGGTGAGCCCGGCGGGGCGGGGCCGCGGGCGCGGCTCGTCCGACCGGAGCCCCGGCCCGTGGGCCCGGCGCCGCCCGGGGCACGGAAGGGGGGATGCGGGACGGCTCCGCGGGGCGTGAGGTGTGCCCGCGTGGGCGCGCGCCGGTGCCGCGGGCGGGGCCGGCGGTGCGCGGGAGCGGGCCGGGCACGGTCGGGGGCCGGCCCGCTCAGCCGGTCCCTTCCGGTCCCGCCGCGTCCACCAGGGCCCGCATCACCCGCGGGTCCTCGCCCATCTCCGGATGCCACTGCACGCCCAGGGCCCAGCCGTCGGCGGGCGGCAGCTCGATCGCCTCCACCGTTCCGTCCGCCGCGTGCGCCGAGACGGTCAGGCCCGTGCCGAGCCGGTCCACCGCCTGGTGGTGATACGTCGGCACGAACGTCTCCTCCGGCACGATCCCGGCGTACCGCGTCCCCGGCACCGGCGTGACCGGGTGGCCGCCGAACACGCCCACCGCCTCCGCGTGGCCCTCGATGTGCTGCACGAGCGTGCCGCCCAGGGCGACGTTCAGCAGCTGCATGCCCCGGCAGACGCCCAGCAGCGGGACGCGTGCCGCGAGGGCCGCCCCGATGAGCGCGAGCTCCCACGCGTCGCGGACGCGTGCGGGCGGACCGGTGCGCGGGTCGGGCTCGGCGCCGTAGCGGGCCGGCTCCACGTCGGGGCCGCCCGCGACGACCAGGCCGTCGAGGCGGGCGACGGTGGCGGCGGCGTGCTCCGGCGCGTCCGGCGGGAGCATGGCGGCCAGCCCGCCCGCCCGCTGCACGAGCCGCGGGTACCCGGCGGGAAGCAGCGCCGCCTCCAGCTCCCACACGCCCCAGCGCGCCCAGGACTCCAGGTACGTGCTGACGCCGATCAGCGGCCTGTCCGCCATCCGACCTCCCGCAAAAGGACCGTTCCCATACCTTTGCAGACCGGGCCGGTCCCACGACACCCCGCGGGGCGGAGCCTCACGCCAGGAACCCGCGCAGCAGCGCGGCCGTTCCCGCGCAGTGCTCCCGCATGATCTCCCGCGCCCCGTCCGCGTCCCCGTCGAGCACGGCCTCCACGAGCGCGGTGTGCTGCCGCTGGGAGTGCTCCAGGTTGCGCACCAGCAGCGGGATGCAGTCCAGCAGGCCGTTCACGCTCGCCCGTACGGCCGCGTACTGCGTGGCCAGCGTCGGCGAGCCGCACAGCTCCGCGAGGGCGAGGTGCAGCAGCGTGTCCCGTCGCCGGTACTCCGCAGGCGGGGCGTCGCGCGTGGCGTCCAGCGCCGCGCGCAGCCGCGCCGCCCGCCCGCCCGTCAGCCCGTGCGCGGCGCACAGCCCGGCCGCGCCCACCTCCAGCACCTCCCGGAAGCGCAGCACGTCCTCCAGGTCCACCCCGGCCACCCGGCGCCGCAGCTCGTCCTCGCCGCCGGTGTCCGGGCGCGGCAGCACGAACGTACCGCCGTACCGGCCGCGCCGGGCCTCCAGCAGCCCCTGGCCCTGGAGCACCTTCAGGACCTCGCGCAGCGTCACCCGGCTGACCCCCAGCCGCTCCGCCAGCTCGCGCTCCGCCGGCAGCCGGCCGCCCGCCGGCACCAGACCCAGACGGACCACCTGGAGGATCTGCTCCAGCGCCTCCTCGAAGCCGTTGCCGGCCCGCACCGGCCGCAGCACCGGCGTGAACCGGTCCGGCACGCTCCCCCCGTTCCCCTCCGGCATACGGCCGCGCCCCCTTCCCAAGCAATGGTTCCCGCCCATACCTTATGGGTCCCGGTCAAAAGGAGGCCCCTCCGTGGCAGACCGCACACCCCCGCTCGAGGTCGAGGAACTGCGCGCCCTGGTCGCGGGAGGTGACATCGACACCGTCGTCCTGGCCTTCCCCGACATGCAGGGGCGCCTGCAGGGCAAGCGGTTCGCCGCGCGGTTCTTCCTCGACGAGGTCCTCGCCCACGGCACCGAGGGCTGCAACTACCTCCTCGCCGTCGACACCGACATGAACACCGTCGACGGGTACGCGATGTCCTCCTGGGACCGCGGCTACGGCGACTTCGCGATGCGCGCCGACCCCGCCACCCTGCGCCGTCTGCCCTGGCACGAGGGCACGGCCCTGGTCGTCGCCGACCTCGCCTGGGACGACGGCTCCCCGGTGTCCGCCGCGCCCCGCCAGATCCTGCGCCGCCAGCTGGACCGCCTCGCCGCGCACGGCTGGAGCGCCCGGGTCGGCACGGAGCTGGAGTTCATCGTCTTCCGGGACACCTACGAACAGGCCTGGGACGCGGACTACCGCGCCCTGACCCCGGTCAACCAGTACAACATCGACTACTCGGTGCTCGGCACCGGCCGCATCGAGCCCCTGCTGCGCCGCATCCGCAACGAGATGGCCGGCGCCGGCCTCACCGTCGAGTCCGCCAAGGGCGAGTGCAACCCGGGCCAGCACGAGATCGCCTTCCGCTACGACGAGGCCCTCGTCACCTGCGACCAGCACGCCGTCTACAAGACCGGCGCGAAGGAGATCGCCGCCCAGGAGGGCATGTCGCTCACCTTCATGGCCAAGTACAACGAGCGCGAGGGCAACTCCTGCCACATCCACCTCTCCCTCGCCGACGCCGACGGGAACAGCGTCATGCCCGGCGACCGGGAGGGCGGCATGTCCGACGTCATGCGGCACTTCCTCGCCGGACAGCTCGCGGCGCTGCGCGAGTTCTCGCTGCTCTACGCCCCGAACATCAACAGCTACAAGCGCTTCCAGCCCGGCTCGTTCGCCCCGACCGCCGTCGCCTGGGGTCACGACAACCGCACCTGCGCCCTGCGCGTCGTCGGCCACGGCCGCTCCCTGCGCTTCGAGAACCGGCTCCCCGGCGGCGACGTCAACCCGTACCTCGCGGTGGCCGGCATGGTCGCGGCCGGCCTGCACGGCGTCGAACAGCGCCTGGAGCTGCCCGAGCCCTGCCCGGGCAACGCCTACGCCGCCGGTTTCGCGCACGTCCCGACCACCCTGCGCGAGGCCGCCGGACTGTGGGAGGACAGCGCCCTCGCCGAGGCCGCCTTCGGGGACGAGGTCGTCGCCCACTACCGCAACATGGCGCGCGTCGAACAGGACGCCTTCGACGCCGCGGTCACGGACTGGGAGCTGCGCCGCTCCTTCGAACGCCTGTGAGGTCACCGTTGTCCGACGTGCCCGACGTATCCGATGCATCCGACGTGCTGCGGGTGCTGAACCCCGCCACCGAAGAGGTCCTCGCGACCGTCCCCGCCGCAGGTGCCGCCGACGTGGACGCCGCCGTCGCACGGGCCGCACGGGCACAGACGGCCTGGGCGGCGGCCGCGCCCGGCGACCGGGCCCGGCTGCTGCGCCGGTTCGCCGCCGCCGTCGACGGGCACCTGGAGGAACTCGCCCTGCTGGAGGTGCGGGAGGCCGGGCACACCATCGGCAACGCCCGCTGGGAAGCGGGCAACGTGCGCGACCTGCTCGACTACGCCGCCGGGGGAGTGGAGCGGCTCACCGGACGGCAGATCCCGGTCGCCGGGGGGCTCGACGTCACGATCCTCGAACCGCTCGGCGTCGTCGGCGTCATCGCGCCCTGGAACTTCCCGATGCCGATCGCCGCCTGGGGCACGGCCCCCGCCCTCGCGGCCGGCAACGCGGTCCTCCTCAAGCCCGCCGAGACGACCCCGCTGACCGCCCTGCGCCTGGCCGAACTGGCCCTGGAGGCCGGACTGCCGCAGGACCTGTTCCAGGTGCTGCCGGGCCACGGGCCGGTCGCGGGCGACGCGCTGGTCGGCCACCCTGGCGTGGCGAAGATCGTCTTCACCGGGTCGACGGCCGTCGGCCGGCAGGTGGCGGCCAAGGGCGCGGCCCTCCTCAAGCCCGTCACCCTCGAACTCGGCGGCAAGAGCCCCAACATCGTCTTCGCCGACGCCGACCTGGAGGCCGCCGCGGCCGCCGCCCCCCTGTCCTTCCTCGACAACGCCGGCCAGGACTGCTGCGCCCGCACCCGCATCCTCGTCCAACGCGGCGTCCACGACCGCTTCCTCGGCCTCCTCGCCCCCGCGATCGAGTCCGTCCGCGTCGGCGACCCGGCCGACGAGGGCACCGACATGGGACCGCTGATCTCCCGCGCCCAGCTCGACCGCGTCCGCTCCTACGTCCCCGACGGCGCGGACGGCGTCCGCGGCAGGGCACCCGAGGGCGGCCCCGGCTTCTGGTTCCCGCCCACCGTCCTCACCGGCGTCGACCCGCGGGCACGCGTGGCCGTCGAGGAGGTCTTCGGGCCCGTCGCCGTCGTCCTGCCCTTCGAGGACGAGGCCGACGCGATCCGCCTGGCCAACGCCACCGACTACGGCCTGTCCGGCTCGGTCTGGACCCGGGACGTCGGCCGCGCCCTGCGCGTGTCGGGCGCCGTGCGCGCCGGGAACCTGTCCGTCAACTCCCACTCCAGCGTCCGCTACTGGACGCCGTTCGGCGGTGTCAAGCAGTCCGGGCTGGGCCGCGAGCTGGGCCCCGACGCGCTGACCGCCTTCACCGAGACCAAGAACGTCTTCCTCAGCAACGTCCCGTCGAGCACGGAGGGCCCCGCACAGTGACCGAAGCCACCGAAGCCGCCGAGGGCGTCGTCTGCCGCAGGCTCGTCGGCCGTACCGCCGTCGTCACCGGAGCCGGCAGCGGCATCGGCCTCGCATCCGCCCGCCGCCTCGCCTCCGAGGGGGCGCACGTCGTCTGCGGCGACGTGGACGAGGCCCGGGGCGAGGCGGCGGCCGAGGAGACCGGCGGCCTCTTCGTCCGGACCGACGTCACCGACCCCGAGCAGGTCGAAGCGCTGTTCGCGGCGGCGTACGACACCTACGGCAGCGTCGACGTCGCCTTCAACAACGCCGGCATCTCCCCGCCCGACGACGACTCCATCCTGGAGACCGGCCTGGAGGCGTGGAAACGCGTCCAGGAGGTCAACCTCACCTCCGTCTACCTGTGCTGCAGGGCGGCCATCCCCCACATGCGGCGCCAGGGCCGGGGCTCGATCATCAACACCGCGTCCTTCGTCGCGCGCATGGGCGCCGCCACCAGCCAGATCTCGTACACGGCCTCCAAGGGCGGCGTCCTCGCCATGTCCCGGGAGCTGGGCGTGCAGTTCGCCCGGGAGGGCATCCGGGTCAACGCCCTGTGCCCCGGCCCGGTCGACACCCCGCTGCTCCGGGAGCTGTTCGCCAAGGACCCGGAGCGGGCGGCGCGCCGGCTCGTCCACATCCCCCTCGGCCGCTTCGCCGAGGCCGAGGAGATCGCCGCCGCCGTCGCGTTCCTGGCCAGCGACGACTCCTCCTTCGTCAACGCCACCGACTTCCTGGTGGACGGCGGGATCTCCGGGGCGTACGTCACACCGCTGTAGGCCGCCCGTGCCCTCGTCCTACAGTGCCGGGATGAGCATGACGCCTCCGCCCGGCTGGTACCGCGACCCGTCGGCCCCGCACCGGGAACGCTGGTGGGACGGCACCGCCTGGACCGAACACCGGCGCGCGCCCGAGGGCTTCGGAGCGCCCGTGCCACCGGCCGTGCCGCCGGCCACGGGCGGCGGTCCGGGGCGGCGCCCGGCCGGCGGCGGCCGGAGCGCGAAGGCCGCCGCCCTCACCGCCGCCGCGGCGGTCCTGGCGGCGGCGATCGCCACGGGCGTCGTCCTCCTCGGCGAGGACGACGACAACGGCCCGCAGGCCCGGACCCCGCCGGCCGCGGCGACCTCCGCGACCTCGGCGGACCCCGCGCCGCGGACCGCGTCACCACCCCCCTCTCCGTCCCCCTCCGAGCCCTCCGCGGACGACCCCGCCGTCGTCGAGGACCAGCTCAACGGCATCACCTTCCCGCTGCCGGCCGGCTGGGTGCGCCCGCAGCACGTCCCCGGGGACGACGTCGTGATGACCACGGACGGCACCTACGACTGCCCCGGCGACGGCGGCGTGTGCCGGCACGGCCTCGTCATCTCCCGCACGGTCACCGCGACCGCCGAGAGCTCCCCCAAGGCCCTCGCCGAGCAGGACATCGAGGACGCCGTCGACGACGCCTACGACCGCGACGCGCTCGGCGGCGAGCCCTTCGGCGGCGTCGAGTCCCACGAGGCCGTCGCGTCCGGACCGGTCGCGGTCGCCGGACGCGCCGGGTACTACGTGCGCCGGCGGGTGACGACGGCCGAGGGCCCCGGTGGCTACGTGCAGTCGATGGTGTTCCCCTCCACCGTCGGCACCGGGTCCCCGGTCCTCGTCCGCTACGTCTTCGACGCCGGCGAGGACGGACCGCCGCTCGCCGACATGGACCGGATCACCAAGGGGATCCGGCCCGTCGGCGACGCGGACACAGGCGGCGGCGTGGGCAGCGGCATCGGCCCCTCGGCCTGACCTACAGGTAGGTGCGGCCCTCGCCCCGGTACGTCGGCACCGTCGCCGTGACCGCGTCCCCCTCCACCAGGTGCAGCGCGTCGAACCGCTCGCACAGCTCACCGGCCTTGGCGTGCCGGAACCACACCTTGTCGCCGACGAGCAGGTCGTCCGCGGGCGAGCCCAGCAGCGGCGTCTGCACCTCGCCGGCGCCCTCCTGGGGGTCGTAGCGCAGTCCCTCGGGCAGGTACGGCACCGGGAGCCGGTCGGCGCCGGCCGCGCCGGAGGCCGGATAGCCGCCGCCGAGCACGGTCACCACCCCGACGCCGGGGCGCCGCACCACGGGCTGGGCGAACAGGGCCGCCGGACGCCCGCTGAACGACGTGTAGTTGTCGAACAGCCGCGGCACGTACAGCCCGGACCCGGCGGCGATCTCGGTCACCGCGTCCTCCGCGGCGGTGTGCTGCACGCTGCCCGTGCCACCGCCGTTGACGAACTCCAGGCCCGGCACCACGGCCCGCACCGCCCGCACCACCGCGGCGCGCCGCTCGGCGAGTTCACGCCGGGCGGCGGCCTGCATCAGCCGCACCGCCCGCGACCGCAGCGGCCGCCCCGCCACCGCGTCCCCGACCCCGGCGACATGTCCCTCGTACGCCATGACGCCGACGACCTCGAACCCCGGCCGCCGGGCCACCGCCCGGGCGAGGTCGGCGACCTGCGCGGGGGAGTGCAGCGGGGACCGCCGCGCCCCCACCCGCACCCGCCCGCCCAGCAGCCGCAGCGAGGTGTCCAGCTCCAGGCAGACCCGCACCACTTCCCGGCCGCCGTCCCGGGCCGCGTCGATGAACCGCAGCTGCGCCGGGTCGTCGATCATCACGGTGACGGCGGAGGCCAGCTTGGGGTCGGAGGCCAGCTCCGCGTACCCGGCGCGGTCCGCGGACGGATAGGCGAGCAGCACGTCCTCGAACCCGGAGCGCGCCAGCCACAGGGACTCGGCCAGCGTGAAGGACATGATCCCCGCGAACCCGTCCCGGGCCAGGACGCGTTCGAGCAGGGCACGGCAGCGTACGGACTTGCTGGCGACCCGGACCGGCTTCCCGCCGGCCCGGCGGACCAGGTCGTCCGCGTTGGCGTCGAAAGCCTCCAGGTCCACGATCGCCACGGGGGCGTCCAGATGGGCGGTGGCCCGGTCGTAACGGGCCCGGTCGGCGGCGCGCGCAGTCATGGACGCAGCCTGCCAGACGGGATTACCGCAGGGTAGGGGGACGTTCCGGGCCAATGCCACGAGCGCGCGGACCGGTTCCCCTCCGGGCGGGGGCACGCCGTAGAGTGACGCGCACGCACGGCGGAGCGGCCCGGGCGGCAGGGCCCCGGGCCCGCGCCGGGATGGCGGCCCGCCCGTGCGGGTATGCGTGCCCGGGACGGCCAGTCCGCTCCGGGCCCGGGCAGGAGAAGGCCGGCCCGCGCCGGAGACCGGCCCGGGCCCGAGGAAACGGGGGGTGCATGAGCACGGAAGCACGCCGCGCCTCCCTCCCCCCACGCCCCTCGGCCCCGCCCCCCGGCGACGCAGCCCAGCCGCTTCCCCCGCCGCGCCCCGCCACACCGCCGGCCACCGGCGCCCCCCGCCCCCCGAGCGTGCCGCCGGCCGCCGACGCCACGTCACCGGGCCCCGGGGCCCCACGCCGCCCCGGGGAGCCGCCGCGCCCGGACACCGCGCCGTCCGGCGACCAGCCGGCGCCCCGCGGCGCCCGGCACGACGCGGGCGCACCGACCGGCCCCGGCACAGCGGCGCGCTCCGGCACCTCGCCGGGCCCGGGGGCACCCCGCCGTCCCGCCGCGCCGCCGCGTCCCGACGTCCCCCCGGCCACGGGCACCCGCCCTGGGCGGGGCATCTCGCCGGGACCCGGCCCCGCGCCGGACGCGGGCCCGCCTGCCCGCCCCGGCACGCCGCACGACGCGGGCGCACCGCCCCGCCCCGGCACGCCGCAGGCGCCGGGCGGTGCCTCCACGCCCCCGCCGCCGCGTGCCACCGCCCGCTTCCCGGACGCCCCGCCGGCCGTCGGCCGTGACGGCGCCGCGGCCGAAGGGCCGCGGGGGCGTGCCGTACCGCCGGAAGGCCGTCCCGCGGGCGCTCCCGCGGAAACCCCGTCGGAGACGACCACGCGCCTGCGCCCGGTCCCGGCGCGGCCCGAGCCGCACGCCCCCGACCCGGCCCTGTCGTGGGGCACCGCCTCCGGGCCGCGGCCGCTCGTGTCGTTCGCCGAACCCGAGGGGTACGACGAGCACGCCCGGCCGCGCCCGCTCGGCGGGCGCCTGCGGCCCCGGGCCGTCGCCGCGGCCGTCTGCCTGGTGCTCGGGGCCGGCCTCGTCACCGGCGCCCTCACCGGCAGCTGGCTCGCCGGGGACCCCGGCGACGCCGACGCGCGCAGCGCCTTCGCCGCCGCCGGGGACCTGTGGCACAGCGTCCCGGTCGACCAGCTCTTCCCGCCCACCGTGCAGGGGCAGGGCGCCGGCCCCGGCGGCGCCGACCGCACCTGGACCCGCATCGCCGTCGCCCCGGACAGCGGCTGCGCGGACGCCTTCGACCCGCTGCTGGCCAAGGCACTCGCCCCGGTCGGCTGCGCACGCCTGCTGCGCGCCACCTACACCGACGCCACCCAGAGCCACGTCACCACCGTCGGCCTGCTCTTCACCAAGGCCGACGCCGCCGCCATGACCTCGCTGGCGAGCCGGTTCGAGAAGGAGGGCCTGGCCCGGCGCGCCGACCTCGTGCCGCTGCCCCACGCCGCCGGGGACACCGCCGCCGCAGGCTTCGACGCGGACGCGCGCGCCTCGTGGACCGTCTCCGTCCTCACCGACGCCCCCGTCGTCGTCTACGCCGTCTCCGGCTGGGCCGACGGCCGCACCGTCGACCGGCCCGAACCCGCGGAGGAGGCCATGGAGACCGGCGCCACCTCCGCCCCGGCCCAGGCCGGCCTCGGCCACGAGGCGCAGGGTCTCGCCGACCGCGTCGAACGCGCCCTGCGCAAGAACGTCGGCACCGCCACGGAGCAGCCCTCGTGACCACCGCCACCCGCCGGACCGGCGGCGCCCTGGCCGTCCTCCTCGCCGCCGCCCTCGTCCTCGCCCCGGCGCCCGCCGCGCACGCCGACGGCATCCGCGCCAGACAGTGGGCCCTCGACGCCCTGCACACCGACGAGGCGTGGCGCACCACCAAGGGCGCGGGCGTCACCGTCGCCGTCCTGGACACCGGCGTCGAGGCCGACCACCCCGACCTGGCCGGGAACGTCCTCACCGGCACCGACCTGGTCGGCTTCGGCGCGAGCGAGGGCGACCGGGCCTGGGCCCGGCACGGCACCGCCATGGCCGGGATCATCGCCGGTCACGGCCACGGCCCCGGCAACGCCGAGGGCGTCATGGGCATCGCGCCCGAGGCCAGGATCCTCCCCGTCCGCGTGATCCTCGAGGACGGCGACCCCGCCCGCGCCAAGGCCCGCAAGACCCGCGGCAGCGCCCTCGCCGAGGGCATCCGCTGGGCGGCCGACCACGGCGCCGACGTCATCAACCTCTCCCTCGGCGACGACTCCGCCTCCGCCCACCCCGAACCCGCCGAGGACGAGGCCGTCCAGTACGCCCTGAAGAAGGGCGTGGTCGTCGTCGCCTCGGCCGGCAACGGCGGCGAGAAGGGCGACCACGTCTCCTACCCGGCCGCCTACCCGGGCGTCATCGCCGCGACCGCCGTCGACCGCTTCGGCACCCGGGCCTCCTTCTCCACCCGCCGCTGGTACGCCACGGTCAGCGCCCCCGGCGTCGACGTGATCATCGCCGACCCGGACCACCGCTACTACGAGGGCTGGGGCACCAGCGCCGCCTCCGCGTTCGTCTCCGGCGCCGCCGCCCTGGTCAGGTCGGCCCACCCGGACCTCACCCCCGCCCAGGTCAAGAAGCTCCTGGAGGACACGGCCCGCAACGCCCCCGCCGACGGGCGCGACGACTCCCGTGGCTTCGGCTTCGTCGACCCCGCCGCCGCCATCGAGGCCGCCGGACGCCTGAAGCCGCGGGGACTGGACCCGGCGGCCTACGGCGAGAAGTACTTCGGCTCCGGACCGGACGCCCCCGCCTCCCACGACGACCCCTCGGCCTGGGCGGTCCCGCTGGCCGGCGGCGCGGGCGGCGTCCTGATCGTCGCGTCCGTCGTCCTGTGGCGCGGCCGCCGCGCACGCTACGGCGACTTCTGATCCCCGGCCGCGCCGTCCCCGTCGGCCGCCCGCCCGCCGTCCGCGCCGGCGAACACCGACACCGCCGCCCGCGCCGCCGCCTCGGTGAGCGAGATGCCCTCCGCCCGGGTCGCGCTGCCCCGCGAGACCACCGCCACCAGGCGGTCGTGGCCGCCGGACGTCACCCGCCCGATGCTGTTGACCACCCACAGTCCGGTGGTGCTGCGCCGCAGCCAGCCGTTCTTCAGCGCCCACGCACCGCCGGTGCCGTCGGCCGCAGCCGACACGCCCCACCGCTGGTCCTCGGCGATCCGCCCCATCAGCACCCGCAGATACGTCCGCGAGGCCTCGCTCAGCGCGGAGCCCTCCGACTCGAACACCTGCCGCAGCAGCATGACCTGGTCGGCGGCCGTCGTCCGGGTCAGTCCCCACAGCGGCCCGTCGCCGCCCTCGGTCGCGGTGAGACCGAAGCGCTCGTTCGCGGCGTCGAGCCCCTCCGCCGCCCCGATCGCCTGCCACAGCGCCGTCGTCGCGTCGTTGTCGCTGTTCTCGATCATGTCGACGGCGTACGCCTTCTCCCCGGCGGTCGGCGTCCGCCCCGCGTCCTGGGCCCGCAGCAGCAGCGCCGCCAGGATGTCGACCTTGACGATGCTCGCGGTGTCGAAGACGCCCGAGCCGTACGCGGCGCCCTCCCCGGACTCCGGGTCGAGCACCGCCACCGACACCTCGGCGCCGTCCGGCACGGACACCGCCTCCATCGCCGCCGCCGGCAGCGCGTCCCGGTCCACGGCCGTCCTCGTCGCGCTCTCCACCGGCGCCTCCCCCTCCGCGCTCGCCGACGCCGCCGACGGCAGGGCGCCCGCGTCCGGACGCGCCCGCGCCGTCACGTACACCGTCCCGGCGGCGGTGGCGCCCAGCACGGTGACCGCGGCGAGGGCGGCGCAGAACAGGGCGCGGCGCCGGGACGGGCGGGCGCGACGGCGCCGCCGGACTCCGGAGGACTCCATGTCCGCGATGCTCGGGGCGGCGGCTGTGCGTACCGTCGGACGGAGGTGAAGCGCGGCTCAGAGATCCCTGAGAGGCCGGTGAGGACCGCCCACCGCCCCCCGATAGGGTCGGGGACCGTGGCGAACAAGAACATTCCCGACCCCGGCTTCTCCGACGACGACGGCTCCGCCGACCCCCGGCTGAGCGCGGCGCTCGCCGCCTGGGCCGAGGACCGCACCGCCCTGGCGCCCGTGCTGGAGGCGCTCAAGGGCGCCCGGCTGCTCGTGCCCGTCGTGGCCGTCCTCGGGGAGGTCGAGGAGGACGAGAACGGACTGCGCCGCGAGAAGACCAGCGACATGGCCGTACCGACCCTGAAGGCCGAGGGCCGCACCGCCCTGCCCGCCTTCACCTCCACCGACTCGCTCGCCCGCTGGGACCCCGAGGCCCGGCCCGTCGCCGTACCGCTGCACCAGGCCCTGCAGGCCGCCGCCCACGAGAAGGCGGACGCGGTCGTGCTGGACATGGCCGGACCGGTGCCGTTCGAGCTGAGCGGGGCGGCCCTGCTGGCGCTCGCCGAGGGACGTACGACGACCGATCCGCTCGCCGATCCGGCGGTCGTCGAGGCCGTACGCGGTGCCGTGGCCGCCGAGCCCGCCGTCCTGCGCGCCCACCTCGGACCGGGACGGGCGGACGGCACCCTGGCGCTGGTCCTCGATCCCGCCGCGGCACCGGCCGAGGCCGCCCGCGCCGTCGCCGGTCGGCTGGCCGCCGACGAGACGCTGAGGGCCCGCCTGGTGCGCGGCCTCGACCTGGCGCTGCTGCCGGCCGGGGCGACGCCTCCGGGCGAGCCCTTGTACGTGCGGGGTTAGCTCAGCCGTAGACGGCTCCGGTGTACTTCTCGCCCGGGCCCTGGCCCGGCTCGTCCGGCACCAGCGACGCCTCGCGGAACGCCAGCTGGAGCGACTTCAGCCCGTCGCGCAGCGGCGCCGCGTGGAACGAGCTGATCTCGGTCGTGCTCGCGTCCAGCAGGCCGGCCAGCGCGTGCACCAGCTTGCGCGCCTCGTCCAGGTCCTTGTGGGCGTCGCCCTCCTCGGTCAGACCGAGCTTCACGGCGGCGGCGCTCATCAGATTGACGGCGACCGTCACGATCACCTCGACCGCGGGAACCTCCGCGATGTCGCGGGTCATGGCGTCGAAGTCGGGCGTCTCAGGAGGGGTCTCACTCATGCCGCTCACGATAGGCGCAGGAAGGGGCGGGGCCCCACTCGGTCTCGGTTAGCCCTTCCCCTGCCGAGCTGCTAACCTTGTGTAACGACCGGTCGGACACGCACGCCCCACGGCGGCGGGCCCGGCCCACAAGTGGAGGCTTTCGAACTCCCACCTGACCGTCCCCCGGGACGGCGGGTCACCGGTCAGGCGGTCCCGTCCCCACGGCGGCGACCGGCCCGAAATCGCGCCCCGCGACCATCGCGGCGGTGCTCCGGTAGCAGTTCGAGGAGCCCCGCCTGTGATCGTCCGGGGCATTTTTTGTGCGCCGGCGCGGTTAGGTCTAACGAATACAGACGTTACGCGGCCGTCCGCCAGACCGCCGCGTGGTGCTACCGAGGAGGATCCATCAGCGCCGAGCCCCGCATCAACGACCGGATTCGCGTTCCCGAGGTGCGACTTGTCGGTCCCAGCGGCGAGCAGGTCGGGATTGTCCCGCTTGCCAAGGCCCTGGAGCTTGCGCAGGAGTACGACCTCGACCTCGTGGAGGTCGCGGCGAACGCCCGTCCGCCCGTGTGCAAGCTCATGGACTACGGGAAGTTCAAGTACGAGTCGGCCATGAAGGCCCGTGAGGCGCGCAAGAACCAGGCGCACACGGTCATCAAGGAGATGAAGCTCCGGCCGAAGATCGACCCGCACGACTATGACACCAAGAAGGGTCACGTCGTCCGGTTCCTCAAGCAGGGCGACAAGGTCAAGATCACGATCATGTTCCGTGGTCGCGAGCAGTCCCGGCCGGAGCTCGGCTACCGACTGCTGCAGCGTCTCGCGGAGGACGTGGCCGACCTCGGGTTCGTGGAGTCGAATCCGAAGCAGGACGGCCGCAACATGATCATGGTCCTCGGTCCGCACAAGAAGAAGACCGAGGCGATGGCCGAGGCTCGCCAGGCGCAGGAAGCCCGCAAGGCGGAGGCGAAGGCCAACCCCGGCAAGTCGCAGAACGCCGCGGACGCCGACGCCGTGAACGCCGAGGCTCCGGCCGAGGCTTCCGCCGAGGCGTGACCCCGGGGGACGCGAGTCCCCAGGACGTAACCGATACAAGAGCGACGCTCCACCGTGCCCGGTTCTCACGACCGGGCACCGGAGCGCCACGACGAGGAGATAACGGCGCTATGCCGAAGAACAAGTCGCACAGCGGTGCCAGCAAGCGCTTCAAGATCACCGGCTCCGGCAAGGTGCTCCGCGAGCGCGCCGGCAAGCGCCACCTGCTCGAGCACAAGTCGTCCCGCGTGACGCGTCGCCTCACCGGCAACGCCGAGATGGCCCCGGGCGACGCCGCGAAGATCAAGAAGCTTCTCGGCAAGTGACGTACGGGCGCCACTGAGCGCCGTACGGCAGGACCGGGACCCAATCGATACCGGGCCGCGTGAGGACAACCGCGGCCCCGCTACAAGGAGTTAACAAGTGGCACGCGTCAAGCGGGCAGTCAACGCCCACAAGAAGCGCCGGGCGATCCTCGAGCAGGCCTCCGGCTACCGCGGTCAGCGTTCGCGCCTGTACCGCAAGGCCAAGGAGCAGGTCACCCACTCGCTGGTCTACAACTACAACGACCGCAAGAAGCGCAAGGGTGACTTCCGCCAGCTGTGGATCCAGCGCATCAACGCCGCTGCCCGCGCCAACGGCATCACGTACAACCGCTTCATCCAGGGTCTGAAGGCCGCCAACGTCGAGGTGGACCGCAAGATCCTCGCCGAGCTGGCCGTCAACGACGCCGGTGCGTTCGCCGCGCTGGTCGAGGTCGCCCAGAAGGCGCTGCCGAGCGACGTCAACGCGCCGAAGGCCGCGTGACGCTGCGCCGGCTCTGAGCCGACGTCGAAGGACCCGCAGGCTTCCAGCCTGCGGGTCCTTCGATTGCCGCCCGGGCCGTCGTTCGGCCGCGGGTTTCGTCGTGGCCGGTCGCGCAGTTCCCCGCGCCCCTGAGGGGCGCGTTGTCGTCCGCGTCGATCCAACTGTGAAGGTGAGCAGAGAGTGCGTCCCGCCTCCCCCGAGCTGATCTCCCCCCGTTCCCCCCGTGTCGCCGCCGCGCGGCGGCTGGCGAAGCGGAACTTCCGGGGGAAGGAGCGGCTGTTCCTGGCCGAGGGACCGCAGGCGGTGCGGGAGGCCGCCGTGCACGGGGGCACCCTGGTCGAGGTGTTCGCCACCGTCGAGGCCGCCGAGCGGTACGCCGACATCATCGGCGCCGCCCGCGACACCGGCGCGCGGGTGCACCTCGCCGCCGAAGCGGTGATCGAGGACGTCTCCACCACCGTCACCCCCCAGGGCCTGGTCGGGGTCTGCCGCTTCGTGGACACCCCCTTCGACGACGTCCTCGCCGCCCGCCCCAAGCTCGTCGCCGTCCTCGCCCACGTCCGCGACCCCGGCAACGCGGGCACCGTGCTGCGCTGCGCCGACGCCGCCGGCGCCGAGGCCGTCGTCCTCACCGACGCCTCCGTCGACCTGTACAACCCCAAGGCCGTGCGCGCCTCCGTCGGCTCCCTGTTCCACCTGCCGGTCGCCGTCGGCGTCCCCGTCGAGCGGGCCGTGGCCGGGTTGCGCGACGCCGGCGTACGGGTCCTGGCCGCCGACGGCGCGGGCGAGGACGACCTGGACGCCGAGCTGGACGCCGGCACCATGGGCGGGCCCACGGCCTGGGTCTTCGGCAACGAGGCCTGGGGGCTGCCGGAGGAGACCCGCGCCCTCGCCGACGCCGTCGTGCGCGTCCCGATCCACGGGAAGGCCGAGAGTCTGAACCTCGCCACCGCCGCCGCCGTATGTCTCTACGCGTCCGCGCGTGCACAGCGCGCCGCCGGAGGGTGCCGCTCCGTCACCGAGAGCTAGTAGGGTGACCAGCTCGGGGACCCCCAGACCGGCTGAGAGGTGGGGTACGGGGATATGAGCGTCGGCACGGGCAGCGCACCGGGAGCACACCGGACGGGGCGTCCTCCCGCGCCGCGCCGGCCCGAGGACCCCGCCGGCCTAGGCGTCGGCCCCGACGAACTGCCCGACGGCCTCGTCGTCGCGGACGAGCACGGGCGGGTGATCTGCTTCAACGCGGCCGCGGCCCGCATCACCGCCGTCCCCGCGGCCGACGCCCTCGGGCAGCGGCTCGACGAGGCCCTGCCGCTGGAGGACCTCGACGGCCGCCGCTGGTGGCAGCTGACCGACCCCTACGGCGGGCTCGCCATCCGCGTCGGCCAGCCCGAGCGCAACCTGCTGCTCCCCGGCGGCCGTGAGGTCCTCGTCTCCGCCCGCTACGTCCGCGCCGGACGCACCGGCCCCGTCCACCGCGTCGTCGTCACCCTGCGCGACACCGAGGCCCGCCGCCGCACCGAGCGCAGCCACGCCGAGCTGATCGCCACCGTCGCCCACGAACTGCGCTCCCCGCTCACCTCCGTCAAGGGCTTCACGGCGACGCTGCTGGCCAAGTGGGAGCGGTTCACCGACGACCAGAAGCGGCTGATGCTGGAGACCGTCGACGCCGACGCCGACCGGGTCACCCGGCTCATCGCCGAACTGCTGGACATCTCGCGGATCGACTCGGGCCGGCTGGAGGTGCGCCGCCAGCCCGTCGACATCGGTGCCGCCGTCGGCCGCCACATCCAGGCCTACGTCGCCGCCGGGCAGCCGGCCGACCGCTTCCTGCTCCGCCTCGGCCGGCCGCTGCCCGCCCTGTGGGCCGACCCCGACAAGATCGACCAGGTGCTCAGCAACCTCATCGAAAATGCGGTGCGGCACGGCGAGGGAACCGTCACCATCGACATCACGCCCGCGGCGTCCCCCCGCGAAGAGGAGGACGCCGGCACGTCGGTCACGGTGAGCGACGAGGGGCCCGGCATCCCGGAGGAGTCCATGAACCGCGTCTTCACCCGCTTCTGGCGGGGCAGCAAGCGCGGTGGCACCGGCCTCGGGCTCTACATCGTCAAGGGCATCGTCGAGGCCCACGGCGGCACCATCACGGTCGGCCGCGCCCCCGGCGGCGGCGCCGAGTTCCGATTTACGTTGCCCGTGGCGGCTCCCGCGTATCTCACCTGAGACGGCCCGGGACCCCCACGGGCGCATCCGCCCTTCTCCACCCCGTTAGACTCGGCCTTTGGCACCTTTGTGTCCCGCAGACGGAGACGCCCAGAGCGAGACGCTTCGTCCACGAGCCGGTGACGGGGACCATCAGCCAGCCAATCGGAAGCACGGGAAGAGATGTCGGCACCGAATAAGTCGTACGACCCTGTCGAGGTCGAGGCGTTGAAACCGGAAGAGATCGAGCGCATGCGGGACGAGGCGCTCGCCGCCTTCGCCGCCGCGGACTCCCTCGACGCGCTCCAGGAGGCCAAGGTCGCCCACACCGGCGGCACCTCCCCGCTGTCGCTGGCCAACCGCGAGATCGGCGCCCTGCCCCCGCACGCCAAGGCCGAGGCCGGCAAGCGCGTCGGCATGGCCCGCGGCGCCGTGAACAAGGCGCTGGCCGCCCGCCAGGAGGAGCTGGAGGCCGAGCGCGACGCGCGCGTGCTGGTCGAGGAGGCCGTGGACGTCACGCTGCCCCACGACCGCGTACCGGCCGGCGCCCGCCACCCGCTCACCACGCTCTCCGAGCGCATCGAGGACATCTTCGTGGCCATGGGCTACGAGGTCGCCGAGGGCCCCGAGGCCGAGGCCGAGTGGTTCAACTTCGACGCCCTGAACATCGGCCCGGACCACCCGGCCCGCGGCGAGGCCGACACGTTCTTCGTCGAGGGCCCGAAGGGCGGCACCGGGTCCGGCGTCGTGCTGCGCACCCACACCTCGCCCGTGCAGATCCGCTCCGCGCTCACCCGTGAGCTGCCGGTCTACGTGATCTGCCCCGGCCGCGTGTACCGCACCGACGAGCTGGACGCCACGCACACCCCCGTCTTCCACCAGGTCGAGCTGCTCGCCATCGACGAGGGCCTGACCATGGCGGACCTCAAGGGCACCCTGGACCACATGGTCCAGTCACTGTTCGGGGCGGAGATGAAGACCCGGCTGCGGCCGAACTTCTTCCCCTTCACCGAGCCGTCCGCCGAGATGGACATGCTCTGCTACGTCTGCAAGGGCGCGTCCGTCGGCAACCCCGACCGGCCCTGCCGCACCTGCTCCAGCGAAGGCTGGATCGAGCTCGGCGGCTGCGGCATGGTCAACCCGCGGGTGCTCGTCGCCTGCGGCGTCGACCCGGAGAAGTACAGCGGCTTCGCCTTCGGGTTCGGCATCGAGCGGATGCTGATGTTCCGCCACAACGTCGAGGACATGCGAGACATGGTCGAGGGTGACGTCCGGTTCACCCGGCCGTTCGGGATGGAGATCTGATGCGGGTCCCGCTTTCCTGGCTGCGGGAGTACGTCGACCTGCCGGCCACCGAGACCGGCCGCGACGTGCAGGCCAAGCTGATTTCGGCCGGCCTCGAGGTCGAGACCGTCGAGCACCTGGGCGCCGACCTCAAGGGCCCCCTCGTCGTCGGCCAGGTGCTGACCATCGAGGAGCTGGAGGGCTTCAAAAAGCCGATCCGCTTCTGCACCGTCGACGTCGGGCAGGCCAACGGCACCGGCGAGCCCCAGGAGATCGTCTGCGGCGCCCGCAACTTCGCCGTCGGCGACAAGGTCGTCGTGGTCCTCCCCGGCGCCACCCTGCCGGGCGGCTTCTCGATCTCCGCGCGCAAGACGTACGGCAAGACGTCCCACGGCATGATCTGCTCCAGCGACGAACTGGGCATGGGCGACGACGGCACGCACGGCATCATCGTGCTGCCGCCGGAGACCGAGGTCGGCAAGGACGCCATCGAGCTGCTGGAGCTGGTCGACGAGGTCCTGGACATCGCCGTCACCGCCAACCGCGGCGACTGCCTGTCCATCCGCGGCGTCGCCCGCGAGACCGCCATCGCCTACGGCCTGCCGCTGCGCGACCCGGCCCTCCTCGACGTGCCCGGGCCGAACGCCTACGGCTACCCCGTGAAGATCGCCGACCCCACGGGCTGCGACCGCTTCACCGCCCGCACGGTCACCGGCCTCAGCCCCGAGGCGCGCTCCCCGATCTGGCTCCAGCGGCGTCTGCAGAAGGTCGGCATGCGCCCGATCTCGCTCGCCGTCGACGTCACCAACTACGTGATGATGGAGCTGGGCCAGCCCCTGCACGCCTACGACCGGAGCCTGGTCCAGGGCACCATCGGCGTGCGCCGGGCCGAGGAGGGCGAGAAGATCGTCACCCTCGACGGCGTCGAGCGGACGCTGCACGCCGAGGACCTGGTCATCACCGACGACCGCGGTCCGATCGGCCTCGCCGGCGTCATGGGCGGCGCCGACACGGAGATCGCCGACCACGGCGCCGCCGAGAACGGGGGCACCGCGACGAGTGACGTGGTCATCGAGGCCGCCCACTTCGACCAGGTCGCCATCGCGCGCACCGCCCGCCGCCACAAGTTGTCCTCCGAGGCGTCCCGCCGCTTCGAGCGCGGCGTCGACCCGCAGGCCGCGGCCGCCGCCGCCCAGCGCACCGTCGACCTGCTCGTGCTCCTCGCGGGCGGCACCGCCGAGGCCGGCGTCACCGAGATCAGCGCGCCCTCCGCGCCGCGCACCATCGCCATGCCCGCCGACCACCCGGACAAGGTGGCGGGCGTGACGTACGGCCGTGAGACCGTCGTACGCCGCCTCCAGGAGGTCGGCTGCGACGTGTACGGGCAGGACGAGCTGATCGTCACCGCCCCGTCCTGGCGGCCCGACCTCACCGACCCGAACGACCTGGCCGAAGAGGTCATCCGCCTGGAGGGCTACGAGAACCTGCCCTCCACGCTGCCCCGTCCCCCGGCGGGCCGCGGCCTGACCGCCCGGCAGCGGCTGCACCGCCGCGTCGGCCGGGCGCTGGCCGGTGCCGGTTACGTCGAGGCGCCGAACTACCCGTTCGTCAGCGAGCAGGTCTTCGACCAGCTCGGTCTGGACGCCGAGGACCCGGCCCGCCGCGTGGTCAAGCTGGTCAACCCGCTCAGCGACGAGGAGCCCGCGCTGCGGACCTCGCTGCTGCCGGGCCTGCTCGGCGCGCTGCGCCGCAACGACGGCCGGGGCAGCCACGACCTCGCCCTCTTCGAGACGGGCCTGGTCTTCCAGCCGCGCGACGAGCAGCGTGTCGCCGTCGACCTGCCCGTCGACCGGCGCCCCGGCGAGGAGGACCTCGCCGCGCTGGACGCCGCGCTGCCCGACCAGCCCCGGCACGTCGCCGTCGTCCTCACGGGCGCCCGCGAGCAGGCCGGCTGGTGGGGCCCGGGCCGCCCGGCCGACTGGGCCGACGCGGTCGAGGCCGCCCGCACCGTCGCCCGCGAGGCCGGGGCCGGACTGGGCATCCGCAAGGGCCAGTACGGTCCCTGGCACCCGGGCCGCTGCGCCGAGCTGTTCGTCACCGTGGACGGCGAGGAGCGCGTCATCGGCCACGCCGGCGAACTGCACCCGCGGGTCGTGAAGACCCTGGGTCTGCCCGCGCGCACCTGCGCGATGGAGCTGGACCTCGACGCCCTGGAGCGGGTCGGCGACGACACCCCGCAGGCGCCGGGCATCTCCACGTTCCCGGTCGCCACGCAGGACGTCGCCCTGGTCGTCGACGCGTTCGTCCCGGCCGGCGAGGTCGAGGCCGCACTGCGCGAGGGCGCGGGCGAACTGCTGGAGTCCATCCGGCTGTTCGACGTCTACGACAACGCCGAGCAGCTCGGCGAGGGCCGCAAGTCCCTCGCGTACGCGCTGCGCTTTCGCGCGGGGGACCGGACGCTGACGGTCGACGAGGCCTCCGCGGCCCGCGACGCGGCGGTGGCCCTCGCGGGCGAGCGGGTCGGAGCGGTGCTGCGCAGCTAGCGGTGCGCCCGAGGGGCGGGGGGCTTCTGCCGGCCGGCGGCTGACCGCGCAGTTCCCCGCGCCCCTCCTCGGCGTGACTGCGACGCCCCTCAGGAGGCCCGCGCCTCTCGACGGGCGCCGCGCGGACGGACTCGAGGGGCGCGGGGAACCGCGCGAGCGAACACGACGCACCCGCGGACGACAACGCACCGCGATCCTCCACGTAACCGGCGGAGCCAGTCGCACCGCCGGGCCGGCGGAGCCGTCCGCCCCGCCACGGAATGTCGGGCAGGCAGCCGGGCGGACGGCGTGGAACGGGCCGCCGAACTTGTACGAGGGGGAGCCGGCGGCCCGGCCGGCCTCTTTCGAGGCAGTTCAGTCAACCGGCCCGGGGACTTCCCGCGACAGCGCGCGCACGGCGCGGGTTCGCGTACTCCGTTCACACCCCGTGTGAAGGCCGACGCACTACGCTGTCGGCACCGAATCACCCGGGGGGCATCATGCAGCCCAACACCCTGCTCGACGCGATCCTGGACGAGGCGGGGGTCTCGCACGCGGGACTGGCCGCCCACGTCAACCAGGCGGGACGGACGCGCGGGCTCTCGCTGCGGTACGAACACACCGCGGTCGCCCGGTGGCTGAAGGGACAGCGGCCGCGCGGCCAGGTACCCGACCTGATCTGCGAGGTGCTCGCGGCCCGGCTGCACCGGCCCGTCACCCTCGACGACATCGGCCTCGGCGTGTCCGGCGAGCCGGCCGCCCCGCACACCGGGTCGCTGTCCGGGTTCGTGGAGCGGGCGACCGCCCTGTGGCGCTCCGACCAGCAGCAGCGCCCGCACATCCTGGGCGCGCCCGCCCTCACCGGCACGCCCGCCGTGATGCCGGTGTGGGAGTGGGAGAACCCGCCCGAGGACGTCGACGTCTCCCGCGGCGGCCGGCACCGGGTCACCGCGGCCGACCTGGAGACATTGCGCTCGGCCCGCACCCACTACGAGCAGATGTACCGCAAGGCCGGCGGCATCGCGACGCGCGCCCGGATCGTCGGCTTCCTCAACGCGGAGGCCGCCCCGCTGCTGCGCGGCGGCTACACCGACGCCACCGGCCGCCAGCTCCACCGGGCCACCGGCGGCCTGGTCGCGGTCGCCGGCATCTGCGCGTACGACTCCGACGCGCACGGCCTCGCCCAGCGCTACTTCCACCAGGCGCTCCGCCTCGCGAAGGCCAGCGGCGACCGGGGGCTCGGCGCGTACGTCATCGCGCTGCTGGTCAACCAGGCGCTGTTCCTGCGGGAGTACCGCCAGGCCGTCGCCTTCGCCGAGGCGGCCCTGCGCACCGCGGGCCGGCACATCACCCCGGCGCTCGCCTCCGACCTGTACGCGATGCAGGCCAAGGCGTACGCGCACCTCGGCGACGGCACCGGCGCCCTGTCCTGCATCCGCCGGGCCGAACAGGCCGCCGAACGCATCCGGCGCGGCTACGAACCCGACGAGACCGGCTATGTCCAGCCCGGCCTGGTCAACGTCCAGGTGGCCGAGGCGCTGCTCAGCCTCGGCGACCTCGCGGCGGCCGGGGAGCACGCCGCGGAGGCCGTCGACAGCCCGGCGCACGACCGGGGCCGCGTGCACCGGCTCGCCATGCTCAGCACGATCGAACTGCGCCGGGGCAACGCCGACAAGGCGGTCGCCACCGCCGTGCAGATGGCGGAACAGGCCCGCGGGATGGAGTCCCAGCGCCTGCGCGACAGACTGCGCGCGGTGCGCGAGCACCTGGTGCGCAGCGGGTGCGCCGGCACGGCCGAGGCCGCCGAACTCATCGACGGGGCACTGCGCGTACCGCTCTAGCCCGCCCGCCCTCCCGGGGTGCTGCGCCCGCCGCTGCGCCGTGAGCGGTTGCCGTGCGCCTGCTGCCGGGCTGCTCCGGCTGCGATATTGCCACCTACTCAAGAAAGGTGGCAGAACCGTGCAGTGGACGAAACAGAACGAACAAAACGTGTACGCAAATCGCTGGTTCAGCGTCAATCTCGCCGATGTCGAACTACCGGACGGCCGGCACCTCGACCACTTCCTCATACGGATGCGCCCCGTGGCCGTCGCCACGATCGTCAACGAGGCGAACGAGGTCCTCCTGCTGTGGCGGCACCGGTTCATCACCGACAGCTGGGGCTGGGAACTCGCGGCCGGCGTCGTCGAGGACGGCGAGGACGTCGCGGTGGCGGCGGCCAGGGAACTGGAGGAGGAGACCGGCTGGCGGCCGGGACCGCTGCGCCACCTCATGAGCGTGGAGCCGTCCAACGGGCTCACCGACGCCCGGCACCACATCTACTGGGCCGACGAGGGCGAGTACGCCGGACACCCCGTGGACGACTTCGAGTCGGACCGCCGGGAATGGGTGCCCCTCAAACTCGTCCCCGACCTGGTCGCCCGCGGAGAGGTCCCGGCCGCCAACATGGCGGCCGCGTTACTCCTGCTGCACCACCTGCGGCCCGGACAGGACGCCCTGCAGTGAACTCCGGCGCCGTCCGTGCCCCGCCGCGCCGCTCAGCGTCCGAACGCCTGCCAGAGGGCCACCACGAGCGCGCCCACGGCCGTGACCGCGGTGACCGCCGGCAGCGGCCAGCGGGCGTGTTCCAGGGTCACGAGCCGGGTGCTCAGCTCGTCCAGGTCCTTGGCGGTCTCCTCGGTGCGATGGCTGAGCAGCGCCAGCCCGCCCTCCACGCGGGCGTAGGCGACATCGAGGCGGCGCCGTAACTCTGCGAGTTCTCCAGGGACGGCGGGGTGCTCGGGATCGGCGGTCACGAATCCGCTCCTTTCGTGGTCGAACGGGGGTCGAATCACATCCTTGCAATGCGCATGATGAGTCAACTCGCCTGGTGGGCGCGTGGGGAGAGTGTGTGTACGGCATATGCGTGCCCGGCGCGCACACGGGGTGCGAACGCCGCGGGCCCGGCACCGCACCGGGTGCCGGGCCCGCGAAGCGGTCACTCGGCGTGGTCGACGACAGAGGGCGACCGGTGCCCGGTACGGCCGTGTGAGAAAACCCCCGGCGATCACTGTTCCGCCGTCGCGTCATCCGGGCTACAGTGTGCTGCCCGCTCGAACATGGGGCCCCGGCCCAGCGCCGAGCGCGGTGAAGACCCCATGCCCCAGGCGGTGTCGGCCACCCCCGGCCGACGGCTCGGGGCCGGGTGAGAGTATGCAGGGGAGCAGCCCGGCCCGTGAGCGATCGGCAACTCCCCGCATGAGGCGTGCCGTGACGCCGTCACCGGGGAAACCAGTCCGAAGGCGTCCCCGCCTCGTGGCCCCGCACGGTCCGGCAGCCAACACCCGCGGTCGAGGTCGTCGACCGTGGCACTGCGGGTTGTCATCTTGCCGTGCGACACCGTCCTGGAGAACTGAGTGCGAATAAGGAAATCCGCCGAGCAGAAGGCGGCCGGTGCTCGCCGGGCCCCTCGTGACCCCCAGGGGCGCGGCGGTCGGATCTTCGTCCTGGACGGGCTGAGGCTCTGCGCGGCGCTGATGGTCGTCCTCTACCACTACGTCGCCTTCGGCGTGGGCTGGGAAGGCTCACAGGCTCGGCTCTTCCCGGTCATCTTCCGGCCGTCCGCCTACGGATGGCTCGGCGTCGAACTGTTCTTCATGATCAGCGGCTTCGTCATCTGCATGAGCTCGTGGGGGCGGAGCCTCTCCCACTTCTTCACCTCCCGTGTGATCCGGCTCTACCCCGCCTACTGGCTCGGGATCATCGTGACCACTGCCGTGGTCTTCCTCATGCCCGGCGGTATCGCGCCGCTGCCGTGGCGTGACGTGCTGGTCAACATGACCATGCTGCAGCGGCCCATGGGCATCAAGGACGTGGAGGGGGTCTACTGGACCCTCTGGGCGGAACTGCGTTTCTATCTGCTGTTCGCCCTCGTGGTGTGGCGCGGCGTCACCTACCGGCGGGTGGTCGTCTTCTGCTGTGTCTGGGCGACCGCCGCCGCGGTGGCGACACGGAGCGAAGCCAGTCCGTTCAGCGATCTGATGATGGCGCAGGACTGCTGGTACTTCATCGCGGGGCTGGCCTTCTACCTGATGTACCGCTTCGGGCAGAACCTGCTGCTGTGGGGCATGATCGCCTTCTGCTTCGCCATGGGCAACTACACCGCGATGCCGACGTGGCGCAGGACCCTTGAGCATGTCGGGCACAACATCCCCAGCTGGGGCGTACCGGTCGTGCTCACGGTGTTCTTCGTGCTGATGGCGGGCGTGGCCCTGAACTGGTTCCGCCGGATCACCTGGCGCTGGCTGCCCACCGCCGGCGCGCTCACCTATCCGCTGTACCTCCTCCACGAGTCCATCGGCTGGGAAGTGTTCCGCCGCTTCCAGTACGACGTCGACCACTGGGCTCTGCTCGGTGTGACGGTGGCGGGCATGCTCCTGCTCTCGTACCTGGTGCACAAGTGGGTGGAGAAGCCGGTCTCCAAACGGCTCAAGGTCGCCTTGGTCGCCGCCTTCGCCCAGATCCGGGCGGAGGGGGACGCGAAGCCCCAGCAGACGTCCGCTCAGGGCGGACCGGTACCGCAGGGGTTCGGCCCCGCGAACTCCGGACCGTTCGTCCCGGCCGCCGATGCCACCGGGCTCCAGGCCACGGCGGCCCACTACGGTCCGGCCGACCGTCGGTGACCTGAGTCGCGGATGCCCCGAGGCGAAGCACCGCCTCACGAGACGAAGTGGCCCCGCCCTCCTGAGAGGGCGGGGCCACTTCGTCGCATGCGCCGCGTCAGCCGTACGTGTAGAACCCCGAGCCGGTCTTGCGGCCGAGCCGGCCCGCGTCGACCATGCGCTGGAGCAGCGGGGGAGCGGCGTACAGCGGCTCCTTGTACTCCTCGTACATCGAGTAGGCGACCGAGGCGACCGTGTCCAGGCCGATCAGGTCGGACAGCTTGAGCGGGCCCATCGGGTGGGCGCAGCCCATCTCCATGCCGTTGTCGATGTCCTCGCGGCTGGCGATGCCCGACTCGAACATCCGGATCGCGGACAGCAGGTACGGGATCAGCAGCGCGTTGACCACGAAGCCGGAGCGGTCCTGGGCGCGGATGGAGTGCTTGCCCAGCACCTTCTCCGTGAAGAGCTGCGCCCGGCTGAGCGTGCCCTCGGAGGTGGTGAGGGCCGGGATCAGCTCCACGAGCTGCTGCACCGGGGCCGGGTTGAAGAAGTGGATGCCGACGACGTGGTCCGGCCGCGAGGTGGCGACCGCCAGCTTCACCAGCGGGATCGAGGAGGTGTTGGAGGCCAGGATCGCGTCCGGCCGGGTCACGACCTGGTCGAGCACCTGGAAGATCTCGGTCTTGACCTGCTCGTTCTCGACGACGGCCTCGATCACCAGGTCACGGTCGGCGAACTCGCCCAGG
Source organism: Streptomyces sp. NPDC029152 (assembly GCF_055564355.1). NCBI lineage: Bacteria > Bacillati > Actinomycetota > Actinomycetes > Kitasatosporales > Streptomycetaceae > Streptomyces > Streptomyces sp. NPDC029152. The sequence continues at coordinate 208,590 of NZ_JBVHWR010000006.1, read as the reverse complement.
TCGGTGGTGAAGCTCAGGCGCGCCTGCGTCGCCTCCAGCTCCTCCTCGGTGATCTTGCCGCGCTCCGCGGCCTTGGTGAGGGAGTTGAACAGCCGGGTCCGGCCGATCTCCAGGGCCTCGCCGGTGGTCTCGGCGACCTTCACCTCCAGGCCGGAGCGGGCGCACACCTCGGCGATGCCCGCCCCCATCTGACCGCAGCCCACCACGCCGACGCGTGCGATATCTCCCGAGATGCCGGTCACATCGTCCCTTTCGCTGACTCCACGGCTGAGGCAGGCCCACCGGGGTCCCCGGCGCCTGCTCCGATCGTGCACGTTACCCCCGAAGTGCCGCGGATCCGTCGCCCGGGTCGTGCATGCTGAGGTTCCGTGCACGATCCGTGACGGACTGGAAGCGCAGCGTTGTGGAGGTCTTCCATGGGCCGTGTCTCGCGTCGGGCCTTCGCGGTGGCCGCGTTGTCGGCGCTCGCCCTGGCGCCCGCGCCCGCGTCCGCCGCGCCGGCGGCGCCCGCGCCACCGGCGCCACCGGGACGGCCCGGGCGCGTCCGCCGCGCCGCGACGGAGATGCGGGGCATGTGGCTGGCCACGGTGAACAACCGCGACTGGCCCACCCGGGCCGGTCTGCGGGCGTCCGAGCAGCGGGCCGAACTCGTCGAGCACCTCGACACGGCCGTCCGCCACGGCCTGAACACGGTGATCTTCCAGGTGCGGCCCACGGCCGACGCGCTGTGGCCGTCGGCGTACGAGCCGTGGTCGCAGTACCTGTCCGGCAGCCAGGGCAGGGACCCGGGCTGGGACCCGCTGGGCACGGCCGTGCGGGAGGCCCACGCCCGCGGGCTGGAGCTGCACGCCTGGTTCAACCCGTACCGGGTCGCCCTGCACGACGACCCGTCCCGCCTCGTGCCCGCGCACCCGGCCCGCCGGAACCCCGGCTGGGTGGTGCCGTACGGCGGCAAGCTCTACTACGACCCGGGTCTGCCCGAGGTCCGCGCCTTCGTGCAGGACGCGATGATGGACGCGGTGGAGAAGTACGCCGTGGACGGCGTCCACTTCGACGACTACTTCTACCCGTACCCGGTGGCGGGCCGGGCCTTCGACGACGACGGGACGTACCGCGCCCACGGCGGCGGCTTCTCCACCAGGGCCGCCTGGCGGCGGGACAACATCGACCGGCTGGTGCGCGAGACGGCGGCCCGCGTCAAGGAGGTCCGGCCCACCGCGCGCTTCGGGGTCAGCCCCTTCGGGGTGTGGCGCAACGCGGCCACCGACGAGCGCGGCTCGCGGACGACCGCGGGCGTCCAGACCTACGACGACCTGTACGCGGACACCCGCACGTGGGTGCGCGAGGGCTGGATCGACTACGTCGTCCCGCAGCTGTACTGGAACATCGGCCTGCCCGCCGCCGACTACGCGAAGCTGCTGTCGTGGTGGGCGGAGGTGGCCCGGGGCAGCCGGACGCGGCTGTACGTGGGCGAGGCGCTGTACAAGGCCGGTGACCCGGCGCAGCCCGCCGCGTGGCAGGACCGGGAGGAACTCTCCCGGCACCTCGCGCTGGCCGCGGACCACCCGGAGGTGCGCGGGCACGTCTTCTTCGCCGCGAAGGACGTCATGGACGACCGGATCGGGGCGATGGCGCGGGTGGCCGCCGACCACTACCAGCAGCCCGCGGACACCCCGCGCTGAGCTAGATCCGCATCTCCCTGTGCCGGATCTCGGTGTCGGGGCCGGGCGAGCACACGCCTTCGTGCCCGTCCTCGAACCGGACCCGGTACGGCGGAGTGCCTTCCTTGCCCATCACTTCCACTATCTCGCCGACCTTGTCGTGCTCACCGACCACCCGGCCGTGCTGCACCAGCTGGTCGCCCTTCATCGCGTGCATCTGTGAGGCCTCCTCACGTGTGTGCCGCACGTGTCTGCCGCTCAGCCCCGTGATCGCTGCGTGACCGCGATGCACACCAGCACGGCGGCCGCCGTCAGCGGGGCGGCCACCGTCAGGTGTTCGCCCAGGAGAAGTACCGACCACACCAGTGTGAGCAGCGGCTGGGCCAGCTGCAACTGGCTGGCCTTCGGCACGCCGATGGCCGCCATGCCCCGGTACCAGACGACCAGGCCGAGGAACTGCGAGCCCGCCGCCACCCACAGCAGCCCGGCCACGCCGTGCGCGGTCAGGCGCACGGGCTCGTGCGCGAGGGCCAGCGCGGTGGCGGGCACGGTGAGCGGCAGGCACAGCACCAGCGCCCAGCCGATGACCTGCCAGCCCGGCATCACCCGGGCCAGCCGGCCGCCCTCGGTGTAGCCGGCCGCGCACACCAGCAGCGCGCCGAAGAGGTAGGCGTCGGCCGTGGTCAGGGCGCCGCCGCTCTGCTGCACGGTGAACGCCACCACGGCCGCCGCACCCGCCAGCGCCGCGGTCCAGAAGGTGCGCGAGGGACGGGTGCCGGTGCGCAGCGCGGACAGCAGCGCGGTGGTCAGCGGGAGCAGGCCGACCACGACGGCCGCGTGCGCGGTGGTCGAGGTCCGCAGCGCGAGCGTGGTCAGCAGGGGGAAGCCGAGGACCACTCCCGCGGCGACCACGGCGAGGCCGGGCCAGTGCCGCCGCCCGGGCGGCGGCACGCGCAGCGCGAGCAGACAGCCCCCGGCGATCAGCGCGGCGAGGACGCTGCGCACGGCCACCAGCGACCAGGGGCCGAAGCCCTCCAGCCCCCAGGCGGTGGCGGGGAAGGTGAGCGAGAACGCGACGACGCCGAGCGCCGCCGCCAGGGTGCCGGAGGACGTCCCGCCGGATGCCGTGGCCGGACCGCCGACCGCTATCCTCGGCGACGTAGTAGCGCTACTCTGTACTCTCATGCAAGAGCGTAGCAGCGTCGCTGAACTGGCGGAACGCCTGCGAAGGGAGCTCGACCGCTACTCCCCAGGTGGAAAGCTCCCCTCCAGTCGTGCCCTCGTCGACCGCTTCCGGGTGAGCCCGGTGACCGTCTCCCGGGCCCTGGCTCAACTGGCCGCCGAGGGCCTGGTGGTGACCCGGCCCGGCGCGGGGGCCTTCCGGGCGCCCTCGCGGCCCGGCACCGCTCCGGCCGGGGACACCTCCTGGCAGGAGGTCGCGCTCAGTGCCGACGGCGCGGCCGACCTCGTGCCGCGCTCGGTGGACGCCTCCGGCGTCCTGGTCTCGCTGGCCGCTCCGCCGCCCGGTGTCGTCGAGTTCAACGGCGGCTACCTGCACCCCTCGCTCCAGCCGGAGCGGGCCATGGCGGCGGCGCTGTCCCGGGCCGGCCGCCGCCCCGGCGCGTGGGGCCGCCCGCCGATGGAGGGACTGCCGGAACTGCGGGAGTGGTTCGCCCGCAGCATCGGCGGCGCGGTCACGGCCGCCGAGGTCCTCGTCACCTCGGGCGGACAGTCGGCGCTCACCACCGCCCTGCGCGCCCTCGCCCCGCCCGGCGCGCCCGTCCTGGTGGAGTCGCCGACGTACCCCGGCATGCTGGCCATCGCGCGGGCCGCCGGCCTGCGCCCGGTACCGGTCCCCGTCGACGCGGACGGCGTGAGGCCGGCCCTGCTCGCCGACGCCTTCCGGGCGACCGGCGCCCGCGTCTTCGTCTGCCAGCCCCTCTTCCAGAACCCGACCGGCGCCGTGCTCGCCCCCGGGCGGCGCGGCGAGGTGCTGCGCATCGCCCGCGAGGCCGGCGCCTTCGTCGTCGAGGACGACTTCGTACGGCGGCTCGTGCACGAGGACGCGGGGCCCCTGCCGCGTCCGCTGGCCGCCGACGACCCGGACGGCGTCGTCGTGCACGTCTGCTCGCTGACCAAGGCGACCTCGCCGAGCTTCCGGGTGAGCGCCCTGGCCGCGCGCGGCCCCGTGCTGGAGCGGCTGCGGGCCATCCAGGTCGTCGACACCTTCTTCGTGCCCCGTCCCCTCCAGGAGGCGGCGCTCGAACTCGTCGGCTCGCCCGCCTGGCCGCGCCATCTGCGCGCCGTCGCCGCCGAGCTGAAGGCCCGCCGCGACGCGATGACGTCCGCGCTGCGCCTGCGCCTGCCCGAGTTCGCCCTGGCCCACGTCCCGTCCGGCGGCTACCACCTGTGGCCGCGCCTGCCCGACGGCACGGGGGAGGCGGCCCTCACCGCGGCCGCCCTGCGCGCGGGCGTCGCGGTCACGCCGGGCCGCCCCTACTTCAGCGCCGAACCCCCGGCCGCCCATCTGCGGCTGAGCTTCGCCGCGGTGGCCGGGACGGGCGAGATCGCGGAAGGGGTACGGAGGCTGAGCACGGCCTGGGCCGAAGTGCGCGAGCAGGCCGGGGCGCGCGGATAACCGGTCGACGCGGTCCGTGTGCCGCTGCGATCATCCCGGCATGACCGACGCGCCGCGCCTGCCCGAGGGGTACGAGATCTCCACCGACCCGGACCGGATCGACGCCGGGCGCGTGCACCGGTGGCTGTCCACCGACGCGTACTGGGCGCTCGGCCGGACCCGCGAGAAGCAGGAGCGGGCCATCGCCGGCTCGCTCAACTTCGGGGTGTACGAGGCGGCGTCGGGGGAGCAGGTGGCGTACGCCCGCGTCATCACCGACCGGGCGACCTTCGCCTGGCTGTGCGACGTGTACGTCGACCCCTCGGTGCGCGGCAAGGCCCTCGGCACCGCCCTGGTCGGCGCGGTGCGCGAGCACCTGAGGCCGTACGGGCTGCGCCGCATCCTGCTCGCCACGCACGACGCGCACGGCGTCTACGAGAAGCTCGGCTTCACCGTGCTGGACCGTCCCGACCAGTGGATGACGTTCGCCTTCGGCCGGTGAGGCGCCAAAGCGGGAGCCGGCGGCGGTGGACGCCCGGCTCGCCGGCCCGCAGGGCGGGGAGACGCCGCCCGCCCTCGTCGTCCGCGCCGGCGGCCGGCCGGCCGTCACCCGCGTGAACGACCCCGTGGGTCAACGCACCCGGCCCTCGCGCGTGTAGTCGGTGGTCAGCAGCAGGTCCTTGGCCGGGCCGCCCACGCGCCACACCGTCCGCCAGCGGTCCGGGCCCCGGACGGTGAACTCGCCGCGGTAGAGGTCGGCCGCGCAGGGGTGGTCGGCCACGTGACGGCCCGACGTCAGGTCCAGGTCGTGGAAGGGCCGGCCGTCCGCGAAGCGCACGCGGGCCGTGCCCGGCGCGCCGCCCGGCTCGTAGCGCAGCGTCCGCTCGGCGGGACGGGCCACGCCCCGCCAGGTGAAGGCGCCGGACTCGTGACCGCGCAGACCGCCGTTCCCGCACGTCTCGAACACGGTCGTCCCCTCGAAGCGGCCGGTGTCGCCGCTCGCGAGGTCCCGCACCGACCGCTCCGTGCGCCACCGCCCCGCCAGGTACGCCAGTACGTCCGGTACCGGCCAGAACTCGCCCATCCCGTGCTGCTCCCCGTCCCACGCATTGCTGCGCGACCCATTGACGCGCTTGCGTCCCCTCCCTATGTTGCCGTTCGAAGTGCTGACCATTGACCGATATCTCGAACATTCCCTAGTGAGAGCCGCGGAGTATCCATGTCACGCACCCGCCTGAGACTCGGTCTCGGCGCCACCGCCCTCCTGACCGCCACGGCCCTGCTGCCGTCCCCCGCCCACGCGGAAGCCGTCACCGACTACACGATCACCGTCGACCCGGCCGCCCCCGGTGCCACGATCGACGACACGATGTACGGCGTCTTCTACGAGGACATCAACCGCGCCGCCGACGGGGGCCTGTACGCCGAGCTGGTCCAGAACCGTTCCTTCGAGTACTCCACCGCCGACAACGGCTCGTACACGCCGCTCACCGCCTGGTCGGCCGACGGCGCGGCCGAGGTGGTGGACGACGAGGGCAGGCTGAACGAGCGCAACCGCAACTACCTCTCCCTGGCCGCCGGTTCGTCGGTCACCAATTCCGGCTACAACACCGGCGTCCGCGTCGAGAAGGGCAAGACGTACGACTTCTCGGTGTGGGCCCGCGCCGAGAGCGGCACCACCCTCACCGTCTCCCTCCGGGACAGCGCGGGCACGCTGGCCAAGGTGCGCCAGGTGGCGGTCAGGGGGAAATGGCGCAAGTACACCGCCACCTTCACCGCGACCCGCACCAGCAACCGCGGCCGCCTCGCCGTCACCACCACCGCACCCGCCGCCCTCGACATGGTGTCCCTCTTCCCCCGCGACACCTACAAGGGACAGCCCAACGGTCTGCGCAAGGACCTCGCCGAGAAGATCGAGGCCCTGCGCCCGGGCTTCCTGCGCTTCCCCGGCGGCTGCCTGGTCAACACCGGCTCCATGGAGGACTACAGCGCCGCCTCCGGCTGGCAGCGCAAGCGCTCCTACCAGTGGAAGGACACCATCGGGCCGGTCGAGGAGCGCGCCACCAACGCCAACTTCTGGGGCTACAACCAGAGCTACGGCCTCGGCTACTACGAGTACTTCCGCTTCGCCGAGGACATCGGCGCCATGCCGCTGCCCGTCGTGCCCGCCCTGGTCACCGGCTGCGGCCAGAACAAGGCCGTCGACGACGAGGCGCTGCTGAAACGGCACATCCAGGACACCCTGGACCTCATCGAGTTCGCCAACGGGCCCGTGACCTCCCCCTGGGGCAAGAAGCGCGCCGAGATGGGCCACCCCAAGCCCTTCCACCTCACCCACCTCGAGGTCGGCAACGAGGAGAACCTCCCCGAGGAGTTCTTCGCCCGCTTCGAGAAGTTCCGCGCCGCCGTCGAGGCGGAGCACCCCGACGTCACCGTCGTCTCCAACTCCGGTCCCGACGACTCCGGCTCCACCTTCGACACCGCCTGGCAGCTCAACCGCGACGCCGGCGTCGACATGGTCGACGAGCACTACTACAACAGCCCCGAGTGGTTCCTGCAGAACAACGACCGCTACGACTCGTACGACAGGAAGGGCCCGAAGGTCTTCCTCGGCGAGTACGCCTCCCAGGGCAACACCTGGAAGAACGCCCTCTCCGAAGCCGCGTTCATGACCGGCCTGGAGCGCAACGCCGACGTCGTCAAGCTCGCCTCCTACGCCCCGCTGCTCGCCAACGAGGACTACGTGCAGTGGCGCCCGGACCTGATCTGGTTCAACAACCGCGCCTCCTGGAACTCGGCCAACTACGAGGTCCAGAAGCTGTTCATGAACAACACCGGCGACCGCGTCGTCCCCTCGGCGGCCACCGGCACACCGGCCGTCAGCGGCCCCATCACCGGTGCCGTCGGCCTGTCGACCTGGGCGACCAGCGCGGCCTACGACGACGTGAAGGTCACCTCCGCCGACGGCGGGACCCTGCTGTCCGACGACTTCTCCGGCGACGCCTCGCAGTGGAAGCACGGCGGCGCCGGGAACTGGACCCTCCAGGACGGCCAGTACGTCCAGACCGACGCCGCCGCCGAGAACACCCTGGTCACGGCGGGCGACCCGGCCTGGCAGAACTACGACCTGCACGTGAAGGCCACCAAGAAGTCCGGCAAGGAGGGCTTCCTCGTCGCCTTCGGCGTCAAGGACACCGGCACCTACTACTGGTGGAACCTGGGCGGCTGGAACAACACCCGGTCCGCCGTCGAGAAGGCCTCGGGCGGCGGCAAGTCGACGCTCCTGTCGAAGGCCGGGTCGATCGAGACGGGCCGCGCCTACGACATCGACATCAGGGTGCGGGGCCGCCAGGTCACCCTCTACCTCGACGGCAGGGAGTGGGGAAGCTTCACCGACGACAAGCCGGCCGAGCCGTTCCGTCAGATCGTCACGGAGGACACGCGGACCGGCGAGCTGATCGTCAAGGTCGTCAACGCCCAGGACGCGGCGGCCCGCACGGCCGTCGACCTCGGCGGCGCCAAGGTCGCCGCCAGGGCACGGGTCACCACCCTGGCGGCCGACCAGGACGCGGTGAACACCGAGACGGACACCCCGGTGACCCCGGTGACGTCGACCTTCTCGGGGGTGTCGGGCAGGTTCACCTACACCTTCCCGGCGAATTCGGTGACGTTCCTGCGGATCAAGCAGCGGTGACCCCGGGGCTCCGGGCCGCGCGGTCACCCCACGGGTGCCGCGCGGTCACCGTCCCTCGCGGCGCCCGGACCGGCCGCGTCCCCCGGGGCGCCGCGGAGGCCGGGGTGCCGTCGAGCCGGTGAACGGCGGCAGGGTTTCGATCCGCTCGTCCGGCACGACCGTCGACGTGATCCGTTCCGGCGCGGCCCGGGCCGGGGTGAGCGGGTGGCCGGGGAAGTGCGCGTCCCCCGCCGCGTCGTCGGCCACGTGGCGCGGAAGCCCGCCGGTCACCTCGGGTGCGTAGGGGTGGGGACGGAAGCGGTCGGCCGGCCCCGCCCGCGCCCTCACGGCCGCCTGCCGCGCCCGGCCGTCGGTCCCTCCGCCGCCCCCGCCTCCAGCACCGTGCTGCACGCGGCCTTCGGCACCGTCCACCACCCGAGGAACACCTGCCCGTGTCCGTTCGGCCGCGGCACCTCGGTCAGCTGCCGGGCCGCCGGCGCGCAGAGGCCCGGGCGCACCCCTTCCTCGTCACCACGTTGCATAAACGTGCATCGAAACGTATAGTCATGCCATCCAGGAGGAGGGTTTTCCATGGCGGTACGTGCGGCGGTGGCCGGAGCGAGCGGGTACGCGGGCGGAGAGCTGCTGCGTCTGCTCCTCGCGCACCCCGAGATCGAGATCGGCGCCCTGACCGGCAACTCCAACGCCGGTCAGAGGCTCGGCGCGCTGCAGCCGCACCTGCTGCCGCTGGCCGACCGCGTCCTGGAGGCGACGACGCCCGAGGCGCTCGCCGGGCACGACGTCGTGTTCCTCGCGCTGCCGCACGGCCAGTCCGCCGCCGTCGCCGAGCAGCTCGGACCGGACGTGCTGGTCGTGGACATGGGCGCCGACTTCCGGCTGGAGGACGCCGCCGACTGGGAGAAGTTCTACGGCTCCCCGCACGCCGGCACCTGGCCCTACGGCCTGCCCGAACTGCCGGGTCGCCGCGCCGCGCTGGAGGGGTCCAAGCGCATCGCGGTGCCCGGTTGCTACCCGACCGCCGTGTCGCTGGCGCTCTTCCCGGCCTACGCCGCCGGCCTCGCCGAGCCCGAGGCCGTGATCGTCGCCGCCTCCGGCACCTCCGGCGCGGGCAAGGCGGCCAAACCCCACCTGCTGGGCAGCGAGGTCATGGGCTCCATGTCGCCCTACGGCGTCGGCGGCGGCCACCGGCACACCCCCGAGATGATCCAGAACCTCGGCGCGGTCGCCGGCGAGCCGGTCTCCGTCTCCTTCACGCCCACCCTCGCGCCGATGCCCCGCGGCATCCTCGCCACGTGCAGCGCCAGGGCGAAGGACGGGGTGAGCGCCGAATCCGTCCGCGCGGCCTACGAGAAGGCCTTCGCCGACGAGCCCTTCGTGCACCTGCTCCCCGAGGGGCAGTGGCCCGCGACCGCCTCCGTGTACGGCTCGAACGCCGTCCAGGTGCAGGTCGCCCACGACGCCGCCGCGGGCCGCGTCATCGCCATCAGCGCCATCGACAACCTGACCAAGGGCACCGCGGGCGGTGCCGTCCAGAGCATGAACATCGCCCTGGGTCTCGACGAGACCACCGGACTGACGACGATCGGAGTTGCGCCGTGAGTGTGACGGCAGCAAAGGGATTCACGGCGGCGGGCATCGCCGCCGGGATCAAGGAGAACGGCAACCCCGACCTGGCCCTCGTGGTCAACACCGGCCCCCGTCGCGCCGCCGCGGGCGTCTTCACCTCCAACCGCGTCAAGGCCGCACCGGTCCTGTGGTCCGAGCAGGTGCTCAGGAGCGGCGAGCTGACCGCCGTCGTCCTCAACTCCGGCGGCGCCAACGCCTGCACCGGCCCCCAGGGCTTCCAGGACACCCACGCCACCGCCGAGAAGGCGGCCGAGGTGCTCGGGACGGGCGCGGGCGAGATCGCCGTCTGCTCGACGGGCCTCATCGGCGTCCTGCTGCCCATGGACAAGCTGCTCCCGGGCGTCGAGACCGCCGCCGGACAGCTGTCCGAGCACGGCGGCGAGAAGGCCGCCATCGCCATCAAGACCACCGACACCGTGCACAAGACGTCCGTGGTGACCAAGGACGGCTGGACCGTCGGCGGCATGGCCAAGGGCGCCGGCATGCTCGCCCCGGGCCTCGCCACCATGCTCGTCGTCCTCACCACGGACGCCGACCTGGACGCCGGGGCGCTCGACCGGGCCCTGCGCGCCGCCACCCGCGTCACCTTCGACCGGGTCGACTCCGACGGCTGCATGTCCACCAACGACACCGTGCTGCTGCTCGCCTCCGGCGCCTCCGGCGTCACCCCCGAGTACGCGGAGTTCGCCGAGGCCGTCCGGACCGTCTGCGACGACCTCGGGCAGCAGCTCATCCGGGACGCCGAGGGTGCCAGCAAGGACATCAAGGTGGAGGTCGTGAACGCCGCGACCGAGGAGGACGCCGTCCAGGTGGGCCGCACCATCGCCCGCAACAACCTCCTCAAGTGCGCCATCCACGGCGAGGACCCCAACTGGGGCCGCGTGCTCTCCGCCATCGGCACCACGTCCGCCGCCTTCGAGCCCGACCGGCTCAACGTCGCCATCAACGGCGTCTGGGTCTGCAAGAACGGCGGCGTCGGCGAGGACCGCGAACTGGTCGACATGCGCTACCGCGAGGTCCACATCGTCGCCGACCTCGCCGCCGGCGACGCCACCGCGACGATCTGGACCAACGACCTCACCGCCGACTACGTCCACGAGAACAGCGCGTACTCCTCATGAGCACCACTCGCAAGCACACCGCCCTCCCGAAGGCGCAGATCCTCATCGAGGCGCTGCCGTGGCTGGTCCGGCACAACGGCAAGACCGTCGTCATCAAGTTCGGCGGCAACGCCATGGTCGACGAGGACCTGAAGGCCGCGTTCGCCCAGGACGTCGTCTTCCTGCACCACGCCGGCCTCAAGCCCGTCGTCGTGCACGGCGGCGGCCCCCAGATCAGCGCCGCCCTCGACAAGCACGGCATCGTCAGCGAGTTCAAGGCCGGCCTGCGCGTCACCACCGAGGACGCCATGGACGTCGTACGGATGGTGCTGGCAGGGCAGGTGCAGCGCGAGCTGGTCGGGCTGCTCAACCAGCACGGCCCGCTCGCCGTCGGCCTCACCGGCGAGGACGCGCACACCATCACCGCCACCAAGCACCAGCCCGAGATCGACGGCGAGCCGGTCGACATCGGACGGGTCGGGGAGATCACCCGGATCGACACCGGCGCCATCGAGGCCCTGCTCGCCGACGGCCGCATCCCGGTCGTCTCGTCGGTCGCCCGTTCCCAGGACGATCACCATGTCTACAACGTCAATGCTGATACGGCGGCTGCGGCACTCGCTGCGGCGCTCGGCGCCGAGACTCTCATGGTCCTCACCGACGTCGAGGGCCTCTACGAGGACTGGCCGGACTCCGACGAGGTGATCAGCCGCCTCACCGCGTCCCAGCTCGAGAAACTGCTGCCCGAGCTGTCCAGCGGCATGGTGCCGAAGATGGAGGGCTGCCTGCACGCCGTACGCAACGGCGTCACCACCGCCCGCGTCATCGACGGCCGGGTCCAGCACTCGATCCTGCTGGAGATCTTCACCGACGAGGGCATCGGCACCATGGTCGTGCCGGACGAACAGGGGGAGTCGTGAGCAACGAGGAACTGACCGCGCGGTGGCAGGGCGCGCTCATGAACAACTACGGCACGCCCCGCCTGCCCCTGGTGCGCGGGGAGGGCTCCCGGCTCTGGGACGCCGACGGCAACGAGTACCTCGACTTCGTCGGCGGCATCGCCGTCAACGCCCTCGGCCACGCCCACCCGGCGGTCGTCGACGCGGTGAGCCGGCAGATCGCCTCCCTCGGCCACGTCTCCAACCTGTTCGTCGCCGAGCCGCCCGTCGCGCTCGCCGAACGGCTGCTCCAGCACTTCGGCCGCGACGGCAAGGTGTTCTTCTGCAACTCCGGCGCCGAGGCCAACGAGGGCGCCTTCAAGATCGGCCGGCTCACCGGACGGCCGCACATGGTCGCCACCGACGGCGGCTTCCACGGCCGCACCATGGGCGCCCTGGCGCTGACCGGGCAGCCCGGCAAGCAGGAGCCCTTCCTGCCGCTGCCCGGTGACGTCACGCACGTCCCGTACGGCGACGCCCAGGCGCTGGCCGCCGCGGTCACCGGGGACACCGCCCTGGTGATCATCGAGCCGGTCCAGGGCGAGAACGGGGTCGTCGTCCCGCCGCCCGGCTACCTGAAGGCGGCGCGGGCCATCACCGCGGCCACCGGTGCCCTGCTGGTGCTGGACGAGGTGCAGACCGGCATCGGCCGGACCGGGCACTGGTTCGAGTACCAGGCCCACGAGGGCGTCCTGCCGGACGTCGTCACGCTCGCGAAGGGCCTCGGCGGCGGACTGCCGCTGGGCGCGACGGTCGCCTTCGGGCGCGCCGCCGATCTCCTCCGGCCCGGCCAGCACGGCACGACCTTCGGCGGCAACCCCGTCGCCTGCGCCGCCGGCCTCGCCGTCCTCGACACCATCGCGGGCGAGGGACTGCTGGACAACGTCAAGCGGCAGGGCGAGAGACTCCGCGGCGGGATCGAGTCCCTCGGCCACCCACTGGTTGCCCACGTCCGGGGCGCCGGACTGCTCCTGGGTATCGTGCTCACCGAGCCGCTCGCGCCCACGGTGCAGCAGGCGGCCCAGGACGCCGGGATCCTCGTGAACGCGCCCGCGCCCGATGTCGTACGGCTGATGCCCGCGCTGAATCTCGGCGACGACGCGGTGGACGCGTTCCTGGGGGCGCTGCCCGGCATCCTTGACCAGGCCCACGAGGCCCACGGGGACGGACGATCCGGAGAATGAGACGACGATGAGCCAGGCGCAGGAGCACGAGCAGACCAACGGGCCTGCCGTACCGCAGACCCGCACCGCACGCCACCGCCGGATCGTGGACATCCTCAACCGGCAGGCGGTGCGCTCGCAGAGCCAGCTGGCGAAGCTGCTCGCCGACGACGGGCTGACCGTCACGCAGGCGACGCTCTCCCGGGACCTGGACGAGCTGAACGCGGTGAAGATCCGCAACACCGACGGCGACCTCATCTACGCGGTGCCCAGCGAGGGCGGTTTCCGCACCCCGCGGGCCCCGCTCGGGGAGTCGGCGAAGGAGGAGCGGATGCGGCGGCTCTCCGCGGAGCTGCTGATCTCCGCGGAGGCGTCCGCGAACCTCGTGGTCCTGCGGACCCCTCCGGGGGCGGCGCAGTTCCTCGCGTCGGCGATCGACCAGGCGGAGCTGCACGACATCCTGGGGACGATCGCGGGTGACGACACGCTGCTGCTGATCAGCCGGGATCCGGACGGCGGTCAGGCGCTCGCGGACCATCTGCTGCGGCTGGCGCAGAACGGGCACTGACCCGCGTGCGCCTCCCGGCCGGCGGGCGGAGAATGAAGATGTGATCTTCCGGAGCCGGGGCGCAATCCCCTGGCGTCGGCCGGCCGTACACAGAGGTGTGGCGTGTTACGGATCCCCGGTGGACCACCTTTCGGACGAAGCCCTGCTGTCCGGGCTGTCCACCGGGGACCAGGAACTCGCCGTCGCCTTCGTACGGAGGTTCCAGCACAGGGTCTTCGGTGTCGCCATGGCCGTCACCGGTGATCCGCAGCTCGCCGAGGACATCGCCCAGCAGACGTTCGAGCGGGCGTGGCGTCATGCGCAGATCTACGACTCGCGCCGCGGGTCGGTCACGACCTGGCTGACGACCATCGCGCACAACCTCGCCATCGACGCCGTCCGCGCCCGGCGGACGGAGGCGGTGGCGCCCGAGGACCTCGAAGTGCTCCTGGGCGTCGTCACCGAGACCCCCGAGCGGTGGGCGCTGGCCGACGAGGCCTCGTCCCAGCTCCGGGCCGCCCTGGCGCGGCTGCCGCGGGAACAGGCGCGCGCCCTGGTGATGGCGGGTGTCTACGGAATGACGGCCCAGCAGATCGCCGACTGGGAGAAGATCCCGCTGGGCACCGCCAAGACGCGGATCAGGGCGGCGATGGGCAAACTGCGGACCACGCTCGCGGCTCCGAAGCGAGGCGACCATGTCCAGTGAGGTGACCTGCGGGAAGCTGCGGGAGATCGGCGCCGAACTGGCGCTGGGCGTGCTGTCCGGCCGCGAGCGGGCCGTGGCCGTCGCGCACCTGGACCGGTGCGCGCGCTGCCGCGAGTACGTCGAGCACCTGACCCTCGTCGGCGATCGGCTGATCGGGCTGCTGCCGGGCCGTGAGCCGCCGCTCGGCTTCGAGACGCGGGTGGCGCGCGCCCTGGCCCAGGACGCGGCGGTGTACGAGCGGCGCCCGCGCGAGAGCGGCCCCGCGCGCACGGGCCTGCGCGGCCGCGCCCGGCAGGCCCGGCTGCGGCTCGCCTCGGTGGCGGTCGCGTTCGCCGTCGCCTTCGGGGCCGCCGGATGGGGGATCGGCACCGTCGTCGAGGAGGCCCTGGCCCCGCCCCCACCGGCCGTCGGGACCGAGACCGTGATGGTCGGCGACCTGACCTCGGCCGGGGCCGGGGACCGGCCCGCCGGCGAGGTCTACGCCCAGCCCGGGAGTCCCGGCTGGGTCTTCATGTCCGTCGACCTGGCGGGCCCCGGCAGCGCGTACACCGGCAGGGTCACCTGTCTCCTCGAGCGCTCCGACGGCACGACGTTCAAGCTCGGCGACTTCCCGGTGCGCGACGGTCGCGGTGCGTGGGGCGTGTCGGCCCCCGTCGACCCCGCCGCCCTGTCCGGTGCCCGACTGACCTCCTCGGACGGCACGGTCCTCGCCACGGCCCCGCTGGAGACCGGCCAGATCCGAACCGGCGAGACGTGACCCCGTCGGCCCGCCACGGGCTCAGCCACCGGGCCGCCGCGCGCCGGGCGGGGCGGGGCCGAGGGCGGCGGACAGTTCGGGGACGGTGGGGCGGGCCGGCGGGTCGGGGCGCAGGCAGGCGTCGACGGCCGTGGCGAGGGCGGCCGGCAGGCGCCGGCGCGAGCCGACCGACGGAGCGGACCGTTCCAGCTGGGGGCAGCGCTCGTCGCCCGGGCTCTCGGTGCCGGAGGTGTACGGGCCGGCGCCCCCGCCGGGCCCGCTCCCGGTCCCCGGGGTGCCGAACGGCAGCTCGCCGCAGGCGACCTCGAACAGGGTGACACCGATGCCCCACACGTCGGCGGCGGCCGTCAGATGCCCGCCCCGGGCCTGCTCGGGGGCCAGGTAGCAGAACGTTCCCAACCCCGCGGGAGCCGGACCGGGAGGCCGTGCGACGCTCAGGTCCAGCACCTTGGCGTGACCGCGGTCCACCACCACGTTGGACGGCTTGAGGTCCAGGTGCAGCAGGCCCCGGCGGTGGAGGTAGTGGACCGCGGAGCACAGCTGGACCCCGAGGAGCGCCACGTCGGCGGCGGACGGCCGGTGCCGCAGCCGCCGCACCAGGTGGGACAGCGTCTCGCCGGTCAGCGTCTCCAGCACCACGAGCGGCTCGGGAGACTCGAAGGTCTCGTAGCCGCGGACCAGGTGGGGGTGGGTGAACTCCCGCAGCCACCGGCCCTCCCGCAGCAGCCGCTCGCGCAGCCGCTCCTCGCCACGCCGGTCGGGACGCACCACCTTGATCACACACCGGCAGTCCCGTTCCTCGCTCCAGGCGTCGTAGACGTCCAGCCAGCCGGTGCGGGTCAGGTGCGCCAGGATCCCGTAGCCCGGGACCGGTCGCGTGCCCGGGGCCAGGGCCGGGGCCGGCCGGACGGGAGAGACGCTCATGACGCCACCCTCCCCGGGGACGGGACCGCGTCCAGGGCGTTCAGCCGGTGCAGCCGGGCGTAGGCGCCGCCGAACCCGACCAGCTCGTCGTGGGTGCCCTGCTCGGCCACCCGGCCCTGGTCCAGGACGACGATGCGCGTGGCGTCCCGGACGGTCAGCAGGTTGTGGGAGATGACGACGGTCGTCCGCCCGGCCATGAGCCTGCGCAGCGGGCCGGTGATCCGCCGGGCCGACCGGGCGTCGAGTCCGGTGGTCGGTTCGTCGAGCAGCAGCACGGGTGCGTCCCGGATCATCGCGCGGGCGATGGCCAGCCGCTGGCACTGCCCGCCGGACAGCGTCCGGCCGCGCTGGCCGACCAGCGTGTCGTAGCCCTCCGGGAGCCGCTCGACGAACTCGTGCGCGTCCGCGGCGCGCGCCGCCGCGACGACCTCCGCCTCCGTCGCCCCGGGCCTGCCGTAGGCGATGTTCTCCCGCACGGTGCCGTGGAAGACGAGCGTCTCCTGCAGCACCACCGCGACGCTGTCCCGTACGTCGGACAGGGCGAGTTCCCGCAGGTCCGTCCCGTCGAGGCGGACCGCTCCCCGGTCGGGGTCGTAGAAGCGCAGCTGCAGCTTCGCGGCCGTCGACTTGCCGGCCCCGCTGGCCCCGACCAGCGCCAGCGTCTGACCGGGCGCCACCCGGAAGGACACGTCCGACAGGGCCCAGGACGCGGCTCCGGGGTAGCGGAACCAGACGCCGTCGAACTCCACCTCGCCCCGCGCCCGGCCGGTGCGCCGGGCGCCCGCGGCCTCGACGACCTGCGGCCGCTGGTCCAGCAGCTCGATGATCCGTTCGGCCGAGGCGGAGGCCGCGTAGAAGGCCGTGCCGAGGTGGGACAGGCCGCGGACCGGACTGTAGAGCTTGCCGATCAGCGCCAGGAAAACCAGCAGGCCGCCCAGCGTCAGCTGTCCCTGGGCCAGCTTCCAGGTGCCGAGTCCCATCACCGCGAGACCGCCGGACACCTCGATGATCTGCACGACCGGTCCGTAGACGGCGCGGATCCGCGCCGACGCCATGGCCGCCCGGAACCTGCCGGCGTTCTCCCTCTCGAACCGGCGCTCCTCCCAGCCCTGCCGGTTGTACGCCTGCACCAGGGCGACGTTGCCCAGCGACTCCTCGGCGATCGCGCTGATCGAGCCGCTGCGCCGCCTGCGCTCTCGCGAGGCCGCCTTGACCAGCCGCGAGAAGTGACGGGCGGACGCCCAGAACAGCGGCACGATGGCGAGGGAGAGCAGGGTCAGGTCCCAACGCAGGTGGAACAGCAGACCGAGGAAGACGCCCAGGCGGATCACGTAGTAGAGGACGTCCGCGACCCCCGACAGCAAGAACGTCTCGACCGCGTCGACGTCGCCGGTGACCCGCGACAGCACGTCACCGAGCCGCCGGCGTTCGAAGAAGCCGAGCGACAGTCCCTGCACGTGCCGGAACACGTCGGAGCGCAGGGAGAGCAGGAAACGTTCGCCGACCCAGGTGGACGTCACGTCGTCGCCGAAGCCCAGGACGCCGGAGCAGAGGACGAGCCCCAGATAGGCCGGTGCGATCCACAGGAACGGACGCAGGTCCCGGGGGACGAGCACGTCGTCCACGACGATCTTGAAGAGCCAGATCTCGGCCGCGTCGACGGCGGGGCCGGCCAGGCTGAAGAGGGCGAGCGGGACGAGCCAGCGGCGGCCGCCGCGGGTGTAGGGCCAGAACCGCCGGAACACCTCGCGCAGGGGGACCGGGGGCGCGCCGGCGACCACGGCGTCGGAGGTCTCGCCCACCGACAGCAGACGCCGCAGGACCCGCGCCATGGCATGTGTTCCTCGGAGATCGGCGGCGAAGCGGACCGGGTCCTCCGGTCACCGGCCCGCTCAGCCTTCGGATGCGGTCAGTAGCCGTTGTGCCCGTGGCCGTCGCCGTGGCCGTGCCCGTGTCCGTGGCGGTCGCCGTGGTCGTGGCGGTCGCCGTGGTCGTGGCGGTGACCGTGCCGCGAGCTGTCGTCGTGCGACGTGTCGCGGCCGCGGTCGTGGCCCTTGGCCGGCATGAGGCTGCTGAAGATGGCCATGTGTTCCTCCTGGAAATCGCTGCACTGGGGGTACGTCTCAGAGCGGCGGTCGGATCGCGTTCCGGGCAAAAATGCCGAAACAAGACTTTCAGCCGAGCAGCTCCGCCAGCCCTCCGGTGCACCGCACCTCGTCCCCCGAGGTCGTCAGCAGCCCTTCCACCCCGTCCAGCGACTCCAGCCACAGCAGCCCCTCCCGCGACCCCATCGCGAACGCCGCCGTCGCCCAGCAGTCCGCCCACGTCAGCCGCGGCCCCACCACCCTCACCGCCACCAGGTCCGTCACCGCGGACCGCCCGGTGCGCGGATCGACGATGTGCGCCCCCCGCTCCGCCGTGCCGGACGTCGCGACGGCCAGCTCCGTCGCCCCGGCGGCGGAGACGACGGCCGCGAGCCCGCCCGGCCGCAGCGGATCCGCCACCCCCACCCGCCACGGCCTCCGCGCCCCCGGCGCCCCGAGCACCTGCACGTCCCCGCCCCCGTTGACGCTGACGCCGCTCGCTCCCGCCCCCGCGACGAGCCGGGCCGCACGCTCGGCCGCCCAGCCCTTGACGATCTCCGTCGGGTCGAGCCGCCCCCGGTACGACGGGCTGAACCAGCCGCCGCTCACCCGCTCCGCCTCCGCCGCCAGCTCCAGCACCTCGCCCACCTCGGGCACGCACCGGGCGGCGGTCGGCTCGCCGCGCGCCAGCCGGGAGACCTGGCTGTCCTCCCGGTAGGTGCTGAACACCCCGTCCACCCGGTGCAGTCCGGCGACCGCCTCGTCCAGCGCCGCCCGTACGGCCGCCGGTTCCCCGCCGCGGACGTCGAAGGAGAAGACGGTCCCCGTCGTCTCCACCGTCCGACGCACCGCGGCGGGAGCCCGTGCGGGTCCGGCCACCGTGTCAGTCACCGGCCTCGTCCAGCGCCGACTGCAGGGACCGCCGGTACCCGGCGCTGGTATAGGTCGCCCCGGAGACGGCGTCGATGTCGGCGTCGCCGGCCGCCAGAGCCGCCTGGTCGAGGCGGGGCACGGCGTCGGCGGTGATCCGGTCGCTGCGTCCGCCCGCGGGCGCCCGGACGGCCTCGGCCGCGGTGATCCTGCCGCCGCTGAGGGTGATCCGGACCCGCACGGGCCCGTACCGGGTGCCGGCCGCGTCGCCGGTGACCGTACCGGCGCCCGTGCCCCGTCCCCCCTGCGGCGGCCGCGCGGCCACGGGCGGCGCGGTGCCGCCCGCCGCCGTGGCGGAACCCGGGTCGGACGCGGGCTTCAGCGACAGCAGCAGCACGATGCCGGACGCGGTCGCCGCGCCGGCGAGCACGGCCCGCCGGACGGGGTGGTTCTTCCTCATCTGAGCCGAGCTCCTGGTGTCCGTCGCTCACATCGCGAACGACTCGTGGTGGATACGGCGGGCGGGGACCCCCGCGCCGCGCAGTGCCTCGTACACCGACCGGGCGAAACCGGGCGGCCCGCACAGGAAGACGTCGTGGCGGTCGAGGTCCGGGATCTTGCGGCTCAGGTTCTCGGCGGAGAGGTCCGGCCGTTCCCCGCCCGGGCCGTTGACCGCGTACATCAGCCGGGCCCCGCGCTCGTCGGCGATCCGGGCCAGCTCGCCCCACAGCGCGAGGTCCCGGGTGCTGGTGGCCCGGTAGAGCAGGGTGATGTCGCCGGAGGCGCCCGGCAGCGTCTCGAACAGCGCCCGCATCGGCGTGATCCCGACCCCGCCGGCGATCAGCAGCACCTTGCCGCGGCTGCGGCGCCGGGCGGTCAGGGCGCCGTACGGGCCCTCCGCCCACACCCGGGTGCCGGGGGCCAGCTCGCGCAGCCGGGCGCTGTGGTCGCCGATCGCCTTCACGGTGATCCGCAGCGTGTCCGGACGCGGCGCCGCCGACAACGAGTACGGGTGGGAGCTGAACCGCATGCCCGGCGCGAGGAACCGCCAGCGGAGGAACTGCCCGGCCTCCGCGCCCATCCGGTGCAGCCGGCGTCCGCCGATCAGCACCGACACGATCCCGGGCGTCTCCTCGATCACCGCCTCGACGCGCAGCCGGTGCCGCAGGTTCAGCCGGACCGGGGTCAGGATCCGGTACCGGAGCACGAGCGCGCTCACCGTCCCGTACAGCGCGTACCAGGCGGTCTTCGCGACCGGTTCGACGGCGAAGTCGTTGCCGGTGGTCAGCTGGTGCCAGAAGGTCAGGAACACCGCCGCGTACGTCAGCAGGTGCACGTGGTACCAGGCGTCGTACGGGACGCGGCGGCGGACCGGGCCGGCGGACAGCAGGCCGATGGCGACCAGCAGCCCGGTGCCGACGGCGGCCTTCCCCATGTCGGGCAGCTGGTTCACGGAGTCGGCCGTCCGCCGGACGATGTCGCCGAGCCCCTTGCCGGCCTGCGCCGCGTGGCCCCACATGACCAGGAAGACGTGGGCGAGGACCAGGCAGAGCGTATAGCGGCCGGTCATGGCGTGCCAGCGGGCCACCCGGCCGGAGCCCACCCGCCGTTCCAGCGCGGGCACGCGGGCCGCCTGGAGCACCACCAGCGCCATGAGGTACCCGGCGAGCAGTCCGGTGATCCGGCCCGCGTCGAGGATCCTTCCGGTGCCGTCGGTGATGGCGGGCGTGTTGCGCCACCACAGCCACAACACGCCCGCCCCGCCCGCCCACACGGCGAGCAGCAGGGGGACGGCCGGGGAGCGGCGCGGGCGGATGCGCCGCGTCGTCTGGCGGCGGGCGGCGCGGCCGCCGGCGAGCGTGGTGGTCACGGTTCCTCCGTGGGGACTCGGCCCTTGGCCCACGGATACGCACCGCACCGCCCGGACGTTCAGCCCCCGCGGGCATTCAGTAGCGGGTCACCGCGGTCGCCCCGCCCGGCGTGCCGATCGCGATGTGCGGCCGGGCCCCCGGGTCGGCCCACCGCAGGATCCGGCGCATCGCGTCCGCCGGCACCGACACGCAGCCGGCCGTCGCCCCGCTCCCGTCCACGTGCAGGAAGATGCCCGCGCCGCGCCCGCGCACCGGGCGCTCGTAGTTGAAGCCGATGACCATGGCGTACGCGTACTGCGTGCCGTACGTGATCAGGTGCTCGGACTCGGCGGCGGCGCAGTCGGCCGGACGGGGTTCGGTCCAGCGGTTGTAAGCGCGGGAACCGCCGTCCTGGCACCACCAGGAGTCCTCGCGCACCGGACGGTAGGGGTACGCCGTCCCGCGCGGCGCGGCCCGGACGCCGAAGGCGTACGGCAGGTCGTACAGGCCGGTCGGGGTGGTGTTCGTGCCCTGGACGCGCGTCTCCCCGTCCGCCAGTCCCCCCGCCCCGAAACGGGCGGGTGCCGAACCCGTCCTCACCCATCGGCCGCCCCTGCGGTCCCACCAGGCGACGGTGCCCGTGGTCGAGCCGGTGTCCGGGGCGAGGGCGGTGATCAGCTGGCTGCCGCCGCCGGTGTCCGCCATCCGGGCCGGCAGCGGCCGGGGCGCGGGCCCGGAGGCGGGCGCGGCGCCCGGGACGAGGGCGGACAGGGCGAGGAGGGCGGCGACGGCACCGGGGCGCATGGCTCAGACCGTAGACGGGGGCAGCGGCAACGGCAGCCCGGGAAGGCCGTCCAGGCTCGTGAGGGCGGCGACGGCACCGGGGCGCATGGCTCAGACCGTAGACGGGGGCAGCGGCAACGGCAGCCCGGGAAGGCCGTCCAGGCTCGTCGCGATGTGCTCCTTCTTGGTGAAGTACGCGCTGAGCGAGACGTCGTCCTCGCGCGCGAACCGTTTGCCGTGCAGGTCCCGGTCGTTCTCGTACGCCATGAAGGGGACGCCGTAGCCGCAGGTGTCGCGGATGAGCTCGGCGGTCACGACGATGATCGCGCGCAGCCCGTGCCGGCCGGTGTCGATGCCGGGGAAGCGGGCCAGCAGCTCCGGGAAGCGCGGGTCGTCGCGGAAGACCGGCTCCCCGCGCCCGTGCACCCGCACGATGTTCGGCGGTCCCTGGAAGGCGCACCACATGAGGGTGATCCGCCCGTTCTCCCGCAGATGGGCGATGGTCTCGGCGTTGGAGCCCGCGAAGTCGAGGTAGGCCACGGTGAGTTCGTCGAGCACGGCGAAGGAGCCCGTGAGTCCCTTGGGGGAGAGGTTGACCGTCCCGTCGGCGGTCAGGGGAGCGGTGGCGGTGAAGAAGAGGGGCTGGGCCTCGATGAAGGTGCGGAGCCGGCCGTCTATGCGCTCATAGGTCTTTCCCATGTCTAACGATTATGGGACCGCGCGGTGCGGCGCGTCCCGCGGATCTGCGAGATTGACGAATCATGCAGTCTTCTGCATACTCATGCAGGCCAGTGATTGCACGGTGAGGAGCGACACGAGTGAGCAGCAACAACGGTGACGTACGGCTCTGGGGCGGCCGTTTCGCCGACGGTCCCGCCGAGGCCCTGGCGAAGCTGTCCGCGTCCGTCCACTTCGACTGGCGCCTCGCCCCCTACGACATCGCCGGCTCGCGTGCCCACGCGCGCGTGCTGCACAAGGCGGGACTGCTCACCGAGGACGAGCTGTCCCGCATGATCGACGGCCTCGACCGGCTCGAAGCCGACGTGGCCTCCGGCGTGTTCGTGGGCACCATCGCCGACGAGGACGTCCACACGGCCCTGGAGCGCGGCCTGCTGGAGCGGCTCGGCCCCGACCTCGGCGGCAAGCTGCGCGCCGGGCGGTCCCGCAACGACCAGGTCGCCACCCTCTTCCGGATGTACCTGCGCGACCACGCCCGCGTCGTCGGCGGCCTGATCGCCGACCTCCAGGACGCCCTGATCGGCCTCGCCGAGGCCCACCCGGACGTGGCGATGCCCGGCCGCACCCACCTCCAGCACGCCCAGCCGGTGCTCTTCGCCCACCACGTCCTCGCCCACGTCCAGGCGCTGTCCCGGGACGCGGAGCGGCTGCGCCAGTGGGACGAGCGGACGGCCGTGTCGCCGTACGGCTCGGGAGCGCTCGCGGGCAGCAGCCTCGGCCTCGACCCGGAGGCGGTCGCCCGCGACCTCGGCTTCGAGCGCGGCAGCGCCGGCAACTCCATCGACGGCACGGCCTCCCGCGACTTCGTCGCCGAGTTCGCCTTCATCACCGCGATGATCGGCGTGAACGTCTCCCGCATCGCCGAGGAGATCATCATCTGGAACACGAAGGAGTTCTCCTTCGTGACCCTGCACGACGCCTTCTCCACCGGCTCGTCGATCATGCCGCAGAAGAAGAACCCGGACATCGCCGAGCTGGCCCGCGGCAAGTCCGGCCGCCTGATCGGCAACCTGACCGGTCTGATGGCCACCCTCAAGGCCCTCCCGCTCGCGTACAACCGCGACCTCCAGGAGGACAAGGAGCCGGTCTTCGACTCCATCGACCAGCTGGAGGTCCTGCTGCCGGCCTTCACCGGCATGATGGCCACCCTCACCGTGCACCGCGAGCGCATGGAGGAGCTGGCCCCGGCCGGGTTCTCGCTCGCCACCGACATCGCCGAGTGGCTGGTCAGGCAGGGCGTGCCGTTCCGGGTCGCGCACGAGGTGGCCGGCGAGTGCGTGAAGGTCGCCGAGGCGGAGGGCAAGGAGCTGGACGAGCTGACGGACGAGCAGTTCGCGAAGATCTCCGCGCACCTGACCCCCGAGGTCCGCTCGGTGCTCGACGTCCCCGGCGCCCTCGCCTCCCGCAGCGGCCGCGGCGGCACGGCGCCCGGCGCGGTCGCCGTGCAGCTCGCCGAGGTGAAGGCGGACGTGGCCGGCCAGCACGCCTGGGCGAACGCCAGGAAGTAGCAGCCGGTGTGCCCGAGGGGCATCGCGGTTACGTTGGTCGGCAGGAGCACGAGCCGACCGAACGGAGCCCGCGATGCCCTTCGCCCGTCTCGCGACCGCGACGACGCCCACCTGTCACATGGGCCTGGGCCTCGCCGCCGTCGGCCGTCCCGGCTACATCAACCTCGGCAGAGAGCGCGACCTCGGAGAGGACCGCAGCGTCGAGGCGCTGCGCGAGCGCACCCACGACCTTCTCGACGCCGCCTACGCGCAGGGCGTGCGCTACTTCGACGCGGCCCGCTCCTACGGGCGGTCGGAGGAGTTCCTCGCCGCCTGGCTGCGGGAGCGTCCCGACGCGGACGACGTCGTCGTGGGCAGCAAGTGGGGCTACACCTACACCGCCGACTGGTCCGCCGACGCCGAGCAGCACGAGGTCAAGGACCACGGCGTCGCCACGTACGAGCGCCAGCGCGCCGAGACCGACGCCCTCCTCGGCGACCGGCTCGACCTGTACCAGATCCACTCCCTCACCCCCGACAGTCCGGCCCTCACCGACAAGGAGCTCCACGCCGAGCTCGCCGAGGCCGCCGCGCGGGGCGTCACCGTCGGCTTCTCCACCAGCGGTCCCGCCCAGGCCGACGCCGTCCGCGCCGCGCTCGCCGTGACCGTCGACGGCGAGCCCCTCTTCCGCACCGTCCAGGCGACGTACAACGCGCTGGAGACCTCCGTCGGGCCCGCGCTGGCCGAGGCGCACGACGCGGGGCTCACGGTGATCGTCAAGGAGGGCATGGCCAACGGGCGCCTCGCCGAGCCGCACGCGCCGGACGTCCTGCGGGCCGTGGCCGAGGAGACGACCCTGGGCTGCGACGCGGTCGCCCTCGCGCTGGTCCTGCGGCAGCCCTGGACCGGTGTGGTCCTCTCCGGCGCCGCGACCGTGGCCCAGCTCGGCTCGAACCTGCACGCCGCCGTCGTCGACCTCGACGACGACCAGGTGGCACGCCTCGCCACCCTCGCCGAGGACCCGTGCGCCTACTGGGAGCGGCGCGGCCGGCTGCCCTGGCACTGAGCGGGTCCCGGCCCGTGCGACCGCCCGCGGCGGCCGGTGCCCGGCTGCCCGGTGGTGAGTCGCACACGCCCACGATGAGACATCAATGTCTCACATGGGTTACTGTTGTCTCATGGCCGTCGATCGAGAACAGGTACTGCGCAGCGCCGCGGCCCTGCTGACCCGCAGAGCCACCGCGACCATGGACGAGGTCGCGAGGGCCGCCGGGATCAGCCGGGCCACGCTGCACCGCCACTTCGCCGGGCGCGACGCCCTCGTCCGCGCCCTGGAGGCGCTCGGCATCGCCGAGTGCGAGGCGGCCCTGGACGCGGCCCGCCCGGACGACGGTCCCGCCGCGGAGGCGGTGCGCCGGCTCGTACGGGAGATGGAACCCGCCGCGGGCCTGCTCGCCTTCCTCTACACCGAGAACCAGCTGTTCGAGGGCGAGCGGCAGAACGAGGGCTGGGCCCGCATCGACGCCCGGCTCACCGAGCTGTTCCGCCGGGGCCAGGAGAGCGGCGAGTTCCGCATCGACCTCACCCCGGCCTGGCTCACCGAGGCGCTCTACGGCCTGCTGGCCTCCGGCGCCTGGGCGGTGACCGAGGGCCGCGTGGCCCGCAACGACTTCACCCGCATGATCGTCGAGCTGCTGCTCGGCGGCGCACTTCGGAGAGAGTGAACCATGACCCGCACCCTGCAGTCGGCGCAGTCGACCGAGGCGGTGAAGCGCCCCGGCCGCTGGCTGGCGCTGTCCGTCCTCGTGCTGGCCGTGCTGCTGGTGGCCGTCGACGCGACCGTCCTCGGTCTCGCCACCCCCTACATCAGCGAGGACCTCGCCCCCTCCGGCACCCAGCTGCTGTGGATCGGCGACGTCTACTCCTTCGTCATCGCCGGCCTGCTGGTCTCCATGGGCAGCCTCGGCGACCGCATCGGCCGCAAGCGGATCCTGCTCCTGGGCGCCACGGCGTTCGGCGCGGTGTCCGTGCTCAACGCCTACGCGCACACCCCCGAGGTGCTGATCCTCGCCCGGGCCCTGCTCGGCGTCGCGGGCGCCACGCTCATGCCCGCCACCCTCGCCCTGATCCGCAACATCTTCCACGACCCGCGCGAACGCAGCCTCGCCGTCGGCATCTGGGGCGCCACGGCCTCCGCCGGCATGGCGGTCGGCCCGATCGTGGGCGGTTTCCTGCTGGAGCACTTCTGGTGGGGCTCGGTCTTCCTGATCAACCTGCCCGTGATGGCCGTCCTGGTCCTCGTCGGCGTCAAGCTGCTCCCCGAGTCCCGCAACCCCGCCCCCGGCCCGTGGGACCTGGCCAGCGTCCTCCTCTCCCTGATCGGCATGGTCGGCGTCGTCTACGCCGTCAAGGAGGCCGCCGCGCACGGCTTCGCGTGGGCCCCGCTCGCGGCGGGCCTGCTGGGCGCCGCCGCGCTGTACGGCTTCGTCCGCCGCCAGCTGACCATGCCGGTCCCGCTGCTCGACATGCGGCTGTTCCGCAGCCGCGGCTTCAGCGGCGCGGTGCTGGCCGACCTGCTGACCGTCCTCGGCCTGTCCGGACTGGTGTTCTTCCTCTCCCAGTACCTGCAACTCGTACAGGGCAGGCGCCCGTTCGAGGCGGGGCTCGCCGAACTGCCCGCAGCGATCGGCGCGGTGGTGGCCGGTCTGGTCGCGGGCCGCGCGGCCCGGCGCTTCTCCGTGCGCGCCGTGGTCTCCGGCGGGCTCGCCGCCGTCGGCCTCGCCCTCGCCACGCTCACCCTCCTCGACCAGCACACCGGCTACCCGCTGCTCGGCGGGGCCCTGCTGGTGGTCGGCGTCGGCGCCGGCTTCTCGTTCACCGTCACCGCCGACGTGATCCTCTCCAGTGTCCCGGGGGAGCAGGCCGGCGCCGCCTCCGCGGTCTCCGAGACGGCCTACGAGCTCGGCGCCGCCCTCGGCATCGCGCTCCTCGGCTCCATCGTGACCGGCGTCTACCGGGGCTTCACCGGCCCGCCCGGCACCCCGGAGGCGGCTCACGAGTCGCTCGGCGGTGCGGTCGAGGCCGCCTCCGGGATGCCCGAGCACACGGCCGGCGCCCTGCTGGACGCCGCCCGCCAGTCCTTCGTGGACGGGCTGACGCTCGCCTCGGGCATCGGCGCCCTGGTGCTGCTGGCCGCCGCCGGCGCGGCCTGGTACCTGCTGCGCGGCCAGCGCCTGGAGGACGGGGCCGGGCACCCGTGACCGTGCGCACGCGCCGAGGGCGGGCCACCGATCCGGTGGCCCGCCCTCGGCACGTGTGTCAGCGCGGTGTCACGCCGCCTTCGCCTTGCTGGCGTACATGTCCACGTACTCCTGGCCGGAGAGCCGCATGACCTCGGTCATCACGGAGTCGGTCACGGCCCGCAGGACGTAGCGGTCGCGGTCCATGCCCTCGTAGCGGGAGAACTCCATCGCCTCGCCGAAGCGGACCGTGACCTTGCCCGGCCGGGGCAGGCCCGCGCCGCCCGGCTGGAGCTTGTCGGTGCCGATCATCGCGAACGGGACGACGGGGGCGCCGGTCATCAGGGTGAGGCGGGCGATGCCGGTGCGGCCGCGGTACAGACGGCCGTCGGGGGAGCGGGTGCCCTCCGGGTAGATGCCGAAGATCCTGCCCTCCTCCAGCACCCGGCGTCCGGTCATCAGCGCCGCGACCCCGCCCCGGCCGCCGTCCCGGTCGACCGGGATCATGCCGACGCCGGTGAAGAACCAGGCCATCAGCCGGCCCTTGAGGCCCTTGCCGGTGACGTACTCGTCCTTGCCGATGAAGACGACCTGCCGGTCGCAGACCAGCGGGAGGATCATCGAGTCGATGAAGGTGAGGTGGTTGCCGGCCAGGATGACCGGGCCGTCGCCCGGAATGTTCTCCACGCCCTCCACCTGGGGGCGGAACATCAGGCGCATGATCGGGCCGAGCACTGCCTTGATGAGCGCGAAGCGGGACAACGGGTCCTCCGGCGTCGGGGATGCGGTATGAGTCTGTGCAGGTGAGGACATTACTCGCGGCCCCGGGGGTCGCGCACGTCGGGTTCACCGAGCCCTCGCCCGGTGTTGACGCGTGTTCACCTGCGGTGCCGTGGTGTTGCGCGGCCGTGACGCGGACGGCGGGGTGTGAGGCAACTCGCGTCCGCGGGGGAGGATCCGCCCGCGGGGGCTCGCCGCTCTCGCCGTGCCACGCCGTCCTGGTCCGAGGGGACCGGCGTCGTTGCTCCTCGGGCGCGGACACCGCCCGGATCGAAGCACGCGCGACGCGCGGACCGCGTGAGGCGCGCCGTCACAGCCGCTTCACCGGCCCCTTCTTCCCGCGGCCGCGGGACCCGTCGGGCAGCGCCACGACGAGCCGCGGCCACCGACCGCGTACCCCGGTCCGGCGCCGCCAAGCCGACGGTTCGTCAGACGTCCCGCCCCGCCCGCCCCTCCGCCCCCGCCCGACATCCCGGGTCACCCGCGTGTTCCGCACGCGGTCTCCCGCTCGTCATGTACGCGCCCCTACGATCGGCCCGCAGTGACGGTCGACGGCGGGAGGTACCGATGGGAACGCAGGGGTCGGACGAGCGGGCGGGCGGAACCGGACGGCGGGCGCTTCTCGGCGCGGCGGTGCTGGGCGCGGGCGGAGCCGTACTGGGCCTTTCCGGCGCGGCGGGAGCCGCCGACGCCCGGCACGGCGGCGGGCAGGGCGGGCTGAAGGGCCTGCCCGTCCCGACGGTCATCGGCCACCGCGGCGCCAGCGGCTACCGCCCCGAACACACCCTCGGCGCCTACGAACTGGCACTGGACATGGGCGCCGACATCGTCGAGGCCGGTGACCTCGTCCCCACCAAGGACGGTCATCTCGTCTGCCGTCACGAACCGGAGATCGGCGGCACCACGGACGTCGCCGACCACCCCGAGTTCGCCGGCCGCAGGCGCACCAAGCAGCTCGACGGCGTCTCCACCACCGGCTGGTTCACCGAGGACTTCACGCTCGCCGAGCTCAAGACGCTCCGCGCCACCGAGCGCATCCCGGCCAACCGTCCCCACAACACCCTCTACGACGGGCGCTGGGAGATCCCCACCTTCGAAGAGGTGCTCCGCTGGCAGGACGAGCAGACCCGCAGGCGCGGCAGGCAGGTCTGGATCTACCCCGAGCTCAAGCACCCCACCTACTTCCGCAAGCTGGGCCTCGGCACCGAGGAGCGCCTGGCCCGGCTGCTGCGCAGGCACGGCAAGGACAAGAAGAACTCGCCCGTCATCATCCAGTCCTTCGAGCCGACCAGCATCCAGCGGATGAACGGGCTCGTCGGCAACCCGCTCGCCGTCCTGCTGTCCGGAGCGAAGAGCCGTCCCTGGGACTTCGTCGAGACCGGCGACCCGCGCACGGTCGCCGACCTGATCACGCCCGCGGGCCTGAGGGAGATCGCCTCCTACGCCCAGGGCATCGGACCCACCCTGGACCTGATCATCCCGAAGGACGCGGCCGGCAGGCTCACCGAGCCCACCACCCTGGTGCGCGACGCCCACCGGGCCGGACTGATCCTGCACCCGTACACCATGCGCAACGAGAACCCCTTCCTGCCCGCGGACTTCCGCAAGGGCTCGGAGCCCGACGCCTACGGCGACGCCTTCGGGGCCTTCCGGACGTACTTCGCCACCGGCATCGACGGCGTCTTCACCGACAACCCGGACACCGGCGTGCTGGCCCGCGAGGACTTCGTCAACCGCTGAGCGTCACCACACCGGTTGGAGTGACATGCGGCCGCCCGGGGCAACCACCGCCCGGGCGGCCGCGTCGCACTGCATATGACGCACGACCTGGTCGCCACCCTGCGCCCCCTCCTCGCCGCGGAGGTCTCGGCCGAGACATATGCCGGCGGTACCGAGCCCGGAGACCTGGAGCAGGCGGTGTGGCTGCGCCTCCTGGAGCGCCTGGAGACCGACGGCCCGCCCCGCGATCCCCACCGCTGGCTGCGCAGCGCCGTCCGCCTCGAGGTCCGCCGCACCCGCCGCGCGGCCCGGGCCGAGCGGCCGTACGAGACCGAACCCGCCGACGCCGCCGAACGCGGGCCCGAACAGCTCGCCCTCACCGCGGCCCGCCACCGCGCCCTGCGCGACGCCGTGCGCCGGCTGCCCGGCCGCTGCCCCCGTCTGATGGAGGCGCTGCTGTCCCCGAAGGACCTCACATACCGGGAGATCGCGGGGGAGTTGGGTATCTCACAGGGCAGCCTTGGACCGGAACGCTCCAGATGTCTGGGATGTCTTCGCCGATTACTGACGCCGGAGGTTGCGGCCCGCTGAGGACGGGGATAGGAGTGGGGGACCACAGGTGATCAGGTGAGCGGGAGGCATGCGCACATGGGCATGAGCGTGACCATCTCGGCGGCGACCGGGCAGGATGCCGAGCAGATCTTCCGACTGCAGTACCTCTGCTTCCAGAGGGAGGCGGCGCTGTACGGCAACTACCGCATCGACCCGCTCGTCCAGACCCTCGACTCCGTGCGCGAAGAGGTCGCCGGCGACTGCGTCTTCGTGGCGCGGCTCGGCGACGAGGTCATCGGCTCGGTGCGGGGCCGGGTGACCGAGGACGGTGCCGCGTCCATCGGCAAGCTGTGCGTCCACCCCCGCCTCCAGGGCCACGGCATCGGCGCCCGTCTGCTGCGGGCCGCCGAGTCCGCCCTCGTCGAGGAGCGCGGCGCCACGCGCTTCCGCCTGCACACCGGTCACCGCAGCGAGGGAAACCTGCGTCTGTACCGGCGGGTCGGCTACGAGACGGTGGGGACGGCCGAGGGCGCGGACGGCGTCCCGATGATCGTCCTGGAGAAGCCGGCGGAGACGTACGCGACGACGGCGTGAGCCGCGGGCGGGCCCGGGCCGCCCGACGGTCTCAGGCGGCGTCCCCGTGGTGCGCGCCCTTGCGCAGCCAGTACAGCGCGGACAGCGGCAGGAGCACCGGGATGAAGACGTAGCCCATGCCGAAGTCGGACCACACGGTCGCGTCGGGGAACACCGACGGCTCGGCCAGGGTCCATGTGCCCACCGCCAGCACGCCCACCAGCTCGGCGGCGCAGCAGACCCGCGCCGCCCTGCGGGCCGTCTCCCCGCCGCGCACGAGGGTGTAGGTGATGAAGCCGTAGACGACGCCGGCGACGGCCGACAGCGTGTAGGCGAGCGGTGCCCGGTCGAAATCGGTGGCGATCTGGTACGCGGACCGCGACACGGCGCCGACGACCATCACCCCGTACAGCCACACCAGCAGGATCCCGGGCCCGCCGATCAATCGGGCACGGGCCGGCTCGTCCTCGGTCGCCGTCATCTCAGCCTCCCCAGATGTCGTACAGCCGCACTTCGAGGACGGCGAGGACCACACCGCCGGCGGCGACCGTCACCGAGCCCCAGCGGGTGCGTTCGGCCAGCGACATGAACCCCGCCGCCGGGACGCAGGCGAAGGCGCCCAGCAGGTAGGACACGAAGATCGTCGTGCCCTGCTCCGGCTTCTCGCCCCGCGCCAACTGCACGATCCCGACCGCCAGCTGGATCAGCGCCAGCACCGAGACCGCGGCCATGCCGATGAAGTGCCAGTCCTTCGTCGGCTGGTCACGGTAGGCGGCCCAGCCGCACCAGGCGGCGAGCAGCAGCGCGGCGACTGCGGTCACCAGCGTCAGGGCGTCAAGCATGGCAGCGACCCTATTACGCCCCGAGGAGCCCTTCGCGCGCGGCCCCGCCCGTGACGCGGGCGGGGCCGCGCGCGGGATCACGGCCGTCCGGCCCGCGGGCCGGGCCGCACGGGCGGACGGTGGCCGGGCCGCCGACGCGGCCACCGTGGCGTTGGCCACAACCCGGCGGCCGCCGGACCCGGCGCCGTTCCGGCGGCCGGCGGTCTCCCGGCCCCGTCCGTGCTGGTCACCGACGGCGTGGTGGCGGTCCTCTCCCGGCACCGGTCCGCGCCCCCGGGACCGGCCACCGTCCACCGCTGTCCAGCATCCGGACAGCGGTGTCCGCTCAGAACCACCGGTCTGCTTTACTGATCGCATGAGCACCACGAGCGACCGCACCCCTGCGACCGAGGCGACGACGACGCCCGGTGCTCGTTGTATGTGCCGAATGTGCGCCTTCTAGAGGGCCCCCGCACCACCTGAGCCTCGCGCCCCGAAGCGAGTGCCGGCTCGTGTCCGCCGCCGCGCCCCGCGCACGCGACCGAGCCACGCCCCGCGCACACGTTCTCCCCGGTTTCGCCGCCATCGCGCACCGCCGCCGCGAGAACCGTGCCGCGTTCCGAAGGTCCCGCGAGAACCCCGAAGAACAACGCCCCCGTGCCGGCGCACACACCCGCGCCGCGCACTCGACAGTGACGGAAACCACGTGATCACCACATCAGGCCTCACGAAGGTCTACCGGTCGCACCGCGGCCGTGAGGTCACCGCCCTGGACGGCGTCGACCTGCACGTCCGCGAGGGCGAGGTGTTCGGCGTCATCGGCCAGTCCGGCGCCGGCAAGTCCTCGCTCATCCGCTGCGTCAACCTCCTGGAGCGTCCCACCTCCGGCACGGTCACCGTCGCCGGCCAGGACCTCACCGCGCTGGCCGGACGCGGGCCGCGCGCCGGCCGGGAGCTGCGGCAGGCGCGCAGCCGTATCGGCATGGTGTTCCAGCACTTCAACCTGCTGTCCACGCGGACCGTGCAGGACAACGTCGAGCTGCCGCTGGAGATCCTCGGCAGGTCCGGGAAGGAACGTTCCCGCAAGGCGCTGGAACTGCTCGACCTGGTCGGTCTCGCCGACAAGGCCAAGTCCTACCCCGCCCAGCTCTCCGGCGGCCAGAAGCAGCGCGTCGGCATCGCCCGCGCCCTGGCCGGCGACCCCAAGGTGCTGCTGTCCGACGAGGCCACCAGCGCGCTCGACCCGGAGACCACCCGCTCCATCCTCCGGCTGCTGCGCGACCTCAACCGCGAGCTCGGCCTGACCGTGCTGCTCATCACCCACGAGATGGACGTCGTCAAGAGCGTCTGCGACTCGGCCGCCCTCATGGACCGGGGCCGCGTCGTCGAGTCCGGCACGGTCGGCGAACTCCTCGCGACCCCGGGCTCCGAGCTGGCCGCCGCCCTCTTCCCGGTCGGCGGCGAGGCGTCGGGGGACGACCGCACCGTCCTCGACGTCACCTTCCACGGCGAGGCCGCCACCCAGCCCGTCATCTCCCAGCTGTCCCGCACCTACAACATCGATATATCGATCCTCGGTGCCGCCATCGACACCGTCGGCGGCCTCCAGATCGGCCGGATGCGCATCGAACTCCCCGGCCGCTACGAGGACAACGTCGTGCCCGTCGGCTTCCTGCGCGAACAGGGCCTCCAGATCGACGTGGTGAACGCGGAACCGTCCCTTCTGGTGAAGGAAGGTGCCAAGTGACCTGGTCCGAGATGCAGCCCCTGCTGGAGCAGGCGTCCTGGGAGACCCTGATCATGGTCGGCTGGTCCACCGCGATCGCCGTCGCCGTCGGACTCCCGCTCGGCGTGCTCCTCGTCCTCACCGACAAGGGCGGCCTGCTGCAGAACGTCGTGGTCAACAAGGTCATCGGCCAGATCGTGAACATCGGCCGCTCGATGCCGTTCATCATCCTCATGGTCGCGCTGATGAGCTTCACCCGCTGGGTCACCGGCACGACCATCGGCAGCGAGGCCGCGATCGTGCCGCTCGCCATCGGCGGCATCCCCTTCTTCGCGCGGCTCGTCGAGACGTCCGTCCGCGAGGTCGACGGAGGGCTGGTCGAGGCCGTCCAGTCCATGGGCGGCAACACCTGGACCATCGTCCGCAAGGTCCTGGTCCCCGAGGCGCTCCCGTCGCTCATCGCCGGCACCACGACCACGGTCATCGCCCTCATCGGCTACTCGGCCATGGCCGGCACCGTCGGCGGCGGCGGCCTCGGCGACCTCGCCGTCCGCTACGGCTACCAGCGCTTCGAGACCGGCCTGATGTGGGTCACCGTCGCGCTCCTCGCCGTCGCCATCTCGCTCATCCAGTTCGCCGGCGACTACGCGGCCCGCACCCTGCACCGCCGCGGCGGACGCGGGGGCGCCGCGCCCAGGCTCCGGCTGCTCAAGGCCGAGGAACCCGCGGCGGCCGACGTGAGCAAGGTCGCCTGACACCCCGAAGGCGCCCCGCACTCCCGCCCGTCGCCCACCCCCCCAACGTCGGCGCTTCGCGCCGGTGCCCCTTGACCCAAGGGGTCGCACCACCTCAGGAAAGGCACTTTTCGTGCGTAACACCGCCAAGATCACCACCGCCGTCCTCGCCGCCGGAGCCCTCACCCTCGGGCTCTCCGCCTGCGGCTCGGACAAGGACTCCTCCGACGCCTCCGGCCCGCTGGTCGTGGCCGCGACGCCCGTCCCGCACGCCGAGATCCTCACCTACGTCAAGGACAACCTGGCGAAGAAGGCGGGCCTCGACCTGGAGGTCAAGGAGTTCACCGACTACGTCACGCCGAACACGGCGACGGAGGACGGCTCGGTGGGCGCCAACTACTTCCAGACCGAGCCCTACCTCGCGGACTTCAACAAGAAGAACGGCACCCACCTGAAGTCCGTCGCCTCGGTGCACCTGGAGCCGCTCGGCCTCTACTCCAAGAAGGCCGACAAGGCCGGTGACCTGAAGAACGGCGCGACCATCGCCCTCCCCAACGACACGGTCACCGAGGCCCGCGCCCTGCAGCTGCTCGCCTCCCAGGGCCTGATCACCCTGAAGGACGGCGTGGGCAACTCGGCCACCACCGCCGACATCACCGAGAACCCGAAGGACTTCGAGTTCAAGGAGCTGGAGGCGGCGCAGACCCCGCGTTCCCTGAACGACGTCGACGCGGCGGTCATCAACGGCAACTACGCCCTGGAGGCCGACCTCAAGCCGGCCAAGGACGCCCTCGTCCTGGAGTCCGCCAAGGACAACCCGAACGTCAACCTCCTCGTCGTCAAGGAGGGCCAGGAGGACGACCCGCGGGTCCAGAAGCTCGCGAAGCTCCTCACCTCGCCCGAGGTCAAGAAGTTCATCGAGGACAACTACGCCGGGTCCGTGCTCCCCTCCTTCTGAGCCGAGCCCCGCGCCGCGCACCGGGTCCGCCCCCTCCCGAGGGGAGTGGGACCCGGTGGTGCGGCCCGGTGCTTTCATGCTGCATGCTGGGCAGCTCAGCAGGTCTGACGGTCACACAGGTTACGGAGCGGCGCATGACGAGCACCTTCCCCAACATCTCCATCAGCACGGAGCGGTTGGTGCTGCGCCCCCTCGACGAGGACGACGTCCCCGCCCTCGCGGCGATGATGAACGACGAGCAGGTCGCCGCCTGGACCCACGTCCCGCATCCCTTCACCGAACAGGGCGCCCGCACCTGGATCACCGAGTACGCCCCCGCCGAACGCACCGCCGGCCGCGGGCTCGACCTGGCCGTCACCGAGTTCCTCACCCAGCGCCTGGTCGGCGTCGTCCAGCTGACCAGGACCGACTGGCACGTGCGGTCCACCGAGCTGTCGTACATCGTCGCCCCCTGGGCCCGCGGCGAGGGCTACGCCTCCGAGGCCGCGCTCGCCACCGCCCAGTGGCTGTTCGGCGACCAGAAGTTCGAGCGCATCGAGCTGCGCACCGCTGCCGACAACACCGCCTCCCAGCAGGTCGCCCAGAAGATCGGCTGCATCAGCGAGGGCGTCCTGCGCAACGCCTGCATAGCGCGGATGCGCACCGACGACGGCACCTGGACCGACGTACGCACCGACTTCATCGTGTGGAGCCTGCTGCCCGAGGACATCGAGGGCGCGGCGGAGCACCTGGCCGACCGTGAGGGTTTCACCACCTTCACCGACTGGAACTGACCTGGGGGACGGCGGCGTCACCACCACGTCCCGAGGCCGCACCAGGTACCCTCACGGAGCCCGCCCACGAGCGGATTCCGCGACACGACCTGCGAAGACCCCTGGAGACTGACGACGATGGCCGACCGGGTCACGGTGATCGGCTGGGACGGTTCGCCGCTGACCGCCGCGGCACGCGCAGCCCTGGGCGCCGCCACGCTGGTGGCCGGTGCCGCCCATCACCTCGCGCTCCCCGAGGTGCCGCCCGCCGCCGAACGCATCCGGCTCGGCAGCGTGGCCCTCGCCGCCCGCCGCATCGCCGCCCACCGGGGCACGGCGGTCGTCCTCGCCGACGGCGACCCCGGATTCTTCGGCGTCGTCCGCACCCTGCGCGCGCCCGAGTTCGGCCTGGAGGTCGAGGTCGACCCGGCCGTCTCCTCCGTCGCCGCCGCCTTCGCCCGCGCCGGCATGCCCTGGGACGACGCCCATGTGGTGGTCGCCCATCCCCGTACGCTGCGACGCGCCGTGAACGTATGCCGGGCCCACACCAAGGTCGCGGTCCTCACCTCTCCGGGCGCCGGCCCCGCCGAACTCGGCCTGCTGATGGAGGGCGTCCACCGCACCTTCGTCATCTGCGAGGAGCTCGGCACCGCCCGCGAGCAGGTCACCGTCGTCACCTCCGACAAGGCCGCCGACCACACCTGGCGCGACCCGAACGTCGTCATCGTCGTCGGAGGCGTCGCCGCCCCGGGCGCCGTGGCCGACGGGGGCGGCTGGATCGCGGGACGCGACCCCGCCGCCGGGCCGCGCGGCTGGTCGCTGCCCGCAGAGGCGTACGGCGGCGAACTCGGCGAGGGCGAGACGGACCTGCTGCGCACGGCCCAGCTCGCCCGGCTCGGACCGCGCCTCGGCGACCTCGTGTGGGACATCGGCTGCGGCAGCGGGGCCTTCGCCACCGAGGCGGCGCGCGGCGGCGCCGCGGTCATCGCCGTCGACCGGGACCCGGACGCCTGCGCCCGCACCGAGACCACCGCACGGCACTTCGGCGTCCAGCTCCAGACCGTGCACGGCACCGCCCCGCACATCCTGGAGAACCTCCCCGAACCGGACGTCGTCCGCGTCGGCGGCGGGGGAGCGGCCGTCGTCTCCGCGGTCGCCGACCGCCGCCCGCAGCGCATCGTCGCCCACGCGGCGACCCGCGACGCGGCCGAACTGGTGGGCAGGGACCTGTCGGAGCACGGCTACCGCGTCGAGTGCGCCCTGATCCAGTCCGTCGGACTCGACACCCGCGCCTGGACGGAGACGGAGCGGAGCGTCGCTTTCCTGCTCACAGGGGTATTGCCCGACCGCGCCCCGTGATCGGATCGTCGTACCGCGCGAGGTAGGCTGGCGGATTGTTGTACCGCACTCGGACACCGGACGCTTCGTCGTCCAATGTCCTGAAAACCCGCCAGTTCCGGGTGGTGTGTGGTAGGGCAGAACCGGAGGACGCGCAACGTGGCGCAGTCCACAGCGGGCCGTCGCGGATCAAGCTGTCGTGACGGGGGAACGACCGCGACAATGCCACTCAATGGCTTTGTCGTCTTTTCCGGCGGGTCGTTCGTGCCGCTGGGCACGCACGCTCGTTCTTCACTACGGGGCGGTCGGTGCGCCGTCCCGGGTGAGCTGGTCGTAGAAGCACTAACCGATGGGCGAGGGGTTACGCATGACCGACACCGGCCAGATCCCGGGCGAGGGGCTGCCGGAGAACGCAGGCATGGTGGAGCAGCCGGGCGTCCCCGCATCCGGCGCGTACACCTACCTCTCCGAAACCACCGCCGAGGACGAGGACCTGTTGCTGCTGCCGGGCGCGCAGAGCGCCTGGGGCAACGAGGTCGCGCCGCCCGCGCCGGAGCCGGTCGTCGAGACCGTGCACCAGCCGGGCCCGCACGAGACGTCCGGCCGTGACAGCGGCTCGGTCGACCTCGGCGGCGTCCGCCTGCCGGAACCGGCCGCGGAGCGCACGGCCGCGCCGGCCCCGCCGCGCCGGCCCCTGCACCTCGGTCCGCCGATCCCCGACGCCTCCGCGAGCCCCGTCCGTTCCCTCGCCGACCGGGGCCCCGCCGACGTGCCGGTGCGGCACGCCGGCCCGCCGACCGTCGGCCCCGAGTACCTCGACGTCCCCCAGGCCGCCGCGGCGCCCGCGCGGGAGGCGGCGCCCTGGGGCGCGCAGGCGGCCCCGTCGAGCGCGGGGGCGGCGACTGCGGAAACGGTTGTTCCGGTACCGGACCAGCGTCCCGAGCCGGTGGGCGCGGCCCAGGCACTCGTCACCCGCGTGGCGACGGAGGCCGTGGCGGCGACCGGCGGCGTCCCGGCGCCGGCGGAGGCCGGCGAGGCGGGTCCCCCGGCCGTGGCCGCCGCCGGACCCGGAGCCGAGCCGGACGCGCAGGCAGCGGCCCGCGACGCGGCCGTGCCGGACGACCGGACGGCCCACGCGACGGGGGCCGCGCCCACCGCCGACGGCGGACACGAGCCCCCGGCCGCGGGAGCGCCCGAGACGTACGGCACGCCGGCGCTCGGCACGGACGGTGCGTCCGAGGCCGGTGGCGTGCCGGGAGCGGAGGCCGCGCAGCAGCCGCCCGCGCAGGAACCCGACGCCGTGCCGGGACCGGCTGACGCACCGGCCCCCGAGGGGGTCGCTCCCGGGTCCGTGCCGGTCGCCGAGGTCCCCGAGGC
>NZ_JBVHWR010000006.1:0-170381 GCF_055564355.1 Streptomyces sp. NPDC029152 | reverse complement strand
TGCCGGGGCCGGAGGCCGGCCGGGCCGCCGCCGTCCCGTCCGTTCCGGAGGCCGCCGTCGGGCAGCCCGGCGCGTCGGAGCCCGCTCCCGGGACACTGGCGCCGGGTGAGGGCGCACCGGCCCCCCAGGCGGCCCCGTCCGAGCCCACGCCGGTCACCGAGGCGCCCGAGTCCGCGCAGGAACCCGACGCCGTGCCGGGACCGGCTGACGCACCGGCCCCCGAGGGGGTCGCTCCCGGGTCCGTGCCGGTCGCCGAGGTCCCCGAGGCGGTGACCGTGCCGGGGCCGGAGGCCGGCCGGGCCGCCGCCGTCCCGTCCGTTCCGGAGGCCGCCGTCGGGCAGCCCGGCGCGTCGGAGCCCGCTCCCGGGACACTGACGCCGGGCGAGGGCGCACCGGCCCCCCAGGCACCCGCGTCCGAGCCCGCACGGACCCCCGAGGCGTCCGGGCCCGCGCCGGTGGCCGAGGTGCCCGAGCCCGGGCCCGCCCCGGAAGTCTCCGAGCCGCCCGTGGCGGAAGAGGCCGAGGCGATCGCCGAGCCGGCGGAGGACCCCGCGTCCCAGCCGGTCCCGGCCGCGGAGCCGGTTCCGGCCGTCGAGCCCGCGGTGGCGGCCGAGCCGACCCCGGCTCCCGAGCCGACCCCGGCTCCCGAGCCGACCCCGGCTCCCGAGCCCGTCGTCCCGGTCGAGCCGGCCCCGGTCCTCGTGGCGCAGGAGCCCCAGCCGGCCGACGCGCCCGCGCCCCAGGACGTCCAGGCGCCCGCCGTGCCGGGGCCCGAGGCCGACGCGCCCGCACCGTCCCCGGAGGCGCCGGCGGACCCGACGGCCGCTCCCGCCGCGGCCGGGGAGGCGGCCGTCGTGCAGGACCAGGCCCCGCAGCCCCACCCGGACGCCCCCCACCCCGTCCAGGGCCCCCAGTCCCTGCCGGACACCGACGCGGCACCGAAGACGCCCACGGCGCACGCCGTGACCGTGCCCGCGGAGCAGCCCGGAGACCCGGCGCAGCCCCCGGCCGCCCACCCGGAGCAGCCGGTGGGCCGGTTCGTGCCGGTCGACGGCGGCCAGGTGCCCACCACCCCGCACCCGGCCCCGACCCCGCCCGAGGCGCTCGTCCTCCCCGCGGAGGCCCAGGACGCGCCGGCCCAGGACGCGGTCACCGACGTCCCCGCGCCGCGCGAGGCCGACGCCGGACTCGTACAGAACGCCGACGACCTGGACACCCGGGACGCCGGACAGGAAGACCAGGAAGACCCGCACGTGAGCACGGCCGCAGAGGCAGACGTACGACAGCCCTCCGGCCCGGCGGCACCCGCCTACGACGACGCCGAGCGCGAGGCCGTCCTGAAGGTCATGCGGGAACGCCGGGACATCCGCAACGGCTTCCGCGGCGACCCCATCCCGCACGAGGTGCTGCTCCGTGTCCTGGAGGCGGCCCACACCGCGCCCTCCGTCGGCCACTCGCAGCCCTGGGACTTCGTCGTCATCCGCTCCGCCGACACGCGGCGCGCGATGCACGAACTGGCGATGCGTCAGCGCGACGCGTACGCGAAGTCCCTCCCCAAGGGCCGGGCCAAGCAGTTCAAGGAACTGAAGATCGAGGCCATCCTCGACACCCCGGTCAACATCGTCGTCACCGCCGACCCCACCCGCGGCGGCCGACACACCCTGGGCCGGCACACCCAGCCGCAGATGGCGCCGTACTCCTCCGCGCTCGCCGTCGAGAACCTCTGGCTCGCCGCCCGCGCCGAGGGCCTCGGCGTCGGCTGGGTCAGTTTCTTCGACGAGCGCGAGATGGTCCGCGCCCTGGGCCTGCCCGAGCACCTCGAGGTCGTCGCCTACCTGTGCGTCGGGTACGTCGACGAGTTCCCGGACGAGCCCGAGCTGATGCAGGCCGGCTGGTCCAAGCGCCGCCCGCTGTCGTGGGTCGTCCACGAGGAGACGTACGGCCGCCGCGCCCTGCCCGGCGAGGCCCCGCACGACCTGCTCGCGGAGACCGTCGCGCAGATCCGCCCGCTGGACGCCAAGGCGCTCGGCGAGGCATGGGAGCGGCAGAAGCGCATGACCAAGCCGGCCGGCGCGCTCGGCATGCTGGAGATCATCTCCGCGCAGCTGTCCGGGCTGTCCCGCCAGTGCCCGCCGCCGATCCCGGAACCCGCGGCCGTCGCCGTCTTCGCCGGCGACCACGGCGTGCACGCCCAGGGCGTCACGCCGTGGCCGCAGGAGGTCACCGCCCAGATGGTGGCCAACTTCCTGGGCGGGGGAGCGGTCTGCAACGCCTTCGCCACCCAGGTCGGCGCCGAGGTCTGCGTCGTGGACGTCGGTGTCGCCGCCGACCTGCCCGCCACCCCCGGCCTGCTGCCGCGCAAGGTCCGCGCGGGCACCTCCGACATGACCACCGGTCCCGCGATGACCCGCGAGGAGGCCCTGCAGGCCATCGAGGTCGGCATCGAGACCGCCCGCGACCTGGTGGCGGCCGGCAACAAGGCGCTGCTCACCGGCGAGATGGGCATCGCGAACACCACCGCGTCCGCCGCCCTGATCTCCGTCTTCACGGGCGCCGATCCCGCCGAGGTCACCGGCCGCGGCACCGGCATCAACGACGAGACGCTGGCCCGCAAGACGGAGGTCGTGCGCCGTGCGCTGGAACTCCACCAGCCGGACCCGGCCGACCCCGTCGGCGTGCTCGCGGCGGTCGGCGGCTTCGAGCACGCGGCCATGGTCGGCCTGCTGCTCGGCGGCGCCTCCCTGCGTACGCCGGTGATCCTGGACGGCGTCAGCGCCGGTGCCGCCGCGCTCGTCGCCCGCGCGATCGCCCCCGAGGTCCTCGCGGCCTGCATCGCCGGTCACCGCAGCGCCGAGCCCGGCCACGTCGCCGCGCTCAACAAGCTGGGCCTGCGCCCGCTGGTCGACCTCGACCTCCGCCTCGGTGAGGGCACCGGCGCGCTGCTCGCCCTGCCGATGGTGCAGAGCACCGCGCGGGCGATGCACGAGGTGGCGACGTTCGACTCGGCGGGCGTCACCGAGAAGTAGCGGTCGCACGCCGCAGGGGGCCCGGGACCACGGTGCCGGGCCCCCTGCCGACCTGCCGCGGTCGTGCCCACCGCCCGCACCCGGCAACGCGGTCCAGCCACCGGACCGTCTGGGCCCCCCGGGCCGCCCCGCCATAAAATCCGCACGTCAGCGCCACCGCCGCAAGAGGAGCCGTCCCCTCATGGCCGAACACCCCGCCTACCCCGTAGGCCTCCGCCTCACCGGCCGCCGTGTGGTCGTCCTAGGCGGTGGACAGGTGGCCCAGCGCCGCCTGCCGGCCCTCGTCGCCGCGGGCGCCGACGTCCGCCTCGTCTCCCCCGAGGCGACCCCCTCGGTCGAGGCCATGGCGGACGCGGGCGAGATCACCTGGGAGAGGCGCCCGTACGCCGAAGGGGACCTGGCGGACGCCTGGTACGCCCTGATCGCCACCAGCGACACCGCCGCCAACACCGCCGCCTCCGCCGAGGCCGAACGGCACCGCGTGTGGTGCGTCCGCTCCGACGACGCCGACGCGGCCACCGCCTGGACCCCGGCCACCGGCACCAGCGAGGGCGTGACGG
Source organism: Streptomyces sp. NPDC029152 (assembly GCF_055564355.1). Lineage (NCBI taxonomy): Bacteria > Bacillati > Actinomycetota > Actinomycetes > Kitasatosporales > Streptomycetaceae > Streptomyces > Streptomyces sp. NPDC029152. The sequence goes on along the minus strand of NZ_JBVHWR010000006.1, from coordinate 166,795 downwards.
TCGCCGTGCTCACCACCGACGCCCGCGGCCGCGATCCCCGCCACACCGCCGCCATCCGCGACGCGGTCGTGGAGGGACTGCGCGACGGCACCCTCGTCGCCCCGCACCACCGCGCCCGCACCCCCGGCGTCGCCCTGGTCGGCGGCGGCCCCGGCGACCCGGACCTGATCACCGTCCGCGGCCGCCGCCTGCTCGCCGAGGCCGACGTCGTCATCGCCGACCGGCTCGGCCCCCGCGACCTGCTCGCCGAGCTGCCGCCGCACGTCGAGGTGATCGACGCGGCGAAGATCCCGTACGGCCGCTTCATGGCGCAGGAGGCCATCAACAACGCCCTCATCGAGCACGCCAAGCAGGGCAAGTCGGTCGTACGGCTCAAGGGCGGCGACCCGTTCGTCTTCGGGCGGGGCATGGAGGAGGCCCAGGCACTGGCCGAGGCGGGCATCCCGTGCACGGTCGTCCCCGGCATCTCCAGCTCCATCTCCGTCCCCGGCGCGGCCGGCATCCCCGTCACCCACCGGGGTGTCGCCCACGAGTTCACCGTGGTCAGCGGCCATGTCGCCCCCGACGACGCGCGCTCCCTGGTCGACTGGCCGTCGCTGGCGAAGCTGACCGGCACGCTCGTGATCCTCATGGGCGTCGACAAGATCGGCCGGATCGCCGAGACCCTCGTCGCGCACGGCAGGTCCCCCAACACCCCGGTCGCCCTGGTCCAGGAGGGCACGACCGCAGCCCAGCGCCGCGTCGACGCCACCCTCGCCACGGTCGCCGAGACCGTCGTCGCCCAGGAGGTCAGGCCCCCCGCCGTCATCGTCGTCGGCGACGTCGTCCGCCAGGGACCGCAGGGGACCGCGTGACATGGCCGAACCCATCACCCTCCACGACCCCGGCGACCCCCGCCTGCACGACTACACCGACCTGACCGACGTCCAGCTGCGCCGTCGGCGCGAACCCGCCGAGGGCCTGTTCATCGCCGAGGGCGAGAAGGTCATCCGGCGGGCCGCGCAGGCGGGTTACACGATGCGGTCGATGCTGCTGTCGGCCAAGTGGGCCGACGTCATGCGCGACGTCATCGAGGCCACTCCCGCCCCGGTGTACCTGGTGGACCCCGGACTCGCCGAACAGGTCACCGGCTACCACGTGCACCGCGGCGCCCTCGCCTCCATGCGGCGCGAACCGCTGCCCGCGGTGTCCGAACTGCTGCGCGCCGCGCCGGCCCGCGGACGAGGGGGAGACGCGGTCCGCCGCGTCGCCGTCTTCGAGGACATCGTCGACCACGCCAATGTCGGCGCCGCCTTCCGCAACGCCGCCGCCCTCGGCGTCGACGCGGTCCTCCTGACCCCGCGCTGCGCGGACCCGCTCTACCGGCGGGCCGTGAAGGTGTCGATGGGCGCGGTCTTCCAGGTGCCGTGGACCCGCCTGGAGTCCTGGCCCGCGGACATCGGCACGCTGCGCTCCGCGGGGTTCACGGTCGCCGCGTTCTGCCTGAGCGACCGAGCCGTCACCCTCGACGAACTCGCCGCGAAGGACCACGCGAAGCTCGCCCTGCTCTTCGGCACGGAGGGCACCGGCCTCACCCCCGGGGCGCTCGCCGCGGCCGACGAGCACGTGCGCATCCCGATGGACGCCGGCGTGGACTCCCTCAACGTGGCAGCCGCCTCGGCGGTCGCCTTCTACGCCACCCGGCCGGGAGCCGCCTGACCCCACCGCCGCGGGCGGCGAGGCCCCGGACCGGCAGGTCAGAGCCCGGACGCCCCCGGTTCCGGTGCGCCGTCACGCACGTCGGCCCGCTCCTGCTGGACCCGCACCCCGCCCCGGTCGTCGCCCAGCCCCCGGGACGGCCCCTGGCACCCCTGTGCGGCGGCGATGCCCAGGGCGACCAGCAGGGTCACCACCACGAACACGGTCAGCCGCTGTCGCAGCAGCCGCGGATTGGCGGGACGCAGCCGGGTCCCCGTGCTCCTCGGCCCCGGACGGCCGGGCCCACCGCGCGCCCCGGGCCGGGTGCCGCCGGACCGGGTGCCGTTCCGCCCGGTGTCGCGGGAGGCGGGCGTGGGCCGTGCCCCAGCCCGGGATCCCGCGCGGCCGCCGCGGGACGCGCTGTCGCCCCGCGAGGACGAGCCCCCGCGCGAGGGCACGCCCCCGCGCGAGGCGGGGCCCCTTCCGCGTGCCGGGGTGGTGCCCCGCGCGGGTGTACCGCCCCGGGAACCCGGCGCGCCCCGGGGCGTGGGGGAGCCCTGACCGCCCGGCTGCCCCTGCGGGCGCCGCTGGACACGCTCACGGTCCGGATAGGTGTCGGCGAGCTGCCCCGTGGGCCGGTCCGCCTCCCCGGAACGCGGCGCGGGCGGCCGTACGTCCGCGATCCCGTGCGCCTCCCGGGCGGCGATCTCTTTGAGCCGCAGGGACAGCTGGAGGGTGCTGGGCCGCTCCTCGGGATCCTTCGCCAGACACGCCCGGACCAGCGGCGCGAGCGCGTCCGGCACCCCGTGCAGCTGGGCCTCCTCGTGCACCACGCGGTACAGCATCACCTCGGAGCTGCCGTGCCCGAAGGGCGAGTCGCCCATCGAGGCGTAGGCCAGCGTGGCACCCAGCGAGAACACGTCCGTGGCCGGCGTGACGGCCGCCCCGCGCACCTGCTCCGGCGCGAGGAACCCGGGCGAGCCGACCGCCGTGCCGACGTGCGTGAGGGTCGAGGCGCCCGTCGCCCAGGCGATGCCGAAGTCGATGATCCTCGGTCCCTTCGGGGACAGCAGGATGTTGGACGGCTTCAGGTCCCGGTGCACGACCCCCGCCTCGTGCACGGCGACCAGGCCCTCGGACAGGGCGGCCCCGACGGCGGCGACGTCCGCCGCACCGAGCGGGCCCTCGTCGACGACCTTGTCGTGCAGGGAGGGCCCGGGGACGTACTGCGTCGCGAACCAGGGCCGGTCCGCGTCCAGGTCCGCGGCGACCAGCCGCGCGGTGCACCCGCCGCGGATCCGCCGGGCCGCCGACACCTCGCGCGCGAACCGGGACCGGAACTCCTGGTCCTCCGCGAGGTCCGGCCGGATGACCTTCAGCGCGACCCGTTGCCCCTTCTTGTCGGAGCCCAGGTAGACCACGCCCATACCGCCCGCGCCCAGCCGCCTGTGAAGCTTGAACGAGCCGACGACGCGCGGGTCCTCGCGCCTCAGGCGCATCATCGCCATGTTCATCCCCGCTGCCCGGTCCCTGTGACGTGCCACAGCTTACGTTTCCACGGCCGCCCGCGCGCAGAGGCCGCGCCCTCTCCTCCCGAGGGATTGTCGGTACGGAGCGGGAGAGTTGAAGACGGGTCAGGCCCCCGGGGGCATGCGCGCCCCACCCGGCCGGTGATCCAACCACCCGGAAGGGAGGGGGCATTGGTCCGGAGGAGGACGATCGAGCGGGGCGGCGCCCCCGGGCGGGGCCGCGGACGCGACCCGGTCGTCGCGCACGTGATCGAAGTCACCGGCCGGCGGGCGTCCCCTCCGGGAAGACCCCGAGAGGGAGGACCGGATCTCCACCCAGGGGAGTACACCGCGGGCCGTGGCTCATCCTCCGGGAGGCCCGGCAATCGGTACGAGGGCATGACGCCCGGTGCTCCCCGGGCGCCTAGATTTGAGGTCAAGCGGCGGGTGCAGCACTCGTCCCCCGAGGTCGGACGCCCGCCGCTGCCAAAAGACATCGGAACGGTCAGGAGAGGGACCATGGCCCAGACGGCACCGCGGACGCTGGTCCGCACGCGGGAGCACCGCCGTCAGGGACGTCGTCACCCGGTGGTGGCGACCCTCATGGCCCTGCCCCTGGCGGTCCTGCTCCTCCTGGTCTTCGACGGGTGGGAGACAGTGGCCACACAGGCGTCGTCCGTGGGTGTGATGCTGGGGCGCTGAGAGGCGACCCCAGGCCCGGAAGAGCGGTCCGGGCGGGGACATCCACCCATGAAACCCCGTGGGGACGGGGGTGCGGCGGACGGCAAAATGCCGGCGCAGCTGGGGAGCTGCGCCGGCATTGCTCTTCCCGCGCCCGGACCACCGTGGCCGCGGGCGGGTCGTACCTCCCTCCGTGCCTGAACGGCCTGGGAGGCCCCCCAGGAGCGGCACGGGTGGGCGCTGGGAGCACCCCCTTCCGGTGGAGGCGCCCCGGCGGCGCCGGGCCGCACCCGCACCGGGCATCCGTGCGACGCGGCCCCCGTACCCTCACCCCGTGACCCCGGACGCACTCCTCCCCGCCCTGGCCGCCCACGCCAGAGCCGCCGCCCACGCCCACGCCTCCCCGGCCGTCCCCTGTCCCTGCGGCGCGGCCACCCTCGCCGACCGTCCCGACGCCACCGTCGTCCGCCACGCCGGCACCGTCGCCAAGGCCCACGCCGCGGACGCCGACCCGGCCGAGCTGGCGCTCCGGGTCACCGTCGCCGCCCGCTTTCCCGGCATCCTCCTCCCCCCGCTCCACCCCGCCCCCCTCCACCTGCAGGGACGCCTCGTCACCCACTGGCCCTACGGCACCCCCGTCGACCCCGACGCCCCGGACGCGGCGCCCTGGGAGGCCGCCGCCACCCTCCTCGCCCGTCTCCACCGGGCCCCGTCCCCCGTCCCGGGGCCGCCCGTCATGCGCGGCCCCGGCAAGGCGGCCCGCGCCGTCACCCTGCTGCGCACCACCGCCCCGCACCACCCCGCCACCGCCCCCGTGCTGCGGGCCTGGGCCGCCCTCCCCGCCTGGGCGCGAGGCGAGACGGCCATGCCGGACACCACCACCCTCTGCCACGGCGACCTCCACCTCGGCCAGCTCGTACGCCACCCCGCCCCCGACGGCCCCTGGCTGCTGATCGACGTCGACGACCTGGGCGTGGGCGTGCCCGCCTGGGACCTGGCCCGGCCGGCGGCCTGGTACGCCTGCGGACTGCTCCCGCCCGACGCCTGGGACCGCTTCCTGACCGCCTACCGCGCGGCCGGCGGCCCGGCCGTCCCGCCGGACGGCGACCCCTGGCCCGCGCTGGACGTGCCGGCGCGTGCCCTCACCGCGCAGACCGCCGCCCGCGCCGTCACCAAGGCCGTCGCGGCCGGCCGTCCCCTGGACGAGGTGGAACGCTCCCTGGTCGACGCCTGCGCACGGATGGGCGCCGTCACCCCCGTCGTCCCGGCCCCGCCTCCCTCCCCGCCGAGTTGAACCGGGGTTTCCCGACGTAGGGTGCAACCGACCGCCGCCGGACAGAGTCTGTCCTGGCGATACGCGAAGCAGGACCGACCGGCGAGGAGTTGAGCCGAGCATGCAGTGCCCCAAGTGCCACGCACCGATGCACACCTACAACCGCAACGGCGTTCAGATCGAGCAGTGCAGCGGCTGCCGCGGGATCTTCCTCGACTACGGGGAGCTGGAGGCGCTGACCCGCCTGGAGGCGCAGTGGTCCCAGCCCGCGCCGCCGGCCCCGCCCGCCGCCCCGCAGGCCTACCCGGCCGCCCAGGCTCCCGCCTGGGGCGCCCCGCAGGCCGGCCACGGCCACTACGGCCACCACCGCCACAAGAGCTTCGGCCGCATGCTCTTCTCCAGCTGAGCGCGGACACGAAGAAGCCCCCGGCCGTACGAGACGGCCGGGGGCTTCGGCGGTGTGGACGATACTGGGATTGAACCAGTGACCTCTTCCGTGTCAGGGAAGCGCTCTCCCGCTGAGCTAATCGTCCTGGGAGATACTGCGTGCGCGATACTGGGATTGAACCAGTGACCTCTTCCGTGTCAGGGAAGCGCTCTCCCGCTGAGCTAATCGCGCGGGGGACCCGAAGGTCCGGTGGACGATACTGGGATTGAACCAGTGACCTCTTCCGTGTCAGGGAAGCGCTCTCCCGCTGAGCTAATCGTCCTTGGAGGTGGAGACGGGATTTGAACCCGTGTAGACGGCTTTGCAGGCCGTTGCCTCGCCTCTCGGCCACTCCACCAGGAGTGCAGGGGACCCGGGAGGACCCCTGTTCCTGCGAGCGGACGACGAGGCTCGAACTCGCGACCTCAACCTTGGCAAGGTTGCGCTCTACCAACTGAGCTACGTCCGCCTGTCGGTTCGGTCCGCTTGCGCGTCCCGGCGACGTGTTGAACTCTAGCGGATTCCGGGGCCAGCACAAAAACGCGTTTGCGCAGCGTGCTGCGGTGCCCCGGTGCACGGACCTGGTCAGGGCCCCCGGAAGGACACGTTCGGGTCATCTCGACGACACGCCGCCTAGACTCGGCCACGTGCACGACCTCCCTCCCCTCGCCCGGTTCGGCGACCGTCTCGCCACCGGTCTGCTGGACGTCACGAGTGATCCCGCCGCCCTCGACTCCCATGGCTTCTGGGCCGTGTGCGCGGACTTCGAGGGCCGTCTGACCTGCGCGCGCTTCGCCGACGTACGGACGTGCGCCGTCCCCGCGCCGGTGCCGGGCCGGTGGCGGGGGCCGGCCGTCGGCGACTGGACGTCCTCCCTCGACCGCGACGCGTACACCGCCGCCGTGCGCCGCATCCGCGCGTACATAGCCGCCGGCGAGGTCTACCAGGCCAACCTCTGCCGGATCCTGTCGGCGCCCGTCGCCCCCGGCGCCGACGTGGACGCCCTCACCGCGGTGCTGGCCCGCGGCAACCCCGCGCCGTACGCGGGAACGGTCCGGCTGCCCGGGCACGGGGTCGAGATCGCCACCGCCTCGCCCGAGCTGTTCCTGAGCCGGGACGGCCGGACCGTCGAGTCCGGGCCGATCAAGGGCACCGGACGGACCGAGGCCGACCTGCTGGAGAAGGACTACGCCGAGAACGTGATGATCGTGGACCTGGTCCGCAACGACATCGGGCGGGTCTGCGCCACGGGCAGCGTGACGGTGCCCGACCTGTGCGCCGTGGAGAAGCACCCGGGGCTGGTCCACCTCGTGTCCGCGGTGCGCGGCGAGCTGCGCGCCGGCGCCGGCTGGCCGGAGCTGCTCGGCGCCGCCTTCCCGCCCGGCTCGGTCACCGGCGCACCCAAGCCGAGCGCCCTGCGGATCATCCGGGAGCTGGAGACCGCGCCCCGGGGCCCCTACTGCGGCGGCATCGGCTGGGTCGACGCCGACCGGGGCACCGGCGAGCTGGCCGTCGGCATCCGCACCTTCTGGATCGACCGGGGCGCGGGGCTGCTGCGCTTCGGCACCGGCGCCGGCATCACCTGGGGGTCCGACCCCGAGGGGGAGTGGCGGGAGACCGAACTGAAGGCGTCCCGGCTCCTCGCGGTAGCGTCGGGTGCGTACGAGGCCGACGGAAGTGGAGAGGCGCAACAGACGTGAAGATCTGGCTCGACGGCGGACTGCAGGACATCGAGTCCGCCCGTGTCTCCGTGTTCGACCACGGGCTGACCGTGGGCGACGGCATCTTCGAGACGGTCAAGGCGGTGGACGGCAGGCCGTTCGCGCTGACCCGGCACCTCGACCGGCTGGCCCGCTCGGCCCGCGGCCTGGGCCTGCCCGACCCGGACCTCGACGAGGTGCGCCGCGCCTGCGCCGCCGTCCTCGAGGCCAACCCGATGCCGCTGGGCCGGCTGCGCATCACCTACACCGGCGGCCACGGCCCGCTGGGCTCCGACCGCGGCGAGCACGGCACGACCCTCGTGGTCGCCCTCGGCGAGACCGGCCGCCGCCCCGACTCCACGGCCGTGATCACCGTGCCCTGGACCCGCAACGAGCGCGGCGCGCTCACCGGCCTGAAGACCACCTCCTACGCCGAGAACGTCGTCGCCCTCGCCCGCGCCCGCGAACGAGGCGCCAGCGAGGCCCTGTTCGGCAACACGGTGGGACAGCTGTGCGAGGGCACCGGGTCCAACGTCTTCGTCGTCCTCGACGGCGAGATCCACACCCCGCCGGTCGCCTCCGGCTGCCTCGCCGGGATCACCCGTGCCCTGGCCGTCGAGTGGACCGGCGCCCGCGAGACCGATCTCCCGCTGGACGTCCTGGAGCGCGCCGACGAGGTCTTCCTGACCTCCACCCTGAGGGACGTGCAGGCCGTGCACCGGATCGACGACCGCGAACTGCCGGGCGCGCCGGGTCCGGTGACGGCCAAGGCCATGCGGATCTTCGAGGAGCGGTCCGGGGACGACCTCGACCCGTGAGGCGGGATATTCGACTGCTCCGGGGGCCGTGGGAGGGGTAGAACTCCCCTGATGACCACGACCCTGCGGCCGACCGAGCCGCTCCAGCGCGCGGCCGACGGGAGCCGTTCACGCCGCTACCAGGTGTGCGTGAACAGCCGTCCCGTCGGCGCGATACACCTCGGCACCTCCCCGGCCTTCGGCGACTCGGTGGCCGTGATCCACGAGTTGCGCATCGACGAACCCGACCGCCGGCGCGGGAGGGGCACGGTCGCCGCGCTCGCCGCGGAGGAGGTGGCGCGGAGCTGGGGCTGCCGGCAGATCCAGGTGAGCGTCACCGGCGGCGACGAGGCCGGCCCGCGCCTGGCCGGGACACTCGGCTACGTCCTGCGCACCCGCGGCATGGTGAAATCCCTCGGCGCCGCCCCGCCCGCCCTGCCCGCGGGCAGCAGTCCGCGCCCCATGTCGCCCGCCGAGTTCGACGCCTGGCGGACCTACCAGTCGGAGCAGTACGCCCGCACCTGGATGGAGCGGGGCGTTCCGGAGGCCGAGGCCCGCGCCAAGGCCCGCAACGACCACCGGACCCTGCTGCCGCAGGGCCAGGAAACCGAGAACATGCTGTTCAGCGTGCTCGAGCACGAGGGCGACCGGGTCGGCGTCCTGTGGCTGGCGCTGCGCGAGGACCAGGCCTATGTCTTCGACGTCGAGACCGACGCGGCCCATCGCGGGCAGGGACACGGCCGCACGCTGATGCTGCTGGCGGAGACCCAGGCGCTCGCCGCCGGCCGGCGCCTCGTCGGCCTGAACGTCTTCGTGGGCAACACCCCGGCCGAGCGGCTCTACGCGTCGCTCGGTTACGAGACCACGCGCTACAGCTACTCCAAGCCGCTGCTCTGACGACGGTGACGGGCGGCGGCTCAGGCCTCCCGGCCGGCCAGGAGGCGGTCCACGATCTCCTCGATGCGTTCCCGCAGCCCCTCCTGGCTCCTGCCGCCGTCGAGGCGCTCGCCGTCGATCACGTACGTGGGGGTGCCGCTCACGCCGATCGCCTTGCCCTCGGCCTGGTCGGCGTCGACGATCAGGATGTGCCGGCCGTCGACGAGGGCGGTGTCGAACTCCTCCGCGTCCAGTCCCAGATCCCGGGCCACCTCGACCAGGAGGGGCTCGCCCCTGCGGTCCAGCTCCGCGACCCGGTCCAGCACGGCCTCCACGTACGGCCAGCCCCCGCCCTGTTCCATGGCCTCCTCGGCGGCCTGCGCGGCGGCGAAGGCGTGCTTGTGCTTCTCCAGCGGGAAGTGCCGCAGCCGCACCTCGAGACGGTCGCCGTAGCGGGCGCGCAGGGCGCGGACGTCGTCCAGGGCGGTGTGGCAGTCCGGGCACTGCAGCTCGCACCAGACGTCGAGAACGGGAACGGCGGGGACGGGGGAGGAGTCGCTCATGCCCCCCAGTCTCCCAGCCCTCGTAAGGGCGCCCCAACCGGACCCGGGGCGCCGCCGGAGCACGCCGGAACGGCACCTGGGGAGGAGCCGGCCCCCCAGATCTCCCTGATGTCGGGCCGGAACGTGGCCCGTCCGGGCCCGGGCGGTGCAGGATGGAAGGGAGGAAGTGCACATGCCCGACCGAGCGCCAGCCTGGAGGACCGGATGATTGCCGAGACCGTCTGCTCCGCGGTGTCCGCGGCCGGCCTGGGCATCGCGGCGGTCACCGCGTACCGCAGGCGATTCCTCACGGCCGCCCGCATCGCCGCGTACGCGCTGATTCCGGTCGGCCTGGTGATGACGGGCATCGTGGAGTGGCTCGCCGACACGGCCTTCAGCCCGACGGCCTGGGCCGGTTTCGCCGTGCTGGGCGTCGCCTGGGTGCTGTTCGTGACCACGCGCGCCGTGGAGCGCCGCCGCGGCGGCACCCGCAAGGAACGCAAGGAGGCCCGGGCGGCCGCACGGCGCGAGGCGGTGGCCCCGTCGGCCTCCAAGCCCTCCCTGGGCGGCTCCGGCGCCCCCGCGGCGCCCCGGCCCACGAGCGCGCCCCGCGGTGACGAGGACTTCAGCGACATCGAGGCCATCCTGAAGAAGCACGGCATCTGAGGAAGCACGGTGCGGGGACGCGTCGCCGCCCTGAAACGACACAGCGGTCCGGGTCCGTCAGCGGACGCTCCGGAATGATCACAACCTGAACCGGACATTGCGGAATACAACGAACACCTGGTCCTCGCGGGCGTGTTGATCGCACCGGGCGGGCGCGCTGCGTCATCATCACCGCGAGATGCCGGACCCGACTCAGCTGGACACACAGCTGGACACGAGACAGAGCCACACCGCGCCACCGCAGGACGAACCGCGCGGCTGCCTCTTCGCCCTTTCCCAGCCACCGCTGATGATCTTCCTTGCGGTGATCGGGTGTCTGATCCTCATGGCTGCGCTGCACGACCTGCTGTTGCTGTGAGCCGTACCCGCGGTCCCCGGCGTCACCCGCCGGGGCCGTGTCGGCCTCTGTTCAGCCCGTGGCCTCCTTGCGCCGCGCCCGGTACGCGGCCACGTGCAGCCGGTTCCCGCACGTACGGCTGTCGCAGTACCGCCGCGAGCGGTTGCGGGAGAGATCGACGAAGGCGCGCCGGCAGTCGGGCGCCTCGCACCGGCGCAGCCGCTCCTGTTCCCCGGCGACCACGAAGAACGCCAGGGCCATGCCGCAGTCGGCGGCCAGGTGGTCGGCGACCGAGGCGCCGGGCGCGAAGTAGTGGATGTGCCAGTCGTAGCCGTCGTGGTCGGTGAGCCGCGGGGTGGTCCCGGCGGCGGCGACCAGTTCGTTGATCAGCCCGGCGGCGGCACGGGGCTCCGGGGCGGCGAAGACGGCCGCGAAGCGACCACGGATCTTGCGCACCGCCGTGAGATCCAGCTCCGAGAGGACGCCGACGTCGCTGATCTCGTGCGTTCCCACGAAATCCTCGAGCGCCGCGACGTCCGGCAGCCCGTCCGGCGCCGAGTCGTCCTCCGGCACGGTGTTCACCAGATCCACCACGGTGTCGAGCGCGCACCGGGTGTCGTGGGTGATCAGCACGTTCTGCTCCCTGGCCTGGGGATCGGGCGCGGGCGCCCGCCGATGCTGGCCGATCGTAGTGGCTTCCGCGCCGGCCGGACCGGCTCCGCCCACGGCTCCGGTCCGCGGTCGCCGGTACAACGGCGGCGAGGCGGCCTCGGTTCCCGCCCACGGTCCTCCCGCCCACGGCCCCCCGCCGGCCCCGGCCCGCACGCGCACCGGCGTCGCCCCGCGGAGGTCCGCGGCGACGACGCCGGTGCGGTGCCGTATGCGGTTGTCCGGGCCCGTGCCGTCACCCCGAGTCGACGGCGCCGGGCGGCTTCACGGGGCCTCGCCCCTAGCTTTCCGCCAGGATGTGGGAGAGCTCCTGGTCGAGATCGAAGTGCCGGTGTTCCGTGCCGGGGGGCACGGCGGCGTCTGTGCGCTTCAGGAAGGACTCCAGGGCCCGTGCCGGGGCCTCGAGCAGCGCCTCGCCCTCCGGGGAGCTCAGGGCGATGCACACGACGCCCTGGCCGTGGCTGCGCGACGGCCAGACGCGGACGTCGCCCGTGCCGGTGGGGCGGTGGAGACCTTCGGCGAGGAGGTCGCGGGCGAACACCCACTCGACGGTTTCCTCGGCTCCGGTGTGGAAGGTGGCGTGCACGGCGTAGGGGTCGGCCGTGTCGTACCGCAGGCCTGCGGGGACAGGCAGGGAGGACTCGCTCGACACAACGAGGCGCAGGTGCAGCTCGCAGCTGACCGTGGTGTTCATAAGCGCCAGGGCCTTTCGCTCAGTGTGCGCTCGGGGATTCGCACGTCGGCGAAATCGACATGCCACCTACGGTGCCGTTGTAAACCCCTCTGAGTGTTTTGCGTGCGTTTATGTAACTCATCCGGCCGAAAGATCGTTCGCGGCGTGCGCCCATTCCGGTGACAGGTTTCGCTCCGGTAGTGTTCAGCCGTATGAACACGGGGAGTAACAAGCCCGGCGAGGCTGCCGTGGCGCAGGACCGGACGGGGACGGACGGCGCCCCGGAGCAGCGCGCGCTCGGGTCGAGGGCACCGGAATTCGTCAAAGCGCGCCGCGTCCTGCACGTCAGCTGGCAGGTCGGGGTCTTCGTCGTGGGTCTCGCGGTGGTCGTGGCCGGCATCATCATGCTGCCGCTGCCCGGGCCCGGCTGGGTCGTGATCTTCGGCGGCATGGCGATCTGGGCGACCGAGTTCGTGTGGGCCCAGCTGGTGCTGCGCTGGACCAAGCGCAAGGTCACCGAGGCGGCGCAGCGTGCGCTGGACCCCAGGGTGCGGCGCCGGAACATCATCCTGACCTCGGTCGGCGTGGTGATCATCGGCGTGCTGGCCGGGATCTACCTGTGGAAGTTCGGTCTGCAGATGCCCTGGAAGATCAAGGACCAGTGATCCGCGGCGGGGGCGCGGCCCTCCCGCCCCCGCTGGTCACCGGCACCCCCTGACATGGGGTAATGTTCTTCCTGCGTCCGGGCGATTAGCTCAGTGGGAGAGCGCTTCGTTCACACCGAAGAGGTCACTGGTTCGAACCCAGTATCGCCCACCGGATCATCAGGCGGCCCGGCTCACCGATCGTGAGCCGGGCCGCTTCGTCGTGCGCGTGCCCGCCCGGGCGGGCGTCCCGCGCGCCCGGGCGGCCGGCCCGGCCGCGCCGAGGGGCGGGCCGTCGTCCCGCTCCGGTCCGCCTTCATCCAACCGTGACCTTCGACGGCGGGACTCCGCCGGGGGCCGTCGGTGTTCGGCCGACCGGTCACGCCGCGTCGACCAGCGGTTTCCCCTCCGTGCCGGCCCAGGGGGCCGCGGCTGCCGCCGCTGCCGCCCCTTCCGCGGCCCATCAATTCCTGTCCGAATCATTGACGTGCCCGCAGGCCCTCCGTACCTTGTGCCAGCAAGCGCTTACTTGAAACGATTCATGAGGCGACGCGACAGCGCGGGGAGGCTCGTATGCAGCAGGGCGGGAATGTGGAGAGGCGGACGATCCTCAAGGCGGCGGGGGCCTCGCTGGCCGTCGCGGGGCTGGGGGCGACGGCCACCGCGTGCGGCGGCGGCACCGGCGCGGGAGACGGAACGGTGACGATCCGTTACTCCTGGTGGGGTGCCGAGGACCGGGCCGAGCGCATCAACAAGACCATCGCGCTCTTCGAGAAGAAGTATCCGAAGATCAAGGTCAAGACCGATTTCCAGCCGTACGGAGACTTCTGGAAGAAGTTCAACACCCAGGCCTCCGGCGGGAATCCACCGGACGTCTTCCAGAATGCCATCGGATTTCTCCGCAAATACGACGCCAAGAATGTGCTGCTCGACCTGAGCGAGCAGGTCGAGGCGGGCAACCTCTCCATGGACGGATTCCGGGCGGGCCTGGAGAAGTTCGGCGAGATCGACGGCAAGCTCCTCGGCGTGCCCGTCGGTTCGAACTCGATGGCCCTGGTCATCGACAAGCCCGTCTACACCCGGGCCGGCGTCAAGCCCGCACAGGGCTGGACCTGGGACGACTTCGACGAGGCCATGACGAAGATCCGCGACAGGACCGGCCGGGCCGGGGACAGCGGCATGTACGGCGTCATGTACCTCTACGACCTGTACCTGCGCCAGAACGGCAAGGCTTTCTTCACCGAGGACGGACTCGGCTTCACCGAGGCGGACCTGACCCAGTGGTGGACCAGGGCGGAGAAGGGCGTGAAGTCCGGGCTGTTCGCCGACGCCAAGAAGGTCGTCCAGGTCAAGCCCAAGTCGGCGCTCTCCGCCGAACTGGCCGGCAGTGAATTCACCTGGGACAACTTCACCGTCCGCTACACCTCCGAGGGCAAGAGCGAGTACGGCCTCGCGTCCATTCCCACCACGGACGGCAAGAAGACCGGCCAGTACCTCGGCTCCCTGATGCTCAGCGCCTCCAGGCGCACCCAGCACCCCAAGGAGGTCGCCCGGTTCATCGACTTCATGGTGCACGACCCCGAGGTCGCCAAGATCATGGGCTACGACCGCGGTGTCCCCGCGACGCAGGCGCAGTACGACGCCTACCGGCCGACCGACCCGGTCGACAAGGCGATCGCGGCCTACGAGGAGTCCCTCGTGAAGGCGGGCGTGCTGGAGCCCATCACCCCGCACCCCGCCGGAGCCGACATCTGCGAGGCCGCGTTCCTGCGCATCGCCGAGGAGATGGCGCTGGGCAAGCGGTCCGTGGACGACGCGGTCGGGCAGTTCTTCAACGAGTCGAAGACGGCTCTCGCCGGCTGATGGGAAGCGCCGTGACACACGCCCCTGCGACGGAGGACCTGACCCGGGACTCCGAGCCGCGGCACGGTCCGGTGAGGACCGCGCGCCCCGCCGCCCTGAAGCGGCGGCGGCGCCGGGACAACCTGGCCGGCTACCTCTTCATGTCCCCCTGGATCGCCGGTTTCCTGCTGCTGACGGCGGGACCGATGGTCGCCTCCCTCTACTTCGCGTTCACCGACTACGACCTGTTCGACTCGCCCCGGTGGATCGGCCTCGACAACTTCTCCGAGATGTTCGGCGATCCCCGCTGGCGCCACTCGGTGCAGGTCACGCTCTGGTACGTCGTCATCGGCACGCCGATCAAGCTGGTCGCCGCGCTCGGCGTCGCGCTGCTGCTGGCGCAGAAGCGGCGCGGGCAGGCCTTCTACCGGGCCGCCTTCTACGCACCGTCGCTGATCGGCGCGAGCGTGTCCATCGCCATCGTGTGGAAGGCGATCTTCTCGGACGACGCGGCCGTCGACCGTACGCAGCAGTTCTTCGGGATCGGCGCCGGCGGCTGGACCGGTGACCCGGACCTGATCATCTACAGCCTGGTGGCGCTCACCGTCTGGCAGTTCGGCGCCCCCATGGTCATCTTCCTGGCCGGCCTCAAGCAGGTGCCGCGCGAGCTGTACGAGGCCGCGAACGTCGACGGGGCGAGCCGGCTGCGGCAGTTCTGGAACATCACCCTGCCGATGATCTCCCCGGTCCTCTTCTTCAACGTCCTGCTGGAGACGATCCACTCGTTCCAGATCTTCAGCTCGGCCTACATCGTCGGCGGCGGCGCCGGAGGCAACGCCTGCGGTCCGGCCGACGGCTCGATGGTCTACACCTGCTACCTGTACGTCCAGGGCTTCGAGAACAGCCGCATGGGCCTGGCCTCCGCCATGGCGTGGATGCTGCTCGTCGCGGTCGCCCTGGTGACGGCGGTGCTGTTCTGGTCCCAGAAGCGCTGGGTGCACTACGAGGAGGGCGGCCGATGAGCGCGCAGGCCACCGACGTCACGCCGGCCCCGTCCACGAGGGGGGTGCTGCGGCGCAGGCTGCCGGGCTCGCTCGCCTGGCACATCGGGTCGCTGGCGATCCTCGCGGTGATCCTCTACCCGGTGATCTGGTTGATCGGCGGCTCGTTCAAGAAGAGCGAGGACATCGTCGGCAGCCTGGACCTCCTCCCGGGCGACCCGGTCGTCTCCAACTACACGAGCCTCGCCGACGGCATCGCGGACATCCCGGTCTCCACGTTCTTCTTCAACTCCCTCTTCCTCGCGGTCGGCTCGGTGGTCGGGATCCTGGTGTCCTGCTCCCTCACGGCGTACGCCTTCGCGAAGATCAGGTTCGCGGGCCGCAATCTGCTCTTCACGCTGATGATCGGCACCTTGCTGCTGCCGTACCACGTGCTGCTCATCCCGCAGTACGTGGTGTTCCGCAACATGGGCATGATCAACACGTACACCCCGCTGCTGCTGGGCAAGTACCTCGCCACGGAGGCGTTCTTCGTCTTCCTGATGGTGCAGTTCATGCGCAACCTGCCCAGGGAACTGGACGAGGCGGCCCGCCTCGACGGCTGCGGGCACCTGCGCATCTACTGGTCGATCGTGCTCCCGCTGTGCCGCCCGGCGCTGATCACCAGCGCGATCTTCACCTTCATCAACTCCTGGAACGACTTCATGGGCCCGCTGATCTACCTCAACGAGCCCGGCAAGTACACCGTCTCCCTCGGCCTGAAGATGTTCGTGGACCAGGAGGGGCTGGCCAACTACGGCGGCATGATCGCCATGTCGCTCGTCGCCCTGCTGCCCGTCCTCGCCTTCTTCCTGGCCTTCCAGCGCTACCTGATCGACGGCATGGCGACGTCCGGTCTGAAGGGCTGAGGTGATCCGACCATGACCGAGCTGCACGCCAGGGCCCGTGCGGAACGCGGGGAGTCACGGCTCGCCGAGCGGTTCGCGCTGTTCGCCGAGTGCCTGCTGACCGGGGTGTGGATCGCGGTGGCCTCGCTGCCGCTGGTCACCTGCCCCGCCGCGTTCGCGGCCGGCGCGCGGCACCTCGGCCGCCGGCTCGCCCACGAGCGGGGCGGCCTGCGCGAGTTCACGGCCGACTTCCGGGCCGCGCTGCGCCGGGGCTGGCTGGTCGGGCTCGCCGGGTGGGCCGCCCTCGCCGCGGTGTGGGTGGACGTGCAGGCCGTACGCCACGGCCTGCCGGGCGGTCCGTTCGTGGGCGCCGTCGGGGTGCTCGCCCTGATCGGCGCGGTCGTGGCCGGGCTGCGGGCCGCGGCGGCCTGGCGGCCCGGCGCCTCCTGGCGGTCCCTGCTCGCCGGGGCCGGCCGACGCACCGTGCTCGACCCCGCCGGCTCCTTCCTGATCGTCGGCGGGTTGGCCCTGGTGGTCTGTTCCGCCTGGTTCAGCGCGCCGCTCGCGGTCGCCGCGCTGGGCGCCGTCGCGGCGGCGGCCGTCGCCGTGGAGCAGCGCTACTGGCACCGCTGACGGGCGGTGCCGTACCGCGGCTGCCGGCGAGCGGCCCCGCCCGCCGACGGGGGTCCGGCCACCGGCGAGCGGAGGGCCCGGCCGCCGACCGGCGGTGTCCCCCTGTACCCGAGGCCGGCGTCCGGCGCCGCGCCTTTGTCTGTCATGCCCTTGACATCCCCTTGCGCACGCACGGAACGGAAAGGAAAGGCCATGTCCCCCATTCCCCGCAGGTCCCTCCTCAAGGCGGCCGCCGTCGCCGGCGCCGCCGCCCAGTTCAGCTGGGCCCTGGGCGCGAACGACGCCCAGGCCGCGCCGGCCGCCCCGACGGCCGACGACGGCCCCGTCGCCCTGAACTGGCTGGAGGGCGGCGGTCTCGGCGCCGCCCCCGGCACCACCGTCGGCGTCCCCTGGCCCAAGGGCACCCACCGGGCGGACCAGTCCTTCGCCGTCACCGACGCGGACGGCAAGGCCGTACCCGTGCAGTCCTGGCCCCTCGCCTACTGGCCCGACGGCTCCCTGAAGTGGACCGCGCACGCCGTCGGCTCGGGCAACGGCAAGCTCACCCTGTCCGCCGGCGCCCCCGCCGCGCCCGCCGGGAAGGTCACCGTCACCCGGCGCGGCGGCACCATCGACATAGCGACCGGTGTCATCACCGCGAGGATCGGCACGTCGGGACGGGCGCTGATCAAGTCGGTCACCAGAGGCTCCACCGAGATCGCGAAGAACGGCCGCCTCGTCCTGCTGCGCCAGCCCGAGATCGAGGACGGCGACCAGGGCACGGTCAGGTACGAGCGCTTCGACGGCGCCGTCGACGAGGTGAAGGTCGAGCAGGAGGGCCCGGTCCGCGCGGTCGTCCGTATCGACGGCAGGCACCGCAAGGGCAACCGCGGCTGGCTCCCCTTCTCCATCCGCCTGTACTTCTACGCGGGCGCCGACTCCTTCCGCATGGTGCACACCATCACGTTCGACGGGACCCAGGAACCCGGCAAGGCGAGCGGCGACTTCGTCCGCGGCCTCGGCGTCCGCTTCACCGTGCCGATGCGCGACGCGTCCTACGACCGCCACGTCCGCATCGGCGGCGAGGGCACCGGCCTGCTGCGCGAGGCGGTCAAGGGCATCACCGGACTGCGCCGCGACCCGGGGGCCGCCGTGCAGGCGGCGCAGTTCGCCGGCGAGAAGCTGCCCGACCCCTCCACGTGGGACCAGCGGGTCACCACCCGCCTGCAGTACGTCCCCGAGTGGGGCGACTACACCCTCTCCCAGCTCTCCGCCGACGGCTTCACCCTGCGCAAGCGCACCAAGAAGGGCCACGGCTGGATCGGCGCCGGCGGCGGCCGGCGCGCCTCCGGGTTCGGCTACGTCGGCGGCGCGAGCGGCGGACTCTCCTTCGGCCTGCGCGACTTCTGGGAGAAGTACCCCGCCCAGCTCGACATCCGCGACGCGCAGACCGACGAGGCCGAGGTCACCCTCTGGCTCTGGTCGCCCGAGGCCCAGCCCATGGACCTGCGCTTCTACCACGACGGCATGGGCCAGGACACCTTCGCCGAACAGCTCGAGGGCCTCAACATCACCTACGAGGACTACGAGCCCGGCTTCGGCACCCCCTACGGCATCGCCCGCACCTCGGAACTGCTGTTCTGGGCCAACGCCTCCACCCCGAGCGCCGAGAAGCTCGCCGAACAGGTCCAGGCCGTCCGGGTCCTCCCGCAGCTCGCCGCACCGCCCGAGCAACTCATCAGGGCCGGCGTCTTCGGCCCCGGCCTCTACTCCGAGCCCGACCGCTCCACGCCCGCCAAGGCGAGGATCGAGGACCACCTCGACTTCCTCTTCACCTACTACAAGGACCAGGTGGAGCAGCGCCGCTGGTACGGCTTCTGGGACTACGGCGACATCATGCACACCTACGACGCGGCCCGGCACCAGTGGCGCTACGACGTCGGCGGCTACGCCTGGGACAACTCCGAGCTCTCCCCGGACCTGTGGCTCTGGTACGCCTACCTGCGCTCCGGCCGCGCCGACATCTTCCGCTTCGCCGAGGCCATGACCCGGCACACCGGCGAGGTCGACGTCTACCACCTCGGCAAGTGGGCCGGCCTCGGCACCCGGCACGGCGTGCAGCACTACGCCGACAGCGCCAAGCAGCAGCGCATCGCCAACACCACCTACCGGCGCTTCTACTACTTCCTCACCGCCGACGAACGCGTCGGCGACCTCATGCACGCCAACGTCGACTCCGACGAGACCTTCCTCGTCCTCGACCCGCAGCGCAAGGTCCGCCCCGACCCGGACTACACACCCGACCCGCACGCCCTGTCGATCGGCTTCGGCACCGACTGGAGCGGCCTGGTCTCGGCCTGGCTGACCGAGTGGGAGCGCAAGGGCCCGAAGTGGGAGAAGGCCAGGGCCCGGGTCCTGTCCACCATGGAGACCATCGCCGCCCAGCCCAACGGATTCGTGCAGGGCAGCGGCCTGTACGACCTGGACACCGGGAAGTTCGCCGTCGCGGAGAAGCCCGCCGTCTCCGTCTCCCACCTCTCGGCGGTCTTCGGCCTCAACGAACTGTGCGCCGAACTGATCGACCTGGTCGACATGCCGAAGTTCAACGAGGCGTACTACGACTACTGCCGCTACTTCAACGCCTCCAAGACCGAACAGGCGGCCCGCTACGGCAGCAACTTCGGCAGCCTGATCCTCTTCCAGGGCCACTCCCGCCTCGACGCCTACGCGGCCGTGAAGACGGGCGACGACAAGCTCGCCGAGCGCGCCTGGGACAAGTTCTACAACTCCGACGGCTACAGGGAGTCGGCGCCCTGGACGACGGAGAAGCTGAGCGGCCCCGCCGCCCTGGTGCCGGGCAGCGAGGCGAGCTGGGTGTCCAGCAACGACACCGCGCTCTACGGCCTCGCCGCCATCGAGAACCTCGCACTCCTGGGGGACAGGATGCCGTAGCCCGCATGTGACGGAGGCGGACGCGGGCACACTCCACGGGTGGACTGGAACCATTACGTCTTCCGCAGCCTGTGGACCCTGCCCGTGCCCGCCCCGGCCGTCTACCGCGAGCTGGAGCGGGTCGAGGACTACCCCCGCTGGTGGCCCCAGGTGCGCGAGGTCACCCGCGTCGACGACACCGGCGCGGTCCTCCGGATCCGCTCCCTCCTCCCGTACGACCTGACCCAGACCCTGCGGGAGCTGCGGCGCGACCCGGCGGCGGGCGTGCTGGAGGTCTCCCTGTCCGGCGACATCGAGGGCCGGGCCCGCTGGACGGTCGCCCCCGACGGCACCGGCGGCAGCAGGGTCCGCTACGACCAGGAGGTCGACGTCCGCAAGCCCCTGCTGCGCCGTCTCGCCGTGCCGGGACGGCCCCTGTTCCGGGCCAACCACCGGCTGATGATGCGGGCGGGACGGCGCGGGCTGGCGGCCCGCCTGGAAGCGGTTTGAAGGAACCGTGCCGGTCACTGTATTGTTCAGTGCGTTCCCGGGCGATTAGCTCAGTGGGAGAGCGCTTCGTTCACACCGAAGAGGTCACTGGTTCGAACCCAGTATCGCCCACCGGGAAAAGCCGGTCCGTCACGCGACGGACCGGCTTCTTCGTGTGCTCACGGTCCTCCTGCCATCACGCCGCCGCCGGCAGGTCCGGACGCAGGGGCCAGGCCGGGTCCACGGCCTCCTCCGTCCCGTTCAGCGCGAACCACGCCTGCAGCCCCCGGGCCTGTCCCGCGTGCCACACCGCCTGGAGCGTGTGCAGCTCGGCGGGGGAGAGGCGCTCCAGCCGTGCCTGGAAGCGGCGCCCCACCGCCCGGACGACCCCCAGCGCGGCCTGCGCGTCGGCCGCCGCGTCGTGCGCGCCCTCCAGTTCGACGCCGTAGTGCGCGCACAGGTCGGTGAGGGTGCGGCGGCCCTTGCGGTAGCGGTCCAGGTGCTTGTCGAGCACCCGCGGATCCAGGACGTGCAGCGACGTCCGCTCCAGCCGGGCGGCCAGCGACGAGGCCCGGTGGCGGCGCAACTCCCGGTCCAGCAGGGTGAGATCGAACGGCGCGTTCATCACCACGAGCGGACGGCCCGCCCGGGCCTGCTCGCCGATCGCCTCGGCTATCTCGTACATCACCGGCGCCGGCCAGCGCCCGTTGCGCTGCAGGTGCTCCTCCGTCAGCCCGTGCACCGCCGTCGCGGCCTCGGGCACCGGCACACCCGGGTTCACCAGCCAGCGGCTGACCCGGGGCCGCAGACCCGGGGCGTCCTGGACGACCAGGGCCGCCGACACGATCCGGTCGGTCTCGACGTCCACACCCGTCGTCTCCGTGTCGAAGGCGGCCAGCGGCCCCTCGAACCAGCACGTCATAGGGCACTCAACTCCTCGTCCAGGCACGGCAGCCGACGCGCCGCCCTCTGTCCCGGTTCGGTGATACCCGGGCTGTTTGCGGCGTACGCCGGAAGGACACAACAGGAGTACGGGTCTTTGCAGTTCAGCGACCCGCAGCGTGGTTACACCAGTTCTGGAAGGCTGTTGGCCATGGCCATAGCGCAGCCCGAACGGGGCGGGCTGCTGCCCGAGCGCACGGCGCCCACTCGCGGGTCCCTCGCCACCACCGCCTGCATGGAGACCCTGCAGGTCGGCTATCTGCACGCGGTCGCCGCCGCGGCCGGCTGCTCGCTGTCCCAGCCCTTCCCGGACAACGGCATCGACTGGCACGTCAGCCACAGCGCGCCCGGGCACACCGTCGACGACGAGGTCACCATCAAGGTGCAGCTCAAGGCGACCTACCAGATCCCGCCGAGCCCGCCGGGCCGCTTCTTCTCTTTCACGCTCGACAACGACCACCTGGCGAAGCTCGCCCGCACCCCGGTGTCGGTGCACAAGATCCTGGTCGTGATGATCGTCCCGCGCTCCCGCGACCAGTGGCTGCGCGCCGGCCACGACCGGCTGGACCTCAGGCACTGCTGCTACTGGACCAACCTCGCCGGACACCCGGTCACGGGCCGGCGGCGTACCACCGTGCGGATACCGACCGCGCGGGTCTTCGACGACCGGGCGCTGTGCGAGATCATGACGCGGGTCGGGACGGGAGGGAAACCGTGACGCACCGCCCCACCCACGAGCCCCTGCGCCCCGTCCGGCCGCATCCCGCCGACGCCCGCGCCGCCGCTTGGGACGACAGCGCGCCCGAGCCCGCCGCCGTCGATCCGGCCGTGCTCGCGGCCCTGCTGCACCGGCACGGCTGGCACCGGCGCGGCGGCGCCCCGGGCCGCTACGGCCGCTGGACCCCGCCCGGACCCGGCGCCACCAGCCTGCTGGTGCCCGACAGCCGCGCCTTCCCCGACAGCGACGACCTGCTCGCCGAGGCACTGCTGGCCCTGTCCCGCAGCGGCACGCCCTCCGCCCGCGAGATCCTGGTCTCCCTCGCCGTACCCAGCGACGAGATCCGCTGGTCGCGCGACCTGCCGGCCGGCCCCGCCGGCACCGCGCCCTGGACGGTGGAGGAGCAACTGCGCTCCGCCGCCCGGCGCGTCCTGCTCGCCGGCGCCCTCGCCGCCCGCGCGCGGGCCGGCTACCACGGCGCCCGGCACCGCCGCGCCGCCGCCGCGTCCCTGGCGAACGTCCTGGTCGGCCCCGTCTCCGACGGCAGCCGCCTCACCGCCTTCGTGCCCGTCACCACCGGCCGCCCCCTCGCCGTCCGCCTCCACCAGGCCCTCTTCGCCGCCCGCGAGGCCGTCGACTACCGGCGGGCCACCGGCGCCATGGACGCCTTCGACAGCGCCGTCGCGGCGGGCGTCAGCCACGAACTCACCGAGGCGCTCGTCGCCCTCGTCCAGGGCACCGAGGGCGCCCGGATCGCCGTCGCCTGGGCCCCGGCCGCCGGGATCCCCGAGGACTGCGCCGCCCCCGCCGAACCCGTCGAGTTCTCCCCCGGCGACCTGCCCGCCCTGCGCGAGGCCGGCGCCCGCTACCTGCGCACGGAGCCCTCCGTGCCGGTGCGGCTCACCGGCACGGTCGTGAGGATGCGCCGGACCGGGCCGCGCGGCGCCGGCACCGTACGGCTGCGGGTGCTCGCCGGGGCCGACGTCCCGCACGTGCGGATCACGCTGGACGAGGAGGCGTACCGGATCGCGGGGCACGCGCACCTGGTCGGGCTGCCCGTGCGCGTGCTGGGCCGGCTGGAGAGCCGGGGCGGGTTCCGCCGCCTCACCGGCGCCTGCGAGGTCGCCCCCGTGCAGGTCGACGACGCCGAGCGGGACCGGTTGCTGAAGGCCCTCCAGGAGAACCTGGACGTCTTCGGGGATGCCTGCGGAGGGGACTGATTTCGACCGGGGCGGGGCCGGGTCGGTACGATCGCCCTCGTGCGTGCGCTCCGGTATGGCGCCGCAGCCCCCTTCAGTCAGGAGAGACCGGTGTCAGACGTCCGTGTGATCATCCAACGCGATTCCGAGCGGGAAGAACGCGTGGTGACTACGGGCACTACGGCCGCCGAGCTCTTCGCCGGCGAGCGCTCGATCGTCGCCGCCCGCGTCGGCGGCGAGCTCAAGGACCTCGCGTACGAGCCGAAGGACGGCGAGACCGTCGAGGGCGTCGAGATCTCCTCCGAGGACGGCCTGAACATCCTGCGCCACTCCACCGCGCACGTCATGGCCCAGGCCGTGCAGGAGCTGTTCCCCGAGGCCAAGCTGGGCATCGGCCCGCCCATCCGGGACGGCTTCTACTACGACTTCGACGTCAAGGAGCCCTTCACCCCCGAGGACCTCAAGCGCATCGAGAAGAAGATGCAGGAGATCCAGAAGCGGGGCCAGCGCTTCTCCCGCCGTGTCACCAGCGACGAGGCCGCCCGCGAGGAGCTGGCCGACGAGCCGTACAAGCTGGAGCTGATCGGCCTCAAGGGCAACGCCGCGCAGGCCGCCGACGGCGCCGACGCCGAGGTGGGCGGCGGCGAGCTGACCATCTACGACAACCTCGACGCCAAGACCGGCGACCTGTGCTGGAAGGACCTGTGCCGCGGTCCGCACCTGCCGACCACCCGGAACATCCCCGCCTTCAAGCTGATGCGCTCGGCCGCCGCCTACTGGCGCGGCAGCGAGAAGAACCCGCAGCTCCAGCGCATCTACGGCACCGCCTGGCCGTCCAAGGACGAGCTGAAGGCCCACCTGGACTTCCTCGCCGAGGCCGAGAAGCGCGACCACCGCAAGCTCGGCTCCGAGCTGGACCTGTTCTCCTTCCCGGACGAGCTGGGCCCCGGCCTCGCGGTGTTCCACCCCAAGGGCGGCGTCATCCGCAAGGTCATGGAGGACTACTCGCGCCGCCGGCACGAGGCCTCCGGCTACGAGTTCGTGAACACCCCGCACATCTCGAAGGAGCACCTCTTCGAGGTCTCCGGGCACCTGCCGCACTACGCGGAGGGCATGTTCCCGCCCATCCAGTTCGACGAGCAGAACTACCGCCTCAAGGCGATGAACTGCCCGATGCACAACCTGATCTTCAAGTCGCGGGGCCGTTCGTACCGCGAGCTGCCGCTCAGGCTCTTCGAGTTCGGGACCGTGTACCGGTACGAGAAGTCGGGCGTCGTGCACGGCCTGACCCGCTCGCGCGGCTTCACCCAGGACGACTCGCACATCTACTGCACCAAGGAGCAGATGCCCCAGGAGCTGGACACGCTCCTGACCTTCGTCCTGGACCTGCTGCGCGACTACGGCCTGACCGAGTTCGAGCTGGAGCTGTCCACCCGTGACGACTCCGACAAGTTCATCGGCTCGGACGAGGACTGGGAGGAGGCCACCGAGGCGCTGCGCCAGGCCGCCGAGAAGCAGAACCTGCCGCTGGTCCCGGACCCGGGCGGCGCCGCCTACTACGGCCCGAAGATCTCCGTCCAGGCCAAGGACGCCATCGGCCGGTCCTGGCAGATGTCGACCCTGCAGGTCGACTTCAACCAGCCCAAGCGGTTCGGCCTGGAGTACACCGCGGCGGACGGCTCCCGTCAGCAGCCGGTCATGCTGCACCGCGCGCTGTTCGGCTCCATCGAGCGGTTCTTCGGCGTGCTGCTGGAGCACTACGCGGGTGCGTTCCCGGCGTGGCTGGCCCCGGTGCAGGCGCTCGGCATCCCGATCGGCGACGCGCACGTGCCGTACCTGCAGGAGTTCGCCGAGAAGGCCCGGGCCGCCGGTCTGCGCGTCGAGGTCGACTCCTCCTCCGACCGGATGCAGAAGAAGATCCGCAACGCCCAGAAGCAGAAGGTGCCCTTCATGGTCATCGCCGGTGACGAGGACATGGCCAACGGCGCCGTCTCCTTCCGCTACCGCGACGGCTCGCAGGAGAACGGCATCCCCGTCGACGAGGCCATCGCGAAGATCGCGAAGGTCGTCGAGGAGCGGGCGCAGGTCTGACCGCGCGGACGGACCCAGGGCCCCCGGGAGCGATCCCGGGGGCCTTTTTCCGTGGCCTGCCGGTGACGCCATATGCTGCACGCATGACGAGTGAGCCGGAGCAGCAGATCGGAGTGGGGACGCCGGACGCGTTCCAGCGCCTGTGGACGCCCCACCGGATGGCCTACATCCAGGGCGAGAACAAGCCCAGCGGCCCCGGCGCCGACGACGGCTGCCCCTTCTGCTCGCTCCCGGCCAAGTCCGACGAGGACGGACTGATCGTCCGCCGCGGCGAGCGCGTGTACGCGGTGCTCAACCTGTACCCGTACACCGGCGGCCACCTCATGACGGTGCCCTACCGGCACGTCGCCGACTACACCGAGCTGACCGACGAGGAGACCGCCGAGCTGGCGCTGCTGACCAAGCAGGCGATGGCGGCCCTGCGGACCGCCTCCGGCGCCCACGGGTTCAACATCGGCATGAACCAGGGCACGGTGGCCGGCGCGGGCATCGCCGCGCACCTGCACCAGCACATCGTGCCCCGCTGGGGCGGCGACACGAACTTCATGCCGGTCGTC
This sequence comes from Streptomyces sp. NPDC029152, assembly GCF_055564355.1. Taxonomy (NCBI): domain Bacteria; kingdom Bacillati; phylum Actinomycetota; class Actinomycetes; order Kitasatosporales; family Streptomycetaceae; genus Streptomyces; species Streptomyces sp. NPDC029152. The sequence goes on along the minus strand of NZ_JBVHWR010000006.1, from coordinate 141,056 downwards.
GGCCACACGAAGGTGCTGCCGCAGCTGCTGGGGGACACCCGTAAGATCCTGGCGGAGGCCTGGCCGGCCTAGCCCTTCCCCGCAAGGCGCTGCGGCGCGGGGTCCGGCGCGGGCGGCACGACCGCCCGCGGGCTGCGGCGCCCTACGCGTCGTAGACGTCGGCCTTCTTCGGCGAGGGGTCCTGTACCGCCGTGCTGAGGAACGCCGACCGCGCGCCGAACTTCTCCGTGTCCACGCCGTTCTCCGCCAGCACCTTGATCGCCGCCGAGTGCACCGCCCGCAGCACCGGCGTCGCCGCCCGCAGCGCGTCGTCGGCCATGAAGCGGTGCCGCCAGGGCTGGTCCGCCCACGCGTGCCGCAGTCCGAAGGGCTCGGGGAGGCCGATCGTGCCGCCGAGCCAGTTCAGCAGGGGCGGGTACCAGGTGAGCGGGGCGCGGACGGCGAGCCGTACCACCTCGTTGGCGGTGACCAGCGGGAGCATCACCTTGCGCGTCTCCCACGGCTTGAACGACTTGGCGACCTCCTTGGAAGGGGCCTCCGGCTTGGTCGTGAAGAGCGGGTTGACCGGGCCCAGGGCGTGCCCGGTCACCTCGATGCGCAGCGTGGCGTGCAGCACGGTCACCGTGATCAGCATCGTGATGACCAGCTGGCCGTCCCACAGCGTCCACTGGACGCCGAGGTAGTGCCGGTCGCCGGCGCCGAACTGCTGCTTGTTGCAGATCTCCTGGATCGCGTGCGGCTTGACCTGGTAGGCCTCGACGTCCGTGCCCTCCGGGCGGGACACCGACGTGGCGTTCTCCCCGATCGGCGTGACGATCCAGTGGCGTATGGACGGCTTCGGGAACCCGCCGGTGTGCAGCGGGCCGCGCTGGAGCATGCTCAGCTGGTCGTGGACGGCCCGTACGACGTCCCAGCTGCGGAACGGGTGGATCTCCCGGGCCGGGTCGGCCGGCACCAGTTCCTCGGCGAGCTGCCAGCTGCCCCACCGGGTGCCCATGCCGAGGATGCCCTTGGGGCCGGCGTAGAAGACGGAGTTGGACTGCTGCTCGGCGCCGAGCTTGGCCAGGGACTGGCGCAGCTGCTCGGCCGCCGTCTCGTTGGGGTTGCTGGGCACCGCCTCGGGCACCTTGGCGCCGATGCCGCCGCCGGACAGCAAGCCGTCCCAGCGCTCCCGCAGGTCCCTGGCCGTCCTCTCGCAGATCCGCTTGGCCCAGAACCAGCCGATGACGGGCATCACGACGGCCGCGCGCGCGTACCAGGCCCAGAAGCCGGAGAACGGCATCTTGACCAGGAACAGCACCGCCAGGGCGGCGATCGCCACGAGCACGGCGGTGCCCAGGGCCCCGGCCTGCTTGTTCTCCGCCTTGGCGACCGTGGTGCGGATCTGGAAACCGAGCAGCCAGACCAGCATGCCCGGGAGGAACAGCAGACCGCACAGCACGCTGACCATGGTGAGCCGGCGGTCGCGGGCCTTGCGGATGCCGTTGGCCGCCAGGCAGTGCTCCACGACCACCTGCGGCTCGGCCCCGAAGGACTGGATGAGCGGCTTGCGGCCACCGCCGAGCATGCGGTCGGCCACCGCGCGGGAGAAGGCCTCGCCGAGATTGGGGCGGAAGATCGTGGCCCAGGAGCGGCCCGCGTTGACGGTCGTCTGGTGCCACTCGTTGTCGGCCTTCTTGATCTCCTCCATCGGGTTGTCCCGGTAGGCGGCCGAGGCCAGCGCGAAGGTGGCCGTCTGCCCCCCGTCGTCCACACGCGGAACCTGCGGTCCGAAGAAGTCCGCGTAACCGCCGTCAACGGCCATTCCCGCCCCCGATCGCCACCACTGTCGCTCCTGCGGCCTTCCCGACTTCCCCGTCCCGCACACCTGTTGATCAGGTCATCAGCGTATCCGCAGCCGACGGCGTGCGTCACCGGACGGCCGAAGACGCCCCCCTGCGCGCGGGTTGACGCCGAGACGCGCCGTCGTGCGCCGGGGCGGCGGACCCCGGCGCGGGACGGCCCGCGCCGGTTCGAGCGCCGTCACGTCGTCGCGTGCACCTCCCCGCGCAGCCGTTCCGCGACCTGGTGCGGCATCGGTTCGTGCCGTGCGTAGCGGCGGTCGAAGCGCGCGGTGCCGTGGGAGAGGGAGCGCAGGTCCACCGCGTACCGGCCGATCTCGATCTCGGGCACCTCGGCCCGGACCAGGGTCCGCCCGCCGTTGGTCTGCTCCGTGCCGAGCACCCGGCCGCGCCGCCCCGACAGGTCGCTCATCACGGCGCCCACGTAGTCGTCGCCGACCAGCACGCTCACCTCGGCCACCGGCTCCAGCAGGTGGATCCTCGCGTCGGCCGCGGCCTCCCGCAGCGCCAGCGCGCCGGCCGTCTGGAAGGCGGCGTCGGAGGAGTCCACCGAGTGCGCCTTGCCGTCCAGCAGCGTGACGCGGACGTCGATCAGCGGGTGGCCCGAGACGACGCCCTTGGCGGCCTGCGCGCGCACGCCCTTCTCGACCGACGGGATGAACTGCCGGGGCACCGCCCCGCCGACCACCTTGTCCACGAACTCGATGCCCGAACCGCCGGGCAGCGGCTCCACCTCGATCTCGCAGATGGCGTACTGCCCGTGCCCGCCGGACTGCTTGACGTGCCGCCCGCGCCCGGTGGCCCTGTTCCCGAAGGTCTCCCGCAGGGACACCTGATGGGGCACGACGTCGACCTGGACGCCGTAGCGGCTGCGCAGCCGCTCCAGGGCGACGCCGGCGTGGGCCTCGCCCAGGCACCACAGGACCACCTGGTGGGTGTCCTGGTTCTGCTCGAGCCGCATCGTCGGGTCCTCGGCGACCAGCCGGGCGAGCCCCTGGGAGAGCTTGTCCTCGTCGGGTTTGCTGTGCGCCCGGATGGCGAGCGGCAGCAGCGGGTCGGGCATCTCCCAGGGGGCCATCAGCAGCGGGTCGTCCTTGGCCGACAGCGTGTCCCCGGTCTCCGCGCGGCTCAGCCTGGCCACGCACGCCATGTCGCCCGCGATCACGTGCGTGACCGGCCGCTGCTGCTTGCCGAACGGCGTCGACAGGGCGCCGATCCGCTCGTCGACGTCGTGGTCCTCGTGGCCGCGGTCGGCCAGCCCGTGCCCGGAGACGTGCACCGTCTGGTCGGCACGCAGGGTGCCGGAGAACACGCGGACCAGGGAGATCCGGCCGACGTACGGGTCGGAGGACGTCTTGACGACCTCGGCGACCAGCGACTCGTCGGGGTCGCACATCCGCAGCTCGCGCGGTGCGCCGTCGGGCGTGGTCACCCGGGGCGCCTCGCGCTCCAGGGGCGTCGGGAAGCCGCGGGTGATCAGTTCCAGCAGTTCTACCGTGCCCAGGCCCTGCCGGGCGCCCTCGGGGGCGGGGGCGGCGGCCAGGACGGGGAAGAACGCGCCGCGCGCGACGGCCCGTTCCAGGTCCTGGATCAGGGTCTTGACGTCGATCCGCTCACCGCCGAGGTAGCGGTCCATGAGGGTCTCGTCCTCGCTCTCCGCGATGATCCCCTCGATGAGCCGGTTGCGGGCCTCCTCGATCAGGGGCAGCTGGTCGCCGACCGGTTCGGACTCCTCGCGCACGCCGGAGGAGTAGTCGAACAGCCGTTGCGTCAGCAGTCCCATCAGGCCCGTCACGGGCGCGTGCCCGTCGGGTGCCTGCGGTCCGCGCAGGGGCAGGTACAGCGGCAGCACGGCGTCGGGGTCGTCGGCGCCGAACGCCTCCGCGCAGATCCGCGTCATCTCCTCGAAGTCGGCCCGCGCCGCCTCCAGGTGCGTGACGACGATGGCGCGCGGCATGCCGACGGCCGCGCACTCCTCCCACACCATGCGGGTGGAGCCGTCCATCCCGTCGGAGGCCGAGACGACGAAGAGGGCCGCGTCCGCGGCGCGCAGGCCGGCCCTGAGCTCACCGACGAAGTCGGCGTACCCGGGGGTGTCCAGCAGGTTGATCTTGATGCCGTCCCATTCGACCGGCACCAGGGAGAGCTGTACCGAGCGCTGCTGCCGGTGCTCGATCTCGTCGTAGTCCGAGACGCAGCCGCCGTCCTCCACGCGGCCGGCCCGGTTCACGGCTCCCGCGGTCAGCGCGAGAGCCTCCACCAGGGTCGTCTTGCCCGATCCGGAGTGGCCGACCAGCACCACATTCCGTACGGACGCGGGGTGGTCGGCCGCCGTTGCCCTGCCGGCGGCTCCGGGGTGGGTGTGTGCCTTCTCGCCCATGTCCTTGCCTCCCGTGCACGGTGAGGTCGTTGTGGGCGCGGACGCGCGGGACCGCGTGCACTGGCGGCTCCGGCGACGCCCGCGGTCCTTCGAGATTCCCACTCCCGTCACGCCGCGTCCATACGAGGGACGGCGTCCCGCCCGCCGGCCGCGGAGCCGGGGTGCGGGTGCCCGTCCGCTGCGCACGCGCGCGCGTGACTACGATGGGCCAGCCGGTGGCCAGCAAGGGCCGCGCGGCCACACCGACCGTCGGGAAGGCCATGCTGAACAAGTACGCGCGTGCATTTTTTACGCGTGTCCTCACACCGTTCGCCGCGTTTCTCATCCGCAGGGGCGTCAGCCCGGACACGGTCACGCTCATCGGCACCGCCGGTGTGGTCGCGGGTGCGCTGGTCTTCTACCCCATGGGCGAGTTCTTCTGGGGCACGGTCGTGATCACGCTGTTCGTCTTCTCCGACCTCGTCGACGGCAACATGGCGCGCCAGCTCGGCCGCTCCAGCCGCTGGGGCGCCTTCCTGGACTCCACGCTGGACCGGGTCGCCGACGGCGCGATCTTCGGCGGCTTCGCCCTCTGGTACGCGGGCCGCGGCGACGACAACGTGCTGTGCGCCGTGTCGATCTTCTGCCTGGCCAGCGGCCAGGTGGTGTCGTACACCAAGGCGCGCGGCGAGTCGATCGGTCTGCCGGTCGCCGTCAACGGGCTGGTCGAGCGCGCCGAGCGCCTCGTCGTCTCCCTGGTCGCGGCCGGTTTCGCGGGGCTGCACAAGTTCGGCGTGCCCGGCATCCAGTACCTGCTGCCGATCGCCCTGTGGATCGTCGCCGTCGGCAGCCTCGTCACGCTGGTCCAGCGCGTCGTCACGGTCCGCCGGGAGTCGGCCGAGGCGGATGCCGCCGCGCAGGAGAACCAGGGCACCGAGGCGGCGCAGTGAGCGTTCGGGAGCGGCTGTCCGACGCCCTGTACGGGGCCGGCTGGAGCACCGTCAAGAAGCTCCCCGAACCGGCCGCGGTGCGGCTCGGCCGCACGGTCGCGGACCTCGCCTGGAAGCAGCGCGGCACGGGCGTCCGGCGGCTGGAGGGCAACTACGCGCGCGTGGTGCCGGACGCGGGCCCGGAGCGGCTCGCGGAGCTCTCGCGCGCGGGGATGCGCTCGTACCTGCGCTACTGGATGGAGTCCTTCCGGCTGCCCGCCTGGAGCGCCGAGCGCGTCAGGGCGGGCTTCGCGCCGAAGGACCTGCACCACCTGACCGAGGGCATGGACGCGGGCAAGGGCGTGGTGCTCGCCCTGCCGCACCTGGCCAACTGGGACCTCGCCGGCGCCTGGGTCACCACCGAACTGGGCATCCCGTTCACGACCGTCGCCGAGCGCCTCAAGCCGGAGACCCTCTACGACCGCTTCGTCGCCTACCGGGAGGGCCTCGGCATGGAGGTCCTGCCGCACAGCGGCGGCACGGCCTTCGGCACGCTGGCCCGGCGGCTGCGCGACGGCGGCCTGGTCTGCCTGGTCGCCGACCGCGACCTGTCCGCCTCCGGCGTGGAGGTCGGCTTCTTCGGCGAGACGGCCCGCATGCCGGCCGGTCCCGCCCTGCTCGCCCAGCAGACCGGCGCACGACTGCTGCCGGTGACGCTGTGGTACGACGACTCGCCGGTCATGCGGGGCCGGGTCCACCCACCGGTCGAGGTACCCGAGTTGGGTACGCGGCGCGAGAAGACGTCCGTCATGACACAGGCGCTGGCCGACGCCTTCGCCACGGGGATCGCCGACCACCCGGAGGACTGGCACATGCTCCAGCGCCTGTGGCTGAAGGACCTGGACCCGGCCAAGGCACCCGCCCCCGGCGAGCGGGGCGCCTCGTGAGGATCGGCATCGTCTGCCCGTACTCCTGGGACGTGCCGGGCGGCGTCCAGTTCCACATCCGCGACCTCGCCGAGTACTTCATCCGCCTCGGCCACGAGGTGTCCGTCCTCGCGCCCGCCGACGACGACACCCCGCTGCCGCCGTACGTCGTCTCGGCCGGGCGCGCGGTACCGGTGCCGTACAACGGCTCGGTGGCCCGCCTGAACTTCGGCTTCCTGTCGGCGGCCCGGGTACGGCGCTGGCTGCACGAGGGCGCGTTCGACGTCATCCACATCCACGAGCCGACCTCGCCGTCGCTGGGCCTGCTGACCTGCTGGGCGGCGCAGGGCCCGATCGTGGCCACCTTCCACACGTCCAACCCGCGCTCGCGGGCGATGATCGCCGCCTACGCGATCCTCCAGGCGGCCCTGGAGAAGATCAGCGCCCGGATCGCGGTGAGCGAGTACGCCCGGCGCACGCTCGTCGAGCACCTGGGCGGGGACGCGGTCGTCATCCCCAACGGCGTCGACGTCGGCTTCTTCGCCGAGGCCGAGCCCAGGCCCGAGTGGCAGGGCGACACGATCGGCTTCATCGGGCGCATCGACGAGCCCCGCAAGGGCCTGCCGGTGCTGATGCGGGCCCTGCCGCAGATCCTCGCCGCCCGCCCGCAGACGCGGCTGCTGGTCGCCGGACGCGGCGACGAGAAGGAGGCGGTGGCCTCCCTGCCCGCCGGGCTGCGCTCCCGGGTGGAGTTCCTCGGCATGATCAGCGACGAGGACAAGGCCCGCTTCCTGCGCAGCGTCGACCTGTACGTGGCGCCCAACACCGGCGGCGAGAGCTTCGGCATCATCCTCGTCGAGGCCATGTCGGCGGGCGCCCCCGTGCTCGCCTCCGACCTGGACGCCTTCGCCCAGGTCCTCGACCAGGGGGCGGCCGGCGAGCTGTTCGCCAACGAGGACGCCGGCGCGCTGGCCGAGGCGGCCGTGCGGCTGCTGGCGGACCCGGAGCGCCGGGCCGCGCTGCGGGAACGGGGCAGCGCGCACGTACGGCGCTTCGACTGGTCGACCGTGGGCGCGGACATCCTGTCCGTCTACGAGACGGTGACGGCGGGCGCGGCGGCGGTGGCGGCGGACGAGCGGGCGACGGGCCTGCGGGCACGTTTCGGACTGGCGGCGAAGGACTGAATGCCGGGGGCCGTGCCCCCGGCCCCCGGCGGCATCCGCCGCTGAGGCACCCCACCGTCCCGGCGGAGCGCTCCCGTAGGGTTGCCGCCCGTGACTGCAACCCTCATCTGGATCCTGGTCGTCCTCGTCGCGGTCGGCCTGTACCTGAGCTGGACGGCGGGGCGGCTGGACCGGCTGCACGCCCGGATCGACGCCGCCCGTGCCGCGCTCGACGCACAGCTGCTGCGCAGGGCCTCCGTGGCCCAGGAGCTGGCCACCTCGGGCGTGCTGGACCCGGCCGCCTCGATCGTCCTGTACGAGGCCGCGCACGCCGCCCGGCAGGCCGAGGAGGAGCAGCGCGAGGTCGCCGAGAGCGAACTGAGCCAGGCCCTGCGGGCGGTGTTCGAGGACGTCCGGCAGGTGGAGGCGGTGCGCGAGGCGCCCGGGGGGGAGGAGGCGGCCCGCGAACTGACCGAGGCGGTCCGCAAGGTGCCGATGGCCCGCCGCTTCCACAACGACGCCGTGGGCGCCGCGCGCCGCCTGCGCGAACACCGCAAGGTGCGCTGGTTCCGGCTGGCCGGACACGCCCCCTTCCCGCCGGCCTTCGAGATGGACGACGAACCGCCGGCGGCGCTGGTGGACAGGGCCGCCTGACGGCCGTCCCCGGCCCTTTCGCCGCAAAAGGAGCCACCGGCTGCCCATTGGCCCTTGCTGTGGCCTGGTCCGTTCGCGTTTCCTCAGTGCTGCAGAAACCCCCTTTCTCATCAGTGAGGTACCCGTGTCCAGCACGCTCTCCGAAAACCAGGCCCCCGAGACCGGCACCGCCCGTGTGAAGCGCGGCATGGCCGAGCAGCTCAAGGGTGGCGTGATCATGGACGTCGTCACGCCGGAGCAGGCGAAGATCGCCGAAGACGCGGGCGCCGTCGCCGTCATGGCGCTGGAGCGGGTCCCGGCCGACATCCGCAAGGACGGCGGCGTGGCCCGCATGTCCGACCCGGACATGATCGAGGGCATCATCGACGCCGTCTCCATCCCGGTGATGGCCAAGTCCCGCATCGGGCACTTCGTCGAGGCCCAGGTCCTGCAGTCCCTCGGCGTCGACTACATCGACGAGTCCGAGGTCCTCACCCCGGCCGACGAGGTCAACCACTCCGACAAGTGGGCCTTCACGACCCCCTTCGTCTGCGGCGCCACCAACCTCGGCGAGGCCCTGCGCCGCATCGCCGAGGGCGCGGCCATGATCCGCTCCAAGGGCGAGGCCGGCACCGGCAACGTCGTCGAGGCCGTCCGCCACCTGCGTCAGATCAAGAACGAGATCGCCCGCCTGCGCGGTTACGACAACAACGAGCTGTACGCCGCCGCCAAGGAGCTGCGCGCCCCGTACGAGCTGGTCCGCGAGGTCGCCGAGCTGGGCAAGCTCCCGGTGGTCCTGTTCTCCGCCGGCGGTGTCGCCACCCCCGCCGACGCCGCGCTGATGCGCCAGCTCGGCGCCGAGGGCGTCTTCGTCGGATCCGGCATCTTCAAGTCCGGCGACCCGGCCAAGCGCGCCGCCGCCATCGTGAAGGCCACCACCTTCTACGACGACCCGAAGATCATCGCGGACGCGTCCCGCAACCTCGGCGAGGCCATGGTCGGCATCAACTGCGACACCCTCCCCGAGGCCGAGCGCTACGCCAACCGCGGCTGGTAAGGCACCCCACCCATGAGTGACACCCCCGTCATCGGCGTCCTGGCCCTCCAGGGCGACGTACGGGAGCACCTCGTCGCCCTGGCCACGGCCGATGCTGTGGCCAGGCCGGTCAGGCGCCCCGAAGAACTCGCCGAGGTCGACGGCCTCGTCCTGCCCGGCGGCGAGTCCACCACCATCTCCAAACTGGCCGTCCTCTTCGGCGTGATGGAACCCCTGCGCGCCCGTGTGCGGAGCGGCATGCCCGTCTACGGCACCTGCGCCGGCATGATCATGCTGGCCGACAAGATCCTCGACCCGCGCTCGGGCCAGGAGACGGTCGGCGGCATCGACATGATCGTGCGCCGCAACGCCTTCGGACGGCAGAACGAATCCTTCGAGGCGGCCGTCGACATCACGGGCGTGGAGGGCGGTCCCGTCGAGGGCGTCTTCATCCGCGCCCCCTGGGTCGAGTCCGTGGGCGCCGCGGCCGAGGTGCTCGCCGAGCACGACGGCCACATCGTCGCCGTCCGCCAGGGCAACGCGCTGGCCACGTCGTTCCATCCGGAGCTGACCGGCGACCACCGCGTCCACCGCCTCTTCGCCGACATGGTGCGCGCGAACCGGGCGGCGGAGTCCTTGTAGGATTCCTGCGTTCGTACAAAGACGGGTTACGCGAAGGAGACAGGCAGATGTCCGGCCACTCTAAATGGGCCACGACGAAGCACAAGAAGGCCGTCATCGATGCCAAGCGCGGCAAGCTCTTCGCGAAGCTGATCAAGAACATCGAGGTCGCGGCCCGCATGGGCGGTGCCGACGTCGACGGCAACCCGACGCTGTACGACGCCATCCAGAAGGCGAAGAAGCAGTCGGTCCCCAACAAGAACATCGACTCCGCGGTCAAGCGCGGCGCGGGCCTGGAGGCCGGCGGCGCCGACTACGAGACGATCATGTACGAGGGTTACGGCCCCAACGGCGTCGCGGTGCTCATCGAGTGCCTCACCGACAACCGCAACCGCGCCGCTTCCGACGTCCGTGTCGCCATGACCCGCAACGGCGGCTCCATGGCCGACCCGGGTTCGGTGTCGTACCTGTTCAACCGCAAGGGCGTCGTGATCGTCCCCAAGGGCGAGCTGACCGAGGACGACGTGCTCGGCGCCGTCCTGGACGCGGGCGCCGAGGAGGTCAACGACCTCGGCGAGACCTTCGAGGTCATCAGCGAGGCCACCGATCTGGTCGCGGTCCGCACCGCCCTCCAGGACGCCGGCATCGACTACGAGTCGGCCGACGCCAACTTCGTCCCGACCATGCAGGTCGAGCTGGACGAGGAGGGCGCCCGGAAGATCTTCAAGCTGATCGACGCCCTCGAGGACAGCGACGACGTGCAGAACGTCTTCGCCAACTTCGACGTCAGCGACGAGGTCATGGAGAAGGTCGACGCGTAGCGCCCGCATGCGCGACGGCATTCCGGCGGGCCGGGGGGACACGTCCCCCCGGCCCGCCGCCGTTGTCGGTGGCACCCGATAGCCTGCACAAACAGGTGATCGAGGGAAGGCGTGGGCGTGCGTGTACTGGGGGTGGACCCGGGACTGACCCGTTGCGGGGTCGGTGTCGTCGAGGGTGTCGCGGGCAGGCCGCTGACCATGCTCGGCGTCGGCGTCGTCCGCACCCCCGCGGACGCCGACCTCGGCCACCGCCTCGTCGCCGTCGAGCAGGGCATCGAGCAGTGGCTGGACGAGTACCGGCCGGAGTACGTCGCCGTGGAGCGCGTCTTCAGCCAGCACAACGTCCGCACGGTGATGGGCACCGCCCAGGCCAGTGCCGTCGCCATCCTCTGCGCCTCCCGCCGCGGCATCCCCGTCGCCCTGCACACCCCCAGCGAGGTCAAGGCCGCCGTCACCGGCAGCGGACGCGCCGACAAGGCCCAGGTGGGCGCCATGGTCACCCGCCTGCTGCGACTGGCCGCGCCCCCGAAGCCCGCCGACGCGGCCGACGCGCTCGCCCTGGCCATCTGCCACATCTGGCGGGCCCCCGCGCAGAACCGGCTCCAGCAGGCCGCCGCCCTGCACGCCTCCCGGGGCCTGCGGGCCCCGAGGAAGCCGCGCACCCCGAAAGCCCCGCACGCACCGAAAGGCCACACGGCATGATCGCCTTCGTCAGCGGCACGGTCGCCGCCCTCGCCCCCGACGCCGCGGTGGTGGAGGTCGGCGGTGTCGGCATGGCCGTCCAGTGCACGCCGAACACGCTCTCCGCCCTCCGCGTCGGCAAGCCCGCCAAGCTCGCCACCTCCCTCGTCGTCCGCGAGGACTCCCTGACGCTGTACGGCTTCGCCGACGACGACGAGCGCCAGGTCTTCGAACTGCTCCAGACCGCCAGCGGCGTCGGCCCCCGCCTGGCACAGGCGATGCTCGCCGTGCACAGCCCCGACGCCCTGCGCAGGGCCGTCTCCACCGGGGACGAGAAGGCCCTGACCGCCGTCCCGGGCATCGGCAAGAAGGGCGCCCAGAAGCTGCTGCTGGAGCTGAAGGACCGGCTCGGCGAACCGGTCGGGGCCCCCGCCGTCGGCGCGCCCGTCAGTACCGGCTGGCGCGACCAGCTGCACGCCGCCCTCATCGGTCTGGGGTACGCGACCCGCGAGGCCGACGAGGCCGTGTCCGCCGTGGCGCCCCGGGCGGAGGCCGCCGGGGGCACGCCCCAGGTGGGGCAGCTGCTCAAGGCGGCCCTGCAGACACTGAACCGCGCCCGATAGTCCGTAGCGAGAGCCGAGGCACACCTCATGAACTGGGACGACACGACCGACACCGAGGCCGCCGGAGAGCGGCTGGTGGACTCGGTCGCCGACGGCGAGGACCAGGCCGTGGAGGCGGCCCTGCGCCCCAAGGACCTGGGCGAGTTCATCGGCCAGGAGAAGGTCCGCGAGCAGCTCGACCTCGTCCTGCGCGCCGCACGGGCGCGCGGGGCCACCGCCGACCACGTCCTGCTCTCCGGCGCCCCCGGCCTCGGCAAGACCACCCTCTCGATGATCATCGCGGCCGAGATGGGCGCCCCCATCCGCATCACCTCCGGTCCCGCCATCCAGCACGCCGGCGACCTCGCCGCGATCCTCTCCTCCCTCCAGGAGGGCGAGGTCCTCTTCCTCGACGAGATCCACCGCATGTCCCGGCCCGCCGAGGAGATGCTCTACATGGCGATGGAGGACTTCCGCGTCGACGTCATCGTCGGCAAGGGTCCGGGCGCCACCGCCATCCCGCTCGAACTGCCCCCCTTCACCCTGGTCGGCGCCACCACGCGCGCGGGCCTGCTGCCGCCCCCGCTGCGCGACCGCTTCGGCTTCACCGCGCACATGGAGTTCTACGGACCGGCCGAGCTGGAACGCGTGGTCCACCGCTCCGCGGGCCTGCTCGACGTCGAGATCGACCCGGCCGGCGCCGCCGAGATCGCCGGCCGCTCCCGCGGCACCCCCCGCATCGCCAACCGCCTGCTGCGCCGCGTCCGCGACTACGCCCAGGTCAAGGCCGACGGCCTGATCACCCAGGAGATCGCCGCCGCCGCCCTCGCGGTCTACGAGGTCGACGCCCGGGGCCTGGACCGCCTCGACCGGGCCGTGCTGCAGGCACTGCTCAAGCTGTTCGGCGGCGGTCCCGTCGGCCTGTCCACGCTCGCCGTCGCCGTGGGGGAGGAGCGTGAGACAGTGGAAGAGGTCGCCGAACCCTTCCTCGTGCGCGAGGGCCTCCTGGCCCGCACCCCGCGCGGGCGGGTCGCGACCCCGGCGGCCTGGGCGCACCTCGGTCTCACCCCGCCGCGGGCGCAGAACTCCGGAAACGGACAACAGGACTTGTTCGGGGCGTGACACCCCCCGCTCCGGCGAGGACATTCGCCGGAGCAGGAACCCCGGTGCCATGCTGAGCGTTGTTCCATGCGCGCGGACTCGCTTAGACTCCGCCGATGCCGCCCCTGTCGGCGGCGTACACACCCCCAACCATCAGGCCGCTCACCATCGCGGTCGTGTGAAGGAAGTACCGACCCGTGAGTCTCGTGACCCTCCTCCCGTTCATCGTGCTCATCGGGGCCATGTTCCTGATGACGCGGTCGGCGAAGAAGAAGCAGCAGCAGGCCGCTGACATGCGGAACCAGATGCAGCCCGGTTCCGGTGTCCGCACCATCGGGGGCATGTACGCCACGGTCAAGGAGGTCAACGAGGACACGGTCCTCCTCGACGCCGGTCCGGGTGTCGAGCTGCTCTTCGCCAAGAACTCCATCGGTGCCGTCCTCACCGACGACGAGTACAACCGCATCGTCCACGGCATCGAGCACGACCTGAAGTCCGACGCCGACATCGTTCCGGACGACGCCTCCTCCCTCACCGGGACCGACGCCCCGGCCGCCGCCGGCTCCGACGACAAGCCCGTCGACCTCGGCAAGAAGGACACGGCCGACGAGCCGACGGCCGACGCCGCGCCCGCCGAGGCGACGACGGCGGACGAGCAGCCGAAGAAGTCCGACGGCGGCTCCGAGGCGAAGTAGCCGCGCCCCGGGGCGCACGGACCGTTCCCGTGCGTCCCGCGCGTCGCGCGGATCCCCACACCATGTGATGGCCGCCGGTGCGCCGCCCCGGCGTGACGCGGCTCGAGAGGGAGTACGAACAGGTGGTAGCACCTAAAAAGGGAAAGACCGCGAGCGCTCAGAGCAAGCCCGGGCGCTCGCTGGCCCTGATCGTGATCGTCATCGCGGCGCTCACGGGAGGCATGTTCGCCTCCGGACACACGACTCCGCGTCTCGGGATCGACCTGGCCGGCGGTACGAGCATCACCCTCAGGGCGGTCTCGGAACCCGGCCAGGAGTCCGCGATCAACAAGACCAACATGGACACCGCCGTTGACATCATGAACAACCGTGTCAACGGTCTGGGTGTCTCCGAGGCCGAGGTCCAGACCCAGGGCGACCGGAACATCATCGTCAACATCCCCAAGGGTACGAACTCCAAGGAAGCCCGGGCCCAGGTCGGTACCACCGCCAAGCTCTACTTCCGCCCGGTCCTCGCCACCGAACTCTCCGGTGCCGCCGCCACGGGCAGCCCGACGCCGAGCGCCTCCGGCGCCTCGGACAAGGCGACCGACAAGGCGACCGACAAGGCGACCGACAAGGCGACGGACAAGGCCACCGACGGGGACAAGGCGAGCTCGTCGCCGTCCGGCTCCGCCTCGGCCAGTGCCACCGCCCAGGGCCGCGCGGTCACCGACGCCCTGAAGGCCGACCCCAGCCCGTCCGCCTCCGGCACGGCCACCGGCGACGCCTCCCCGTCCCCGAGCGCCAGCGCCTCCGGCGACGACGCCGCCGCCAAGCTCCAGGCCCAGTACGCGGCCCTCGACTGCACGAAGAAGGCGGACCGCGCCAAGGCGGGCAACGGCGCCAAGCCCGGCGACTCGACGGTGGCCTGCGGCCAGAACTCGCAGGGCCAGTGGCAGAAGTACATCCTCGGCCCCGCCGCGGTCGACGGCACCGACGTCGACGAGGCCAAGGCGGTCTTCAACACGCAGACCGCCGCAGGCTGGACCGTCACCATGAAGTTCACGGACTCCGGCTCCAAGAAGTTCGCGGACATCACCGGCAAGCTGGCCCAGAACCAGTCCCCGCAGAACCAGTTCGCCATCGTCCTGGACAACGAGGTCGTCTCCGACCCGTACGTCAGCCAGGCCCTGACCGGCGGCAACGCGGAGATCTCCGGCAGCTTCGACCAGGAAGAGGCCCAGAGCCTCGCCAACATGCTGTCCTACGGTGCCCTGCCGCTGAGCTTCAAGGAGGACAGCGTCACCACCGTCACCGCCGCGCTCGGCGGTGAGCAGCTCAAGGCCGGCCTGATCGCCGGCGCGATCGGCCTCGCGCTGGTCGTCCTCTACCTGCTGCTCTACTACCGCGGGCTGTCGTTCATCGCCGTCGCCTCGCTGCTGGTGTCCGCGGGCCTGACGTACGTGATCATGGCGCTGCTCGGCCCGACCATCGGCTTCGCGCTGAACCTGCCGGCCGTCTGCGGAGCCATCGTCGCCATCGGCATCACGGCGGACTCGTTCATCGTGTACTTCGAACGCGTCCGCGACGAGATCCGCGAAGGACGTTCGCTGCGCCCCGCGGTCGAGCGCGGCTGGCCGCGCGCCCGGCGCACCATCCTGGTCTCCGACTTCGTGTCGTTCCTCGCCGCCGCGGTGCTCTTCATCGTCACCGTCGGCAAGGTCCAGGGCTTCGCGTTCACGCTGGGCCTGACCACCCTGCTGGACGTCGTGGTGGTGTTCCTCTTCACCAAGCCGCTGCTCACGCTGATGGCCCGCCGCAGGTTCTTCGCGAGCGGCCACAAGTGGTCCGGCCTCGATCCGAAGAGCCTGGGTGCCAAGCCGCCGCTGCGCCGCACCCGCCGTCCGTCCGCCGGCCCTGTCGACCCGAAGGAGGCGTGAGAGATGTCGAAGCTCGGCAAGCTCGGCGCCCGGCTGCACCATGGCGAGGTCGGCTACGACTTCATCAAGAACCGCAAGATCTGGTACGGCATCTCCATCCTGATCACCATCACGGCGATCGTGGGCCTGGCGGTGCGCGGCCTGCACATGGGCATCGAGTTCCAGGGCGGCGCGGTCTTCACCACCCCGAAGAACATGAGCGCCTCGGTGTCGCAGGCGGAGACGTACGCGGAGGAGGCCTCCGGCCACGACGCGATCGTCCAGAAGCTCGGCGACGGCAGCCTGCGCATCCAGATCGCGGGCGTCGACACCGGCAAGTCGGACCAGATCAAGGACGAGCTCTCCAAGGACCTGAAGGTCGACGCGGAGAAGATCAACGCCGACCTGGTCGGCCCCAGCTGGGGCGACCAGATCGCGAACAAGGCCTGGCAGGGCCTGGCGATCTTCATGATCCTCGTCGTGATCTACCTGGCGATCGCGTTCGAGTGGCGCATGGCGCTCGCCGCGTTCATCGCACTGATCCACGACATCACCATCACCACCGGCATCTACGCCCTCGTCGGCTTCGAGGTCACGCCGGGCACGGTGATCGGTCTGCTCACGATCCTCGGTTACTCGCTCTACGACACGGTCGTCGTCTTCGACAGCCTCAAGGAGCAGACGAAGGACATCACCAAGCAGACCCGCTGGACCTACAGCGAGATCGCCAACCGCTCGATCAACAGCACCCTGGTCCGCTCCATCAACACCACGGTGGTCGCGCTGCTCCCGGTGGCCGGCCTGCTGTTCATCGGTGGCGGTGTCCTCGGCGCCGGCATGCTCAACGACATCTCGCTGTCGCTGTTCGTGGGCCTCGCGGCCGGCGCGTACTCCTCGATCTTCATCGCCACGCCGCTGGTCGCCGACCTCAAGGAGGCCGAGCCGCAGATGAAGTCCCTCAAGAAGCGCGTCCTCGCCAAGCGCGCCCAGGCCGCGGCCAAGGGGGAGCCGGCCGAGGCCGACGTCACCGACGGGCCGTACGCCGACGACGAGCCCGAGGACGCCGCACCCGCGGTCGTCGGCCCCCGCAACCAGCCCACGTCCCGCAACAGGGGCCGCGGCCGGCCCTCGGGGAAGCGCCGATGACCGGCATCCAGGAGCTGCTGCTCAGCCGCATCCGGGACGTGGTCGACTACCCGGAGCCGGGCGTGGTGTTCAAGGACATCACCCCGCTCCTGGCCGACCCGGCGGCGTTCACCGCGCTCACCGACGCCCTCGCCGGGGTCGCCGCGCGCACCGGCGCCACCAAGGTCGTCGGGCTGGAGGCCCGGGGCTTCATCCTCGGCGCCCCGGTCGCCCTGCGCTCCGGCCTCGGCTTCGTCCCCGTGCGCAAGGCGGGCAAGCTCCCCGGAGCCACCCTCGGCCAGGCCTACGACCTGGAGTACGGGTCGGCCGAGATCGAGGTGCACGCCGAGGACCTGAGTGCCGGCGACCGCGTGCTGATCGTCGACGACGTCCTGGCCACCGGAGGCACCGCAGAGGCCTCCGTCCAGCTCATCCGCAGGGCCGGCGCGCAGGTCGCGGGCCTCGCCGTGCTGATGGAGCTGGGCTTCCTCGACGGGCGCGCCCGGCTGGAGCCGGCCCTGGCCGGCGCCCCGCTGGAAGCGCTGCTCACCGTCTGAGGCGGCCCCTGCCGCACCCGGAGGCGGGCCCGGAGGAATCCGGTGCCCGCCTCCGGTGTTTCCCCGGTCGAAGGCACTCACTTCGGCCTGAAGGCGATCCTGGAGGGCAGGATCGCTACCATGGGGTTTCCGGAACCTGACCGGGGGACCCGGATCGCGCACGAGGAGTCCTCTTGCCAGACGAGGCCCAGCCACTGACCGCCGCAAAGCCCGAGCCCGCCTCGGCGTCCGCGGCGAAGCCCGCGCCGAGCGCGCCCCAGGCGAAGAACGACACGCACGGGCCGATCCAGCACGCCCCGTCCGCGCCGGTCGACAAGCCCGCGGAGCAGCAGCCGCGTCCCAAGCCGCTGCCGTCCGGGCGCCCCCAGAACGTGCCCGTGGTCCGCACGCCCGCCGGACAGCCCGTCCGCTCCGGCTCCTCCAACCGCGTGCGCGCCCGCCTCGCCCGTCTCGGCGTGCAGCGCGCGAACCCGTACAACCCGGTCCTGGAGCCGCTGCTGCGGATAGTGCGCAGCAACGACCCCAAGATCGAGACGGCCACGCTGCGCCAGATCGAGCGCGCCTACCAGGTCGCCGAACGCTGGCACCGCGGCCAGAAGCGCAAGAGCGGCGACCCGTACATCACGCACCCCCTCGCCGTCACCACGATCCTCGCCGAGCTCGGCATGGATCCGGCCACCCTGATGGCCGGGCTACTGCACGACACGGTCGAGGACACCGAGTACGGCCTGGAGGACCTGCGGCGCGACTTCGGCGACGTCGTCGCC
Organism: Streptomyces sp. NPDC029152; assembly: GCF_055564355.1. NCBI lineage: Bacteria > Bacillati > Actinomycetota > Actinomycetes > Kitasatosporales > Streptomycetaceae > Streptomyces > Streptomyces sp. NPDC029152. The sequence continues at coordinate 123,298 of NZ_JBVHWR010000006.1, read as the reverse complement.
CTGCTCGTCGACGGCGTCACCAAGCTGGACAAGGTCAAGTTCGGCGAGGCCGCGCAGGCGGAGACCGTGCGCAAGATGGTCGTCGCCATGGCCAAGGACCCGCGCGTCCTGGTCATCAAGCTCGCCGACCGCCTGCACAACATGCGCACCATGCGCTACCTCAAGCGCGAGAAGCAGGAGAAGAAGGCGCGCGAGACCCTGGAGATCTACGCGCCGCTCGCCCACCGCCTGGGCATGAACACCATCAAGTGGGAGCTGGAGGACCTCGCCTTCGCGATCCTCTACCCCAAGATGTACGACGAGATCGTCCGCCTGGTCGCCGAGCGCGCCCCCAAGCGCGACGAGTACCTCGCCGTCGTCACCGACGAGGTCCAGCAGGACCTGCGCGCGGCCCGCATCAAGGCGACCGTCACCGGCCGCCCCAAGCACTACTACAGCGTCTACCAGAAGATGATCGTCCGCGGCCGTGACTTCGCGGAGATCTACGACCTGGTGGGCATCCGCGTCCTGGTGGACACCGTCCGCGACTGCTACGCGGCGCTGGGCACGGTCCACGCCCGCTGGAACCCGGTTCCGGGGCGGTTCAAGGACTACATCGCGATGCCCAAGTTCAACATGTACCAGTCGCTGCACACGACGGTCATCGGCCCCAACGGCAAGCCGGTCGAGCTGCAGATCCGCACCTTCGACATGCACCGCCGCGCCGAGTACGGCATCGCCGCGCACTGGAAGTACAAGCAGGAGGCCGTCGCCGGCGCCTCCAAGGTCCGCACCGACGTGCCCAAGGCAGCCGGCAAGGCCGGCAAGGACTCGGCCGCCGTCAACGACATGGCGTGGCTGCGGCAGCTGTTGGACTGGCAGAAGGAGACCGAGGACCCCGGCGAGTTCCTGGAGTCCCTGCGCTTCGACCTCTCCCGCAACGAGGTCTTCGTCTTCACCCCCAAGGGCGACGTCATCGCGCTCCCGGCCGGGGCCACACCCGTGGACTTCGCCTACGCCGTCCACACCGAGGTCGGCCACCGCACCATAGGGGCCCGGGTCAACGGCCGTCTCGTCCCGCTGGAGTCCACCCTGGACAACGGCGACCTGGTGGAGGTCTTCACCTCCAAGGCGGCCGGCGCGGGTCCCTCCCGCGACTGGCTCGGCTTCGTGAAGTCGCCGCGTGCCCGCAACAAGATCCGCGCCTGGTTCTCCAAGGAGCGCCGCGACGAGGCGATCGAACAGGGCAAGGACGCCATCGTCCGCGCCATGCGCAAGCAGAACCTGCCGATCCAGCGCATCCTGACCGGTGACTCCCTGGTCACGCTCGCGCACGAGATGCGGTACTCGGACATCTCCGCGCTGTACGCGGCGATCGGCGAGGGCCACGTCTCCGCGCAGAACATCGTGCAGAAGCTGGTCCAGGCGCTCGGCGGCGAGGAGGCCGCCACCGAGGAGATCGACGAGTCGGTCCCGCCCGCGCGCGGTCGCGGCCGCAAGCGCCGCACCAGCGCCGACCCGGGCGTCGTCGTCAAGGGCGTCGAGGACGTGTGGGTCAAGCTGGCCCGCTGCTGCACGCCCGTCCCCGGCGACCCGATCATCGGCTTCGTCACCCGCGGCAGCGGCGTATCGGTTCACCGCAGCGACTGCGTGAACGTGGACTCGCTCTCCCGCGAGCCCGAGCGCATCCTCGACGTCGAGTGGGCGCCCACCCAGTCCTCCGTCTTCCTGGTCGCCATCCAGGTCGAGGCCCTGGACCGCTCCCGGCTGCTGTCGGACGTCACGCGCGTGCTGTCCGACCAGCACGTCAACATCCTCTCCGCGGCCGTCCAGACCTCCCGCGACCGGGTGGCCACCTCGCGCTTCACCTTCGAGATGGGCGACCCGAAGCACCTCGGGCACGTCCTGAAGGCCGTGCGCGGTGTGGAGGGCGTGTACGACGTGTACCGGGTGACGTCGGCGCGCAGGCCGTCGTAGGGCCCGCGAGCACGTACGACGCGGCACACGCGAAGGGGGCTCCCGTACGGTGCGTACGGGAGCCCCCTTCGCGTGTGCGTCAGCCGCCGAACTCCTGCAGGCCCTTCAGGGCCTGGTCCAGCAGCGCCTGCCGGCCGTCCAGCTCCCGCTGGAGCTTGTCGGCCTTGGCGTTGTTGCCCTGGGCACGCGCCTGCTCGATCTGGGAGCGCAGCTTGTCCACGGCGGCTTGGAGCTGACCGGTCAGACCCTCGGCACGCGCGCGTGCCTCCGGGTTGGTCCGGCGCCACTCGGCCTCCTCGGCCTCCTGGATCGCCCGCTCCACGGCGTGCATCCGGCCCTCGACCTTCGGCCGGGCGTCACGCGGCACGTGGCCGATGGCCTCCCAGCGCTCGTTGACCGAGCGGAACGCGGCGCGGGCGGCCTTGAGGTCCGTGACGGGCAGGATCTTCTCGGCCTCTTCGGCGAGCTCCTCCTTGAGCTTGAGGTTCTCCGCCTGTTCCGCGTCCCGTTCGGCGAAGACCGAGCTGCGGGCGGCGAAGAAGACGTCCTGGGCGCCGCGGAAGCGGTTCCACAGGTCGTCCTCGTGCTCGCGCTGGGCGCGGCCCGCGGCCTTCCACTCGGACATCAGGTCGCGGTACCGCGCGGCCGTCGGTCCCCAGTCCGTCGAGTCCGACAGCGCCTCGGCCTCCGCGACCAGCCGTTCCTTGGTCCGGCGGGCCTCCTCGCGCTGCGCGTCCAGCTGCGCGAAGTGCTGCTTGCGGCGCTTGGAGAACGCCGAGCGCGCATGCGAGAAGCGGTGCCACAGCTCGTCGTCGGACTTGCGGTCCAGGCGCGGCAGACCCTTCCAGGTGTCCACCAGCGACCGCAGCCGCTCGCCGGCCGCCCGCCACTGGTCGGACTGCGCCAGCTCCTCGGCCTCGGCGACCAGCGCCTCCTTGGCGCCCCGCGCCTCGTCGGACTGCTTGGCCCGCTGCGCCTTGCGTTCCTCACGGCGCTTGTCGACCAGCTCGACCAGCTTGTCCAGCCGGGCCCGCAGCGCCTCCAGGTCACCGACCGCGTGGTGCGCGTCGACCTGCTCGCGCAGGTGCTCGACGGCGGCCAGCGCGTCCTTCGACGACAGGTCGGTGGTCTTCACTCGCTTCTCGAGGAGGCCGATCTCGACAACCAGGCCCTCGTACTTGCGCTCGAAATAGGCGAGAGCCTCCTCGGGGGAGCCTGCCTGCCAGGAACCGACGACCTTCTCGCCGTCGGCCGTACGCACGTACACGGTCCCCGTCTCGTCGACGCGGCCCCACGGGTCGCTGCTCACAGCGCCTCCTCCACATGATGCCTGCGAAGGGGCTCTGCTGCCCCCGGGCATCGTCCACAGTTTCGTCACCGCCAACATAGGCGACCGGCGGGGGGCCTGTCCGCATCCCGCGCGACCGAAATTCCGCAGTTGGGGCTCAGGATTTCGTGACCGTCGCCTTGTCGATCACGACCGTCGCGTTGGGCGCGGTGTTCCCCGTCGTCGGGTCCATGGGCTGCGCCCCGGCGTCCGCGATCTTCTTGAGCACCTTCATCCCCGCCTCGGACACCGTGCCGAACGGCGTGTAGTCCGGGGGCAGCTGGCTGTCCTGGTAGACGAGGAAGAACTGGCTGCCGCCCGTGTTCCGCCCCTGCTGCGTCTGGGCGTTGTACTGGTTGGCCATCGCCACCGTGCCCGCCGGGTACACGTTGCCCGTGAGGCTCTTGTCCTTGAGGTTCTCGTCGGGGATCGTGTAGCCGGGACCGCCCGCCCCGGTGCCCTGCGGGTCGCCGCACTGGAGCACGTAGATGCCCTGGTCGGTCAGCCGGTGGCACTTCGTGTGATCGAAGTAGCCCTTGTCCGCGAGGAAGTGGAACGAGTTGACGGTGCGCGGCGCCGCCGACGCCTTCAGCGCGATGTCCATCTCGCCGCAGGTGGTCGACAGCTTCATCGTGTACTCCGCCGACTTGTCGATGGCCATCGCAGGTTCCTTCTTCCAGGTCTGCGTCGTGGCCTTGCCCTCGGCGGGCTTGCCGCACGGGTCCGGAGCCTTGCTGCTCGCGGAGGCGCTCGGGGTGGCCTCCGCGCTCGCGTTCGTCTTGTCGTCGTCGTCCCCCAGGACGACCCCGGTCGTGTACAGCGCGACGCTGCCGATCAGGACGACGCCGAGCCCCGAGGCGATCGCCGCGTTGCGCATGCGTGCCTTGCGTCGCGCGGAGGTGCGTCGCTGCTGCTGCCGCAAGAACTTCTCCCGGGCGAGCTGACGCCGCCGCTGCTCCTGGCTGACCACCGGGTTCTCTCCTCATGCGTCGTGTGTGCCGACCGGTACGCGTGCGCGTGACGAACCGACCGCGTGCGTGTAGCCCCGTACCGTATATGGGTTCGCTGAGGAAACGGCACCGCCGGTAGGCTCTGACCACGGGCGCAGCCCGCCCGCAAGCCACCCGTACCGACACAAACGAAGGACGATCGTGCTCATTGCCGGGTTCCCCGCCGGGGCCTGGGGGACGAACTGTTACCTCGTCGCCCCCGCCGCGGGTGAGGAGTGCGTGATCATCGACCCCGGCCACCAGGCCGCGCAGGGCGTCGAGGAGGCACTCGCCAAGCATCGGCTCAAGCCCGTCGCCGTCGTCCTCACCCACGGCCACATCGACCACGTGGCCTCGGTCGTCCCCGTGTGCGGCGCGCACGACGTGCCCGCCTGGATCCACCCCGACGACCGCTACATGATGGGCGACCCCGAGAAGGGGATCGGCCGGTCCATCGGCATGCCGCTCATGGGCGAGCTCACCGTGGGGGAGCCGGACGACGTCAGGGAACTGACCGACGGCGCGAAGCTGGAGCTGGCGGGCATGGAGCTGACGGTCGCGCACGCGCCGGGCCATACCAAGGGGTCGGTGACCTTCGGCCTGCCCGAGGCGGCGGACATCCCGCCGATCCTCTTCTCGGGCGACCTGCTGTTCGCCGGCTCCATCGGACGCACGGACATGCCGGGCGGCTCCATGGACGACATGCTGGCGTCCCTCGCCCGCGTCGTCCTGCCGCTCGACGACCCGACCGTGGTGCTGTCCGGCCACGGCCCCCAGACGACCATCGGCCAGGAGCGCGCCACCAACCCGTATCTGCGGCAGGTGGCGGCGGGCCGCCAGGAGCACGGCGCCACCGATGCTCCCCGACGAGGAATGTGACGAGAGACCTTCCGTGAGCACCTTCAAGGCCCCCAAGGGCACGTACGACCTGCTGCCGCCGGACTCCGCCAAGTACCTGGCCGTCCGCGAGGCGATCGCCGCCCCGCTGCGCAACTCCGGCTACGGCTACATCGAGACGCCCGGCTTCGAGAACGTCGAGCTCTTCGCGCGCGGTGTCGGCGAGTCCACCGACATCGTCACCAAGGAGATGTACGTCTTCGAGACCAAGGGCGGCGACCGCCTCGCCCTGCGCCCGGAGACGACCGCGCCCGTGCTGCGCGCCGTCCTGGAGGCCAACCTGCACAAGGCGGGCAACCTGCCGGTGAAGGTCTGGTACTCGGGCTCGCAGTACCGCTACGAGCGCCCCCAGAAGGGCCGTTACCGCCACTTCTCCCAGGTCGGCGCCGAGGCGATCGGCGCCGAGGACCCGGCGCTGGACGCCGAACTGATCATCCTGGCCGACCAGTCGTACCGCGCGCTGGGCCTGCGGAACTTCCGCATCCTGCTCAACTCCCTGGGCGACAAGGAGTGCCGCCCGGTCTACCGGGCCGCGCTCCAGGACTTCCTGCGCGGCCTCGACCTGGACGAGGAGACGCTGCGCCGCGCCGAGATCAACCCGCTGCGCGTCCTGGACGACAAGCGCCCCGACGTGCAGAAGCAGCTCACCGACGCCCCGCTGCTGCGCGACTACCTGTGCGACGCCTGCAAGACCTACCACGAGGAGGTCCGCGAGCTGATCACGGCGGCCGGCGTCCTCTTCGAGGACGACCCCAAGCTGGTGCGCGGCCTGGACTACTACACGCGCACCACCTTCGAGTTCGTGCACGACGGCCTGGGCTCCCAGTCCGCGGTGGGCGGCGGCGGCCGCTACGACGGCCTGTCCGAGATGATCGGCGGCCCGTCCCTGCCGTCCGTGGGCTGGGCGCTCGGCGTCGACCGCACCGTCCTCGCCCTGGAGGCGGAGGGCATCGAACTGGACATCCCGTCCGCGACCTCCGTCTTCGCGGTCCCGCTCGGCGAGGAGGCCCGCCGGATCCTGTTCGGGAAGGTCACCGAGCTGCGCAAGAACGGCGTGGCCGCCGACTTCTCCTACGGCGGCAAGGGCCTGAAGGCCGCGATGAAGGCGGCCAACCGCTCCGGCGCCCGCTACGCCCTGGTCCTCGGCGAACGCGACCTGGCCGAAGGCGTCGTCCAGCTCAAGGACATGGAGTCCGGCGAGCAGACGGCGATCGGCGTCAACGAGATCGTGGCGGAGCTGGAGTCGCGGCTCGGCTAGCCCGGTACGCCTCCGGGGGCGCACGTGTTCGTTCACGTGTGCCCCCGGCGAACGGGCATCGGCCGCGTCATCACGCCCGAGGGCGATCGCCGGTGCGTTCTTATGTTCATCGAACGGTGGCCCTACAGGTCCGTGCGGCACAATGGCCCCTGCCCGAAGCAGATCCGACTCGAATGACGGAATCGGCGTGATGAGCAAGACGACAGTGAAGGACGTCTCCACCGTGGCAGAGCCCGCGTCGGAAGTCACCTCCGGAGCCCCGCGCACGGAGGGCGCCAGTCGTGCCCTCGCCCTGCTGCTGGTGATCACGGGCGCCGCCGGGGTGCTCTCCGCGTGGGTCATCACGCTCGACAAGTTCAAGCTCCTCGAGGCCAAGGTCGCGGGCACGACGTTCACCCCCGGGTGCAGCCTGAACCCGGTCGTCTCCTGCGGCAGCGTCATGGAGAGCGACCAGGCGGCCGTCTTCGGCTTCCCCAACCCGATGCTCGGCCTGGTCACCTACGGCATCGTCGTCTGCGTCGGCATGAGCCTGCTCGCCCGGGCCCGCTTCCCGCGCTGGTACTGGCTCACCTTCAACGCCGGCTGCCTGTTCGGCGTCGGATTCGTCACGTGGCTGCAGTTCCAGTCCCTGTACCGGATCAACGCGCTGTGCCTGTGGTGCTGCCTGGCCTGGGTCGCCACCATCCTGATGTTCTGGTACGTGACGTCCTTCAACGTCCGCAAGGGCTTCCTGCCCGCGCCGAACTGGCTGCGCGGCTTCTTCGGCGAGTTCACCTGGGTCCTGCCGGTGCTGCACATCGGCATCATCGGCATGATGATCCTGACCCGCTGGTGGGACTTCTGGACCAGCTGACGGCGCGCCGCGTTGTCGGTGCGGTCATTTAGGGTTCTCGCGTGGAGCCCGACCTGTTCACCGCCGCAGCAGAAGAACGCCAGGAGAAGGACCCGACCGGCAGCCCCCTCGCCGTGCGGATGCGCCCGCGCACCCTCGACGAGGTCGTCGGTCAGCAGCACCTGCTCAAGCCGGGATCACCGCTGCGCAGACTGGTCGGAGAGGGGGCCTCCGGTCCTGCCGGACCCTCCTCGGTGATCCTCTGGGGCCCGCCGGGCACCGGCAAGACGACCCTGGCGTACGTCGTCTCCAAGGCCACCAACAAGCGCTTCGTGGAACTGTCGGCGATCACCGCGGGCGTCAAGGAGGTCCGCGCGGTCATCGACGGAGCCCGCCGAGCCGTCGGGGGATACGGCAAGGAGACCGTCCTCTTCCTCGACGAGATCCACCGCTTCAGCAAGGCCCAGCAGGACTCCCTGCTCCCCGCCGTCGAGAACCGCTGGGTCACCCTGATCGCCGCCACCACCGAGAACCCGTACTTCTCGGTGATCTCCCCGCTGCTCTCCCGCTCCCTCCTCCTCACCCTCGAACCCCTCACCGACGACGACGTCCGGGGCCTGCTCCGCCGCGCCCTGACCGACGAGCGCGGCCTGGGGGGCGCCGTCACCCTCCCCGAGGACACCGAGGATCACCTGCTGCGCATCGCCGGCGGCGACGCCCGCCGCGCGCTGACCGCCCTGGAGGCCGCCGCCGGGGCCGCGCTCGACAAGGGCGAGGGCGAGATCGCCCTGACCACGCTGGAGGAGACGGTCGACCGGGCCGCGGTGAAGTACGACCGCGACGGCGACCAGCACTACGACGTCGCCAGCGCCCTGATCAAGTCCATCCGCGGCTCCGACGTGGACGCCGCCCTGCACTACCTGGCCCGGATGATCGAGGCCGGCGAGGACCCCCGCTTCATCGCCCGCCGCCTGATGATCTCCGCCAGCGAGGACATCGGCCTCGCCGACCCGAACGCGCTGCCCCTCGCCGTCGCCGCCGCCCAGGCCGTCGCCATGATCGGCTTCCCCGAGGCCGCCCTCACCCTCAGCCACGCCACCATCGCCCTGGCCCTCGCCCCCAAGTCCAACGCCGCCACCACCGCCATCGGCGCCGCCCTGGAGGACGTGCGCAAGGGGCACGCCGGACCAGTCCCGGCCCACCTGCGCGACAGCCACTACAAGGGCGCGGGCAAGCTCGGGCACGGGCAGGGCTACGTGTACCCGCACGACCTGCCCGAGGGCATCGCCGCCCAGCAGTACGCCCCGGACGAGCTGAAGGACCGGACGTACTACGCCCCGACCCGGCACGGTGCCGAGGCCAGATACGCGGACGCGGTGGAGTGGACCCGGGAGCACCTCGGTCGCAAGCGGACCTGAGCAGCCTGTAGAATCGCCCGAAGCGCTGAGTTCCGTGCAGTCAGAACGGGACAACCAGCCGGAACCCCCAGCGGGTTCCAGGAGCGTCGCGCACCGTCGACCGGTGTCGCGGGCAGCCCACCACCACCCGGGGCTCCGGGAGCGGTCGGTGGGCCACTCGCGTGCTGCACGTATGTGCCCAGACCAGGGGAGCGGCTGCCCGGCAGGTCCCACGGGACCGGCGGGATTCCCCGGCTGCGGATGCGACCTCCCTCAACCCTGACGAGCCGGAAACTCAGAAAAGAGACACAGACAGTGGCGAACCAGTCCCGCCCCAAGGTCAAGAAGTCGCGTGCCCTCGGCATCGCGCTGACGCCGAAGGCCGTCAAGTACTTCGAGGCCCGCCCCTACCCGCCGGGCGAGCACGGCCGCGGCCGCAAGCAGAACTCGGACTACAAGGTCCGTCTGCTCGAGAAGCAGCGTCTGCGCGCGCAGTACGACCTCAGCGAGCGCCAGCTCGTCCGCGCCTACGAGCGTGCCTCCAAGACCAACATGAAGACCGGCGAGGCCCTGGTCATCGAGCTCGAGCGCCGTCTCGACGCGCTGGTCCTGCGTTCGGGCATCGCCCGCACGATCTACCAGGCCCGCCAGATGGTCGTCCACGGCCACATCCAGGTCAACGGCCAGAAGGTCGACAAGCCGTCCTTCCGCGTCCGTCCGGACGACGTCGTCCAGGTGCGCGAGCGCTCCAAGGACAAGACGCTCTTCACGATCGCCCGTGAGGGCGGCTTCGCCCCCGAGGGCGAGACCCCGCGCTACCTCCAGGTGAACCTCAAGGCCCTGGCGTTCCGCCTGGACCGCGAGCCGAACCGCAAAGAGATCCCGGTGATCTGCGACGAGCAGCTCGTCGTCGAGTACTACGCCCGCTGATCCAGCCGGACGTCAGTACCCCCGCGGTACCTCAGCCCGTCGTCTCCCCGCCCCTCCGGGTGGGCGAGGCGGCGGGCTTCGCGCTGTGCGCGCCCACCGGCGCGGGCCGGCCCGCCCGGCGCGGCGCCGGCAGCGCCGCCGCTGCCGGCCGCCGCAGCGCCCGCGTCACCGCCTCCGCACGGCCGAGCCGTGCCCCGTGCCGCACGTGCTCCTCGTACCGCTCGTCGCCCAGCTGCTCCCGCGCCATCGCCTCGCACAGCTCGTGCGGCGCGTTGTAGTGCGCCGACCCGAACAGCGGCAGCCCCACCGACGGCCACATCCGTCCCGCCGCGCCCTGGAGCACCGCGGCCTCCGCCGCGTCGCCCTCCGTCACCGTGACCACGGCCAGCAACTCCAGTGCCAGCACCGAACCCAGCTGGTCCCGGAAGCGGTGGGCGCCGGCCAGACAGTCGGTCAGCAGCTCGCGGGCGCGCACCGGATCGCCCTCGCTCCAGGCCGCGTACGCCAGCACGTACAGGGCGTACCCGCGGGCCCAGCGCTCGCCGTGGTCCTCGCACACCTGGCGCACGTCCTCGCACAACCGCACCGCGTCCGGCAGATCGCCCTGGAACGCCCGCGCCATCGCCAGCTCGACCTGGCCCATCAGCACGTTGGTGTTGAGCTCGCCGATCTGCCGGTAACGGCGCAGCGCCGACCGCAGCAGCGCCTCCGCGCGCGGCATGTCGTCCGTGACCAGCGCCAGACAGCCGGTGCGGTGCTCCGCGTACGCCATCGCCGTGGGGTTCTGCGACCGCTCGGCCTCCTGGCGGCACTCGTGGAGCGCCGCCAGCGCGGACACCGTGTCGCCCTGCAGGATCGTCACGTGCCCGAGCACCCACAGCGCCTTCAGCCGGGACTGCCCGCCCGCCGACCCCTCCACGTCCAGCCGCACCGCCTGCTCCAGCCAGTGCCGCCCCTCCGAGAGCCGTCCGCAGCCGACCCAGTGGAACCACAGGGCGCCCGCGAGGTACTGGCCCAGGTGCGCCTCGTCCGGCTCGGCCAGGCAGTACTCCAGGGCGCCGCGCAGATTCGGCAGCTCCGCCTCCACCCGCGCGGCCACCTCACGCTGGCGCGGCGAGAACCACTCCAGCTCGCACCAGGTCGCCAGCCCCACGTACCAGTCCCGGTGGCGGCGCCGCAGCCGCGCCGCGTCACCCGTCGCCTCCAGCCAGTCGGCACCGTACGCCCGCACCGTGTCGAGCATCCGGTACCGGACGCCGGCCGGCGTCTCCTCGCGCGTCAGCACGGACTGCGCCAGCAGCGCGCAGACCACGTCCAGCACGTCGTCGGCGGGCAGCCCGCCGCCGCTGCACACGTACTCGGCGGCCTCCAGGTCGAACGACCCCGTGAACACCGACAGCCGGGCCCACAGCAGCCGCTCCTGCGGCGTGCACAGCTCGTGGCTCCAGCCGATCGCGGTGCGCAGCGTCCGGTGCCGGGGCGGCGCGGCGCGGTCCCCGCCGGTCAGCAGCCGGAAGCGGTCGTCCAGCCGCCGCAGCATCTGCCCCGGCGACAGCGCGTCCAGCCGCCCGGCGGCCAGCTCGATCGCCAGCGGGATCCCGTCCAGCCGCCGGCACAGCTCCCGCAGCACTCCCTCGACGTCGGCGTCCACGGCGTCCCCGCACACGAGACCGCGCTGCGCCGCCCGGACGGCCAGCAGCTCCACCGCCTCCTCCGCGCTCAGCGGCGCCAGCGGCACCAGCCGCTCCCCGGCCACGCCCAGCGGCCTGCGCCCCACCGCCAGCACCCGCAGCCCCGGTACGCGGCCCAGCAGGGCGGCCGCCAGCGCGCCGCAGGCGTCCACCAGGTGCTCGACCCCGTCCAGGACCAGCAGCAGCTCCCGCTCGGCCAGGTGCGCGAGCAGCGTCTCGCGGGGCAGGCGCGTGGTGTGGTCGGTCAGGCCGAGCGCCTCCACGACCGCGTAGTCGACGAACTCCGGATCGCGCACCGGCGCCAGGTCCACCCGCCAAGCCCCGTCCCGGGGCGCGCACCGTGCCGCCGCCCGCGCCGCCAGGCGGGACTTCCCGACCCCGCCCGCCCCGGTCACCGTCACCAGCCGGGCGGCGTCGAGGGCCCGGGCCAGCCCGGCGAGCTCCGCCGCGCGCCCGACGAAGACGTCGGGCTCCAGCGGGAGGTTGCCGTGGGAGGAGCTGCCGTCGCGCCGATGGTCTCGCATGGAACACGGAGCGTACTGGCCCGTATTCACTCCGTACAATCGCTTCCCCCGTCTTCGCCGTACGCCGACGGTAATCCGGTACGGAGCCCGCTGCCCGGCGCGATAGGCTCGGTGCACGACTTTCTCGATGTTCTCGATGTTCAGGCACGTTTCAGGGAGCGGGTGCGCAGTGTCCGGTGGTGAGGTGGCCGGGATCCTGGTGGCCGTCTTCTGGGCGATCCTGGTCTCCTTCCTCGCCGTCGCACTGGCGAGGCTGGCCCAGACGCTCAGGGCGACCACCAAGCTGGTGGCGGACGTGACCGACCAGGCCGTCCCGCTGCTGGCCGACGCCTCCTCGGCGGTGCGCTCCGCGCAGACCCAGATCGACCGGGTCGACGCGATCGCCTCCGACGTCCAGGAGGTCACGTCGAACGCCTCGGCGCTGTCGACCACCGTGGCCTCCACCTTCGGCGGTCCGCTGGTCAAGGTCGCGGCGTTCGGCTACGGCGTGCGCAGGGCACTCGGCGGTCGCAAGGAGGACGTGCCCGCGGGCCCGGCCAAGGAGCCGCGGCGCACCGTGATCGTCGGCCGTACGATCCCGGAAGCGCGGCGGACGAAGCGGAAGAAGGACTGATCCAGCGATGTTCCGCCGTACGTTCTGGTTCGGCACCGGCGTCGCCGCCGGTGTGTGGGCCACCACCAAGGTCAACCGGAAGCTCAAGCAGCTGACCCCCGACAGCCTCGCCGCGACCGCGGCGAACAAGGCGATCGACGCGGGCACCCGGATCAAGGACCGCGCGGTGGGCTTCGCCCTCGACGTCCGCGACAACATGGCCCAGCGGGAGGCCGAACTGGACGACGCGCTCGGGCTGAACGCCCCCGTCGACCGAGAACTGCCCGCGGCCAGGCGGTACACCGCCATCGAGAACGGCAACGACCTGAGGTACGTCGACAGGACGACGTACTCGTACAACCGGAATGAGGACCACTGATGGAGTCGGCCGAGATCCGCCGCCGCTGGTTGAGCTTCTTCGAGGAGCGCGGGCACACCGTCGTCCCTTCGGCGTCGCTCATCGCGGACGACCCGACTCTGCTGCTGGTCAACGCCGGCATGGTGCCCTTCAAGCCGTACTTCCTCGGCGAGGTCAAGCCGTCGTTCGACCGCGCCACCAGCGTCCAGAAGTGCGTGCGCACACCGGACATCGAAGAGGTCGGCAAGACCACCCGGCACGGCACGTTCTTCCAGATGTGCGGCAACTTCTCCTTCGGCGACTACTTCAAGGAAGGCGCCGTCAAGCTCGCCTGGGAGCTGCTCACCAGCCCCCAGGACAAGGGCGGTTACGGCCTCGACCCCGAGCGCCTGTGGATCACCGTCTACGAGGACGACGACGAGGCCGAGCAGATCTGGCGCGACGTCGTCGGCGTCCCCGCCGAGCGCATCCAGCGCCTGGGCAAGAAGGACAACTTCTGGTCCATGGGCGTGCCCGGCCCCTGCGGCCCCTGCTCCGAGATCAACTACGACCGCGGTCCCGAGTTCGGCGTCGAGGGCGGCCCCGCCGTCAACGACGAGCGGTACGTGGAGATCTGGAACCTCGTCTTCATGCAGTACGAGCGGGGCGAGGGCACCGGCAAGGAGGACTTCGAGATCCTCGGTGACCTGCCGAGCAAGAACATCGACACCGGGCTCGGCCTGGAACGCCTCGCCATGATTCTGCAGGGCGTGCAGAACATGTACGAGATCGACACCTCCATGGCCGTCATCGACAAGGCCACCGAGCTGACCGGCGTGGCCTACGGCGACGCCCACGCCTCGGACGTCTCCCTGCGCGTGGTCACCGACCACATCCGCACCGCCGTGATGCTCATCGGCGACGGCGTCACCCCCGGCAACGAGGGCCGCGGCTACGTGCTGCGCCGCATCATGCGCCGCGCCATCCGCAACATGCGCCTGCTCGGCGCCACCGGACCGGTCGTCAAGGACCTGATCGACGTCGTGATCGGCATGATGGGGCAGCAGTACCCCGAGCTGATCACCGACCGCGAGCGGATCGAGAAGGTCGCCCTCGCCGAGGAGAACGCCTTCCTCAAGACGCTGAAGGCCGGCACCAACATCCTCGACACCGCCGTGAGTGAGACCAAGGCCTCCGGCGGCACCGTGCTCGCCGGCGACAAGGCCTTCCTGCTCCACGACACCTGGGGCTTCCCGATCGACCTCACCCTGGAGATGGCCGCCGAGCAGGGGCTGTCCGTGGACGAGGACGGCTTCCGGCGCCTGATGAAGGAGCAGCGGGAGCGCGCCAAGGCCGACGCCCAGGCCAAGAAGACCGGCCACGCCGACCTCGGCGCCTACCGCGAGATCGCCGACCGCGCCGGTGCCACCGACTTCATCGGCTACACCGACACCGAGGGCGAGTCCACGATCGTCGGCATCCTCGTCGACGGCGTCTCCTCCCCGGCCGCCACCGAGGGCGACGAGGTCGAGATCGTCCTCGACCGCACCCCCTTCTACGCCGAGGGCGGCGGCCAGATCGGCGACACCGGCCGCATCAAGGCCGACTCCGGCGCCGTCATCGAGGTCCGCGACTGCCAGAAGCCGGTCCCGGGCGTCTACGTCCACAAGGGCGTCGTCCAGGTCGGCGAGATCACCGTCGGGGCCAAGGCCCACGCCTCCATCGACGACCGGCGCCGCAAGGCCATCGCCCGCGCCCACTCGGCCACCCACCTCACCCACCAGGCCCTGCGCGACGCCCTTGGCCCGACGGCCGCCCAGGCAGGCTCCGAGAACCAGCCCGGCCGCTTCCGCTTCGACTTCGGCTCCCCGTCCGCCGTGCCGACGGCCGTGATGACCGACGTCGAGCAGAAGATCAACGAGGTGCTCGCCCGCGACCTCGACGTCCGCGCCGACGTCATGGGCATCGACGAGGCCAAGAAGCAGGGTGCCATCGCCGAGTTCGGCGAGAAGTACGGCGAGCGCGTCCGCGTCGTGACCATCGGCGACTTCTCCAAGGAGCTGTGCGGCGGCACCCACGTGCACAACACCGCCCAGCTCGGCCTGGTCAAGCTGCTCGGCGAGTCGTCCATCGGCTCCGGGGTGCGCCGCATCGAGGCCCTGGTCGGCGTGGACGCCTACAACTTCCTCGCCCGTGAGCACACGGTCGTCGCCCAGCTCCAGGAGCTGATCAAGGGCCGTCCGGAGGAGCTCCCGGAGAAGGTCTCCGCCATGCTCGGCAAGCTCAAGGACGCCGAGAAGGAGATCGAGAAGTTCCGCGCCGAGAAGGTCCTCCAGGCCGCCGGCTCGCTCGCCGACTCCGCCAAGGACGTGCGCGGCGTCGCCCTGGTGACCGGTCAGGTCCCCGACGGCACCACCGCCGACGACCTGCGCAAGCTGGTCCTCGACGTGCGCGGCCGCATCCAGGGCGGCCGGGCCGCGGTGGTCGCCCTCTTCACGACGGCCAACGGCAAGCCGCTCACCGTGATCGCCACCAACGAGGCGGCCCGCGAGCGCGGCCTGAAGGCCGGCGACCTGGTGCGCACCGCCGCCAAGACCCTCGGCGGCGGCGGTGGCGGCAAGCCGGACGTCGCCCAGGGCGGCGGCCAGAACCCGGCCGCCATCGGTGACGCCGTCGACGCCGTCGAGCGCCTCGTCGCCGAGACCGCGAAGTAGGGCGGGCGATGCGCAGAGGCCGCCGTCTCGCGATCGACGTCGGGGACGCCCGTATCGGGGTCGCCTCGTGCGACCCCGACGGGATCCTCGCCACCCCGGTGGAGACCGTCCCCGGGCGCGACGTCCCGGCGGCACACCGCCGCCTGCGCCAACTGGTCGAGGAGTACGAGCCCATCGAGGTCGTCGTCGGTCTCCCTCGCTCCCTCAAGGGGGGCGAGGGCCCGGCCGCGGCCAAGGTCAGGGGCTTCGCCCAGGAACTGGCCGAGGGCATCGCGCCCGTCCCCGTACGGCTGGTCGACGAGCGGATGACGACCGTGACGGCGAGCCAGGGGCTGCGCGCCTCGGGCGTGAAGTCCAAGAAGGGGAGATCGGTCATCGACCAGGCCGCCGCCGTGATCATCCTCCAGCAGGCGCTGGAATCCGAACGGGTGTCAGGCAATGCACCCGGCGAGGGCGTCGAAGTGGTCATCTGATCGCGATACGGTAACGTTCCGCGCGATGCGGCGGCGTTCGAACAGCCCCCGCACAGCAAGAGGCGGAGCGGAAGCCGGCCCCCATGGCAGGCCGCGCGGACCGCCGCCTCGCGGCTCTAGGGGATCGATGACTGAGTATGGCCGGGGCCCAGGCTCCGAACCGTGGCATCCGGAGGACCCGTTGTACGGGGACGGCGGATGGGGCGGGCAGCAGGCCCAGGCGGGTCAGCAGCCCCCCTACGGCGGCCAGCTGCAGCATTATCCGCAGCAGCAGCAGCAGCCGCAGTACGGCGACTGGGGCGGTGACGGCGGCCAGGGCGCGTACGGTCAGCCGCAGTACGACCAGTACGGTCAGCAGCCTCCCGAGCCGCAGTACGACCAGTACGGTCAGCAGCCTCCCGAGCCGCAGTACGACCAGTACGGTCAGCAGCCCCCCGAGCCGCAGTACGACCAGTACGGTCAGCCGCAGTACGACCAGCAGTACGCGGCCCAGGCGCATTCTCAGCAGGGCCAGGGCCAGGGCCACGACGGCGGCGGCTGGGGGACCGGCGAGCACCCTCACGCGCAGTACCCGGGCGACCCGTCGGACCCCTACGGCCAGCAGAACGCCGTCTACGGCGCGGAGCAGCCCGACTTCTACGGCACCCCGGAGGCGTACCCGCCGCCGGAGCCGCCCGGCCGCCGGCGCACCGATCCCGAACCGCGGAGCACCGACCAGGACCCCGGTTCCGACGAGGGCGAGCAGGCACCCGTCGCCGACGGGGACGCCAGTGACCCCGACGGCGGCCGGGGTGGCCGCGGTGAGCGCAGGGGCCGGGGCGGCAAGCCCAAGAAGGGCCGCAGCGGCCTCGCCTGTCTCGTGGTCTGCCTGGTGCTCGGCGGCGGCGTCGCGGGCGTCGGCTACTTCGGCCTGCAGTTCTACCAGGATCGTTTCGGCGCGGCCCCGGACTACGCGGGCAACGGCAACGGCGAGAAGGTGACCGTCACCATCCCCAAGGGGGCGGGCGGAGCGACGATCGGCCAGGAGCTCAAGCGCCAGGGCGTGGTGAAGAGCGTCGACGCCTTCATCAGCGCCCAGCAGAGCAATCCCGAGGGCAAGAGCATCCAGGACGGCGTGTACACGCTGCAGAAGGAGATGTCGGCCGCGGCCGCGGTGGAACTCCTGCTCAGCCCCGCCAGCCGCAGCAACCTGATCATCGCCGAGGGCTGGCGCAACGTGCAGGTCTACGCGAAGGTCGACGAGCAGCTCGGGGTGAAGAAGGGCACCACGGCGAAGGTCGCCGAGGCCCAGTGGAAGAACCTCGGCCTGCCCGACTGGGCGTTGAACCACCGCAACACCAAGGACCCGCTGGAAGGGTTCCTCTTCCCGTCCAGCTACCCGGCGGCCAAGGGCCAGAAGCCCGAGGACGTGCTCAAGCAGATGGTGGCGCGGGCCAACGAGCGGTACACGGAGCTCGGCCTGGAGTCGAAGGCGGAGAGCCTCGGTCTGGACGGCCCCTGGGAACTGCTCACCGTGGCCAGCATGGTGCAGGCCGAGGGCAAGACCCACGAGGACTTCCGCAAGATGTCCGAGGTCATCTACAACCGGCTCAAGCCCGACAACACCGAGACCAACCGGCTGCTCCAGTTCGACTCGAGCTACAACTACGCCAAGGGCCAGAGCAACATCCACATCGGCGAGTCCGAGATCAACCGCGACAAGGACCCGTACAACACCTACACCAACACGGGTCTGCCGCCGGGACCCATCAGCAACCCCGGTGACGAGGCGCTCCAGGCGTCGGTGGACCCCACGAACGACGGCTGGATCTACTTCGTGGCCACCGACGGCATGGACAAGACCGAATTCGCGAAGAACCACGACGATTTCCTGAAGCTGAAGGAAAAGTTCAATGCCAGTTAGGGCCGGGGCGCAGAGGGCGGCCGTGCTCGGCTCGCCGATCGCCCACTCCCTCTCCCCGGTGCTGCACCGCACCGCCTACGCGGAGCTGGGCCTGGAGGGCTGGACGTACGACCGCTTCGACGTCGACGAGGAGGCGCTCCCGGGCTTCTTCGAGGAGCTCGGCCCGGAATGGGCGGGACTGTCGCTGACCATGCCGCTCAAGCGGGCGGTGATCCCGCTGCTCGACGAGATCAGCGAGACGGCGGCCTCGGTGGACGCCGTGAACACCGTCGTCCTCACCGAGGACGGCCGCAGGACCGGCGACAACACCGACATTCCCGGCATGGTCGCCGCCCTGCGCGAGCACGGCATCGAGAAGGTCGACACCGCCGCCGTCCTCGGCGCCGGCGCCACCGCCTCCTCCGCGCTGGCCGCCCTGGCCCGGGTCTGCACGGGCGAGGTCACCGTGTACGTGCGCAGCGAGGCACGCGCCGCCGAGATGCGGGGCTGGGCCGAGCGGCTGGACGTCGACGTGCGCATCGCCGACTGGGCGCACGCCGGGCAGGCGCTGCACGCCCCGCTGGTCGTGGCCACCACGCCGGCCGGCACCACCGACGCGCTGGCCTCCGCCGTGCCGGAGATGCCCGGCACCCTCTTCGACGTGCTGTACGACCCCTGGCCGACCGCCCTCGCGGCCCGCTGGTCGGCGTACGGCGGTGCCGTGGTCAGCGGCCTCGACCTGCTGCTGCACCAGGCGGTGCTCCAGGTCGAGCAGATGACGGGCCGGGCCCCGGCCCCGCTGGCCGCCATGCGGGAGGCAGGCGAGCGCGCCCTCGCGGAACGCTAGGATCCGCCCGGTTGCGCGGGGGCGGAACCGGGAGGGGAAGACGGTCCTTGCCCACGGGCGTGCCCCTCGCATCCGCCGAGTCCCGGACAGACGAGGCCGTGCCGGGCTTCCTGCCCGACCGGGTGCGGCTCACGGCGCTCGCCCTGGGCGCCCGGCCGTCGTCGCGTCCTGCCCGACCGGGCTGAAGCACCGGACCGGCCGCCGGCGCGCGGCGCGAAGCGGTGCGCCGACCGGGGCGGCTTCGGCGGCCCCGGCCGTGCCGCGAAGCCGGCCACCTCGGTCCTGCGCGCCGCCGCGGGCATCGCCCCGGCCGCAGCCGAACGGTGCCAATCTCCTCGGTCCCCGCGCTCCCCGGCGCCGTCGGGGCGGCGGCTCCGCCCGAGCCCGCCCGTCCGTCAGATGGACCGACGGGCGGTTCCGGTGGCCGGACGTGGGAGGATCGGAGGTGGCGGGCCGGCTCCGCGCACCCGGTCGCGCCGTCGCCGTACGCGAGGAGACGTGTACGCAGGGCAGTACCGGGCGCGAGCACTGAGGAGCACCGTTGAGCAGGTTGCGCTGGCTGACCGCGGGGGAGTCCCACGGTCCCGCACTCGTCGCGACGCTGGAGGGACTGCCCGCCGGCGTGCCGATCACCACGGACATGGTGGCGGACCACCTGGCGAGGCGGCGGCTCGGCTACGGTCGCGGTGCGCGGATGAAGTTCGAGCGGGACGAGGTCACCTTCCTCGGCGGTGTCCGGCACGGCCTCACCCTCGGCTCCCCGGTCGCGATCATGGTGGGCAACACCGAGTGGCCGAAGTGGGAACAGGTCATGGCGGCCGACCCGGTCGACCCCGAGGTGCTGGCGGGCCTGGCCCGCAACGCCCCGCTGACCCGCCCCCGGCCCGGCCACGCCGACCTCGCGGGCATGCAGAAGTACGGCTTCGACGAGGCCCGGCCGATCCTGGAGCGCGCCTCCGCGCGGGAGACGGCCGCCCGGGTGGCCCTGGGCGCCGTGGCGCGGTCGTACCTGAAGGAGACGGCCGGCATCGAGATCGTCAGCCACGTCACCGAGCTGTGCTCCGTGAAGGCCCCGCAGGGCGTGTACCCCACCCCGGCGGACGTCGAGAGGCTGGACGCCGACCCGCTGCGCTGCCTGGACGCGGACACCTCCAAGGCGATGGTCGCGGAGATCGACCAGGCCCACAAGGACGGCGACACGCTCGGCGGTGTGGTCGAGGTGCTGGCGTACGGCGTCCCGGTCGGCCTCGGCTCGCACGTGCACTGGGACCGCAAGCTGGACGCCCGGCTGGCCGGCGCCCTGATGGGCATCCAGGCCATCAAGGGCGTCGAGATCGGCGACGGCTTCGAGCTGGCCCGGGTGCCCGGTTCCAAGGCGCACGACGAGATCGTCGGCACGCCCGAGGGCATCCGCCGCGTCTCCGGACGCGCCGGCGGCACCGAGGGCGGCCTCTCCACCGGTGAGCTGCTGCGGGTCCGCGCCGCGATGAAGCCGATCGCGACCGTGCCGCGCGCCCTGAGGACCGTGGACGTGACCACCGGCGAGGCCGCGCAGGCCCACCACCAGCGCTCCGACGTCTCCGCGGTCCCGGCGGCCGGCATCGTCGCCGAGGCGATGGTCGCCCTGGTCCTCGCGGACGCGGTGGCGGAGAAGTTCGGCGGCGACAGCGTCACCGAGACCCGCCGCAACGTCACCTCGTACCTCGACAACCTGGCCGTCCGATGAGCACCCCGCTGATCGTCCTGGTCGGACCGATGGGCGTCGGCAAGTCCACCGTCGGGCAACTGCTCGCCGAGCGCCTCGGCGCCGCGTACCGGGACACCGACGAGGACATCGTCTCCGCCCAGGGACGGACCATCGCCGAGATCTTCGTGGACGAGGGCGAGGCCGCCTTCCGGGCCCTGGAGAAGCAGGCCGTGCGCACGGCCCTCGCCGCTCACGACGGCGTCCTCGCCCTCGGCGGCGGCGCGGTCCTCGACGCGGACACCCGCGGCCTGCTCGCCGGGCAGCGCGTCGTCTACCTGTCGATGGACGTCGAGGAGGCGGTCAGGCGCACCGGCCTGAACGCCGCGCGCCCCCTGCTGGCGGTCAACCCGCGCAAGCAGTGGCGCGAGCTGATGGAGGCCCGCCGCCACCTCTACGAGGAGGTCGCGACGGCCGTCGTCGCCACCGACGGACGCACGCCCGAAGAAGTCACGCAAGCGGTCCTGGACGCACTGGAGTTGAAAGAAGCATGAGCGAGGAAGTCACCCGGATCCAGGTCGGGGGGACCGCGGGTTCCGAGCCCTACGAGGTCCTGGTGGGCCGTCAGCTCCTGGGCGAGCTGGCCGGGCTGATCGGCCCCAAGGCCAAACGGGTCGCGGTGATCCACCCCGAGGCGCTCGCCGAGACCGGTGACGCGCTGCGTGCCGACCTCGCCGAGCAGGGCTACGAGGCGATCGCCGTCCAGGTGCCCAACGCCGAGGAGGCCAAGACCGCCGAGGTCGCCGCCTACTGCTGGAAGGCGCTCGGCCAGTCCGGGTTCACCCGCACCGACGTCATCGTCGGCGTCGGCGGCGGCGCCAGCACCGACCTCGCCGGCTTCGTGGCCGCGACCTGGCTGCGCGGCGTGCGCTGGATCGCCGTCCCGACCACCGTGCTGGCCATGGTCGACGCGGCCGTCGGCGGCAAGACCGGCATCAACACCGCCGAGGGCAAGAACCTCGTCGGCGCCTTCCACCCGCCGGCCGGTGTCCTGTGCGACCTGGCCGCCCTGGACTCCCTCCCGGTCAACGACTACGTCTCGGGCCTCGCCGAGGTCATCAAGGCCGGCTTCATCGCCGACCCGGCGATCCTGGACCTGATCGAGTCCGACCCCCAGGCCGCGCGCACCCCGGCCGGACCGCACACCGCCGAGCTGATCGTGCGCTCCATCAAGGTCAAGGCCGAGGTCGTCTCCTCCGACCTGAAGGAGGCGGGCCTGCGGGAGATCCTGAACTACGGTCACACCCTGGGCCACGCCATCGAGAAGAACGAGCGCTACAAGTGGCGCCACGGCGCCGCCGTCTCCGTCGGCATGCACTTCGCCGCCGAACTGGGCCGCCTCGCGGGCCGGCTGGACGACGCCACCGCCGACCGCCACCGCAGCATCCTCGAAGCGGTCGGCCTGCCGCTCCACTACCGCTACGACCAGTGGCCCAAGCTGGTGGAGAACATGAAGGTCGACAAGAAGTCCCGCGGCGACCTGCTGCGCTTCATCGTCCTGGACGGCCTGGCCAAGCCCACCGTCCTGGAGGGCCCCGACCCGGCCGTCCTCCTCGCCGCCTACGGCGAGGTGGGCCAGTAGGTCCCCCCTCGTACCTTCCGTCCGGTCCATCGCGCGGGGCGGGCACTTCGGGCCGCCCCCGGCCGTTCACCCGAGGACGGCCGGGGACGGTACCGTTCGGGTGGGGCCCCTCCCACGCCCTTTAGGCTGTGGGGGAGAGCGGGTACCCCTCCCGCTGTCAGCGCCCATCGCCTGTACGAGACGGAGTGGCACCGGATGCAGCACGCAGTGGGTTCTCCGCTGCCGCCGCCCCCTCAGCCGGGGCACGGACCGGCCGTCGGCTGGTCCCCGGCCGCACACCACCCGGGCCCGCACCAGGGTCCCGCCCCCGTGCCCCCGCCCGTGGCGCCGGGACACCCCGTGCGGACCCCGCACCCCGGGGCCCCGCACCAGGCCCCGGCGCCGCAGCCCGTGCCGGACACCACCGGACACGTCCCGCTGCCCCCCGGCGGTCCCGTCGCCGCGCCTGGCGTGCCGCCCGCCGCGGCCGCCGTGCCCGACCCGGCCACCACCACCCTCGCGGTGCTGCTCATCGGCCCCGCCGGCGCGGGCAAGACCAGCGTCGCCAAGTACTGGGCGGACCACCGCAGGGTCCCCACCGCCCACATCAGCCTCGACGACGTGCGCGAATGGGTCCGCTCGGGCTTCGCCGACCCCCAGTCCGGGTGGAACGAGAACTCCGAGGCCCAGTACCGCCTCGCCCGCCGCACCTGCGGCTTCTCCGCGCGCAACTTCCTCGCCAACGGCATCTCGTGCATCCTCGACGACGCCGTCTTCCCGGACCGCCCGGTCGTCGGGCTCGGCGGCTGGAAGCGGCACGTCGGCCCCGGCCTGCTCCCGGTCGTCCTCCTGCCCGGACTGGACGTCGTCCTGGAGCGCAACGCCGAGCGCAGCGGCAACCGGCGGCTCACCGACGAGGAGGTCGCCCGCATCCACGGCCGCATGGCCGGCTGGTACGGCTCGGGCCTTCCGATCATCGACAACTCCCAGCTCGACGTCCCGGAGACGGCCCAGGTCCTGGACGAGGTCCTGTCCCGCTCGATAGCCAGCCCACCGAGCTGGTGACGCAGGGGGCGGAGGGGCGCCCCGAAGCGGCGCGGGGAACCGCGCGACGAGCCCCCGCCGGCCGTCGGCCGCCGGACGACGCCCGTCCCCACCCCGACCGCGCACCCTGCGTACCCAAGCGCACCGCCCACTCGGCCCTCCCGAGCGGCGCCCCCCGGGCGGCGCTCTTAGGCTCGGGTCATGTCAGAGGTGTACGCGGCCCGCCGGACGCGTCTACGAGAACGCTGCAACGCGGGCGGCAGCGCGGCGGCGCTCGTCTCCCGGCCCGCCAACGTGCGCTATCTCGCGGGAGCCGCCCCGCACGGCGCCGTGCTGCTGCTGGGCAAGACCGAGGACCTCCTGGTGTGCTCCGGCCCGCCGGACGAGCGGCCCACCGAGGGCAGGCCCGACGAGGCTCTGCCGCTGCGCTCCCTGCCCGGCCCCGGCGGTGACCCCGCCGTCGCCGCCGCCGGTCTCGCCGCGGCCCAGGGCGCCGAGTCCCTCGCCACCGAGGACCACCACCTCACCGTCGCCCGGCAGCGGGCCATGCGCTCGGCCGCGCCCGGGCTGCGCCTGACGGACCTCGGCCAAGCGGTCGAGCAGCTCCGGGTGGTCAAGGACGAGGAGGAGATCTCCTGCCTGCGGATCGGCGCCGAGATCGCCGACCAGGCCCTCGGCGAGCTGCTGGAGTCCATCCTCGTCGGCCGCACCGAACGGCACCTCGCCCTGGAACTGGAACGCCGCCTCGTCGACCACGGCGCCGACGGCCCCGCCTTCCCGACCTCCGTCGGCACGGGCCCGAACTCCGGGCGCCGCGGCCACCGGCCCACCGACCGGCGCGTGGAGGAGGGCGACTTCCTCTCCGTCTGCCTGGGCGCGACGTACCGCGGTTACCGGTGCGAGATCGGCCGTACGTTCGTCATCGGCACCTCGCCGGCCGACTGGCAGATCGAGCTGTACGACCTCGTCTTCTCCGCGCAGCGGGCCGGCCGGGAGGCCCTCGTACCCGGCGCCGCCTGCCGTGATGTGGACCGCGCCGCCCGCCAGACACTGGACTCCGCGGGGTACGCGGAGAACCTTCCGGCCCTCATCGGTCACGGTGTGGGACTCGAAATCGACGAGGACCCGCAGTTGGCCCCGGCGGCCATGGGTAAACTGGACGCTTGTGTGCCGGTCACCGTCGAACCGGGGGTCCACCTCCCGGGCCGGGGCGGTGTCCGGATCGATGACACGCTCGTCGTGCGCCCCGAGGCGGACGGCGGACCCGAGCTACTCACCATCACGACCAAGGAGCTGCTCGCGCTCTAGCCTCGCGCTGTGCGCATGCCGGCACCGGGGTCGTCCACGTCAGTCCAGGAGATTCCGCAACCGTGGCTTCCACGAACGACCTCAAGAACGGCATGGTGCTCAAGCTCGAAGGCGGCCAGCTCTGGTCCGTCGTCGAGTTCCAGCACGTCAAGCCCGGCAAGGGCCCGGCCTTCGTGCGCACCAAGCTCAAGAACGTGCTTTCCGGCAAGGTCGTCGACAAGACCTTCAACGCCGGCGTCAAGGTCGAGACGGCCACTGTCGACAAGCGTGACATGCAGTTCTCGTACATGGACGGCGACTACTTCGTCTTCATGGACATGGAGACCTACGACCAGCTCATGGTCGACCGCAAGGCCGTCGGCGACGCCGCCAACTTCCTTGTCGAGGGCTTCACCGCCACCGTCGCCCAGCACGAGGGCGAGGTGCTCTTCGTCGAGCTGCCGGCCGCCGTCGAGCTGACCGTCCAGGAGACCGAGCCGGGCGTCCAGGGCGACCGCTCCACCGGCGGCACCAAGCCCGCCACGCTGGAGACCGGCCACCAGATCCAGGTCCCGCTCTTCATCACCACCGGTGAGAAGATCAAGGTCGACACCCGTACGAGCGACTACCTCGGCCGGGTGAACAGCTAACCGTGGCTGCTCGCAACACGGCCCGCAAACGCGCCTTCCAGATCCTCTTCGAGGGCGATCAGCGCGGCGCCGACGTCCTGACGGTCCTCGCGGACTGGGTCCGGCACTCCCGGTCCGACACCCGGCAGCCGCCGGTGAGCGAGTACACGATGGAGCTCGTCGAGGGTTACGCCGAGCGCGCGAAGCGCATCGACGAGCTCATCGCCCAGTACTCGGTCGGCTGGACGCTCGACCGCATGCCGGTCGTCGACCGCAACATCCTGCGCCTCGGTGCGTACGAGCTGATCTGGGTCGACGCGACCCCGGACGCCGTCGTCCTCGACGAGATGGTGCAGCTGGCGAAGGAGTTCTCCACGGACGAGTCGCCGGCGTTCGTCAACGGTCTGCTCGGCCGGCTGAAGGAACTGAAGCCTTCGCTGCGCCGTGACGAGGCCTGACGGAGACGGACACAGACGCCGGGGGCCTGCGGCGACCGACGACGGTCGCCGCAGGCCCCCGGCGTCTGTTCGTGCTCGCCGTTCCTTCGGCAGTCGCATACGCCGCCGGGGTGGCCGGAAGCCTCAGGCTTCCGGCCACCCCGGCGGCACGTTTCTGCTGGCGCTCAGGCGTCCTCGTGGGACGCCACCGCGCGGCGCGCGTCCGCGTCCAGGACGCCCCAGCTGATCAGCTGCTCGGTGAGGACCGAGGGCGACTGGTCGTAGATGACGGCGAGTGTGCGCAGGTCGTCCTGGCGGATCGAGAGCACCTTGCCGTTGTAGTCGCCGCGCTGCGACTGGATCGTGGCCGCGTACCGCTGCAGCGGACCCGCCTTCTCGGCCGGCACCGTGGCCAGCCGCTCCAGGTCCAGGACCAGCTTCGGCGGCGGCTCGGCGGCGCCACCGGGGGTGGTGCCGGGCAGCAGCTCCTGCACGGGAACGCCGTAGAAGTCCGCCAGCTCGGCGAGGCGCTGCACGGTCACGGCACGGTCACCGCGCTCGTACGACCCGACCACGACCGCCTTCCAGCGGCCCTGGGACTTCTCCTCGACACCGTGGAGGGAAAGGCCCTGCTGGGTGCGGATGGCCCGGAGCTTGGCCCCGAGCTGTTTGGCGTATTCGCTGGACATATGGCTCCCCGGACAAGGTGTCGACGCGGCCGGCTGTGTTGTCTGCCGCGCGGCTGGTAACTCACTGTGAGGTTACGCAGCGTTACTCTTCTGCGTCAAGCCGAACGGTCCGCACCGACCCTTCCGTGCCACCCGCGGGCCGTTGCTGCGAACGGGTGACGCGGACGTGGCGCGGGAGTGACGGGGGAGTGTCGGGGCCCGATCGGGGCGGTCCCGCGGGCCTGATACCGTAGGTGGCGCAAATCCGACGTCCTTTAAGGTCCGTCCCGTGAGGCGGAGAAGGAGGTCCGTTTCGTATGGACAAGCAGGACAGCAGGCAGCAGGGCGCGCAGTCCGACGCCCGGCCCGTTCTCGAAGGGCCCGACATCGCGCGGGTGCTGACCCGTATCGCCCACGAGATCGTCGAACGCGCCAAGGGCGCCGACGACGTGGTGCTCCTCGGCATCCCGACCCGGGGCGTCTTCCTCGCCCGGCGGCTCGCCGACAAGCTGGAGCGGATCACCGAGCGCACGGTGCCGGTCGGCTCGCTCGACATCACCATGTACCGCGACGACCTGCGCATGCAGCCCCCGCGCGCACTGGCCCGCACCGAGATCCCCGGTGACGGCATCGACGGCCGTCTGGTCGTCCTCGTCGACGACGTCCTCTTCTCCGGCCGCACCATCCGCGCCGCCCTGGACGCCCTGAACGACATCGGCCGCCCGCGCGCGGTGCAGCTCGCGGTCCTCGTCGACCGCGGCCACCGCGAACTGCCCATCCGGGCCGACTACGTCGGCAAGAACCTCCCCACGTCGCTGCGGGAGACGGTCAAGGTCCAGCTCGCCGAGGAGGACGGTCGCGACACCGTGCTGCTCGGTGCCAAGCCGGACACCCCGGGCGCCCACCCGTAGCCCCGGCGTACGCCCTCACCGGTGCCGTACGCCCGCTCGGTGTGCCCCCGCGCGCACCCGGCCGCCCGAATTATCCCGCTCTTCCGCATGAATCGCCTTACGGAGCCTGACAGATGCAGCGTCATCTCATCTCGGCCGCCGACCTCACCCGCGACGACGCCGTCCTGATCCTCGACACCGCCGAGGAGATGGCCCGGGTCGCGGACCGGCCGATCAAGAAACTGCCCACCCTGCGCGGCCGGACCGTCGTCAACCTCTTCTTCGAGGACTCCACCCGGACCCGGATCTCCTTCGAGGCCGCCGAGAAGCGCCTGTCCGCGGACGTCATCAACTTCACCGCCAAGGGCTCCAGCGTCTCCAAGGGCGAGTCCCTGAAGGACACCGCCCAGACCCTGGAGGCGATGGGCGTCGACGCCGTCGTCATCCGTCACGGCGCCTCCGGCGCCCCGTACCGCCTGGCCACCTCCGGCTGGATCGACGCCCACGTCATCAACGCCGGCGACGGCACCCACCAGCACCCCACCCAGGCCCTGCTGGACGCCTTCACCATGCGCCGCCGCCTGGTCGGCCGCGACACCGGTCTCGGCAAGGACCTCGACGGCCGCCGCGTCACCCTGGTCGGCGACGTCCTGCACAGCCGCGTCGCCCGCTCCAACGTCGACCTGCTGCACACCCTCGGCGCCGAGGTCACCCTCGTGGCCCCGCCGACCCTGCTGCCGGTCGGCGTCGAGACCTGGCCCTGCGAGGTCTCCTACGACCTCGACTCCACCCTGCCGAAGTCCGACGCGGTGATGATGCTGCGCGTGCAGCGCGAGCGCATGAACGCCGCGTTCTTCCCGACCGAGCGCGAGTACTCCCGCCGGTACGGCCTCGACGGCGACCGCATGGCGAAGATGCCCGGACACGCCATCGTGATGCACCCCGGCCCGATGGTCCGCGGCATGGAGATCACCGCCGAGGTCGCCGACTCCGACCGCTGCACCGTCGTCGAGCAGGTGGCCAACGGCGTCTCCATCCGGATGGCCGTCCTCTACCTGCTGCTCGGCGGCGCCGAGTTCGGTGCGAAGACCGAGCCCGCCGTCATCCACGCCCGCACCTCCGAGGAGAAGTAAGAAGATGAGCAAGACCCTGATCCGTGGTGCGAAGGTGCTCGGCGGCGAGCCGCAGGACGTGCTGATCGACGGCGGCGTCATCGCCGGGGTGGGCACGGGACTGAGCACCGAGGGCGCCGAGGTCGTCGAGGCCGCCGGCCAGGTGCTGCTGCCCGGCCTGGTCGACCTGCACACCCACCTGCGCGAGCCCGGCCGGGAGGACTCCGAGACCGTCCTCACCGGCACCCGCGCGGCGGCGAGCGGCGGCTACACCAGCGTCTTCGCCATGGCCAACACCTTCCCGGTCGCCGACACCGCGGGCGTCGTCGAGCAGGTCTGGCGGCTCGGCCAGGAGTCCGGCTACTGCGACGTGCAGCCCATCGGCGCCGTCACCGTCGGCCTGGAGGGCGCCAAGCTCGCCGAGCTGGGCGCCATGCACGAGTCCGCGGCCGGCGTCACCGTCTTCTCCGACGACGGCAAGTGCGTCCACGACGCCGTGATCATGCGCCGCGCCCTGGAGTACGTGAAGGCCTTCGGCGGCGTCGTCGCCCAGCACGCGCAGGAGCCCCGGCTCACCGAGGGCGCCCAGATGAACGAGGGCGTCGTCTCCGCCGAGCTGGGCCTCGGCGGCTGGCCCGCCGTCGCCGAGGAGTCGATCATCGCCCGCGACGTGCTGCTCGCCGAGCACGTCGGCTCCCGCGTCCACATCTGCCACCTGTCGACCGCCGGCAGCGTCGAGATCGTCCGCTGGGCCAAGTCCCGCGGCATCGACGTCACCGCCGAGGTCACCCCGCACCACCTGCTCCTCACCGACGAGCTGGTGCGGTCGTACAACCCGGTCTACAAGGTCAACCCGCCGCTGCGCACCGAGCGGGACGTGCACGCCCTGCGCGAGGCGCTGGCGGACGGCACGATCGACATCGTCGCCACCGACCACGCCCCGCACCCGCACGAGGACAAGGACTGCGAGTGGGCCGCCGCCGCCATGGGCATGGTCGGCCTGGAGACCGCGCTGTCGGTGGTCCAGGAGACCATGGTGGACACGGGCCTGCTCGACTGGGCCGGCGTCGCCGACCGGATGTCCTTCACGCCGGCGCGGATCGGACGGGCCGCCGGACACGGCCGTCCCGTCTCGGCTGGTGAGCCCGCCAACCTCACCCTCGTCGACACGGCATACCGTGGCCGGGTGGACCCCGCGGGCTTCGCCTCGCGCAGTCGCAACACCCCGTACGAGGGGCGTGAGCTGCCGGGCCGTGTGACGCACACGTGGCTGCGGGGCAAGGCCACGCTCGTCGACGGGAAGCTCACGTGACACCTGTAATCCTGCTGGCCGCCGAGAAGGAATCGGCGGAAGTGACCGACTGGGCCGCCCGCCTCGGCTGGGTCGTCGGCCTCGGCCTGTTCGTCGCGCTCGTCTACTGGCTGATGCGCGAGGGCTGGAAGTGGCGCAGCACCCTCCAGGGCGACCTGCCCGACCTGCCCACCGTGCCGGACGAGCCGGGCCCGGCGAGACTGACGATGAGCGGCCGCTACCACGGCTCCACCACCGCCGGTCAGTGGCTCGACCGCATCGTGGCGCAGGGCCTGGGCACCCGGAGCCGGGCCGAGCTCACGCTGACGGACGCGGGACTGGACGTCGTACGCCCCGGCGCGACCGACTTCTTCGTCCCCGTCGCCGCGCTGCGCGGGGCCCGGCTGGACAAAGGCATCGCCGGCAAGGTGCTCACGGAAGGCGGTCTGCTGATCGTCACCTGGGCGCACGGCGACAAACTGATCGACTCCGGTTTCCGCTCCGACCACGCGGCCGGGCACAACGAGTGGGTCGACACCCTGAACGACATGATCAACAAGACGGAAACGGAAGGCGCACGATGACGACCTCCACCAGGGGAGCCCACAGGACTCCCGCCGTACTCGTCCTGGAGGACGGCCGGGTCTTCCGCGGCCGCGCCTACGGGGCCGTGGGGGCGACCTTCGGCGAAGCCGTGTTCTCCACCGGCATGACCGGCTACCAGGAGACCCTCACCGACCCGTCGTACCACCGTCAGGTCGTCGTGATGACCGCCCCGCACGTCGGGAACACGGGCGTCAACGACGAGGACATGGAGTCCAGGAAGATCTGGGTCTCCGGGTACGTGGTCCGTGACCCCGCCCGCGTGCCCTCCAGCTGGCGCTCGACGCGCACGCTGGACGAGGAGCTCGCCGCCCAGGGCGTCGTCGGCATCTCCGGCATCGACACCCGCGCCCTCACCCGCCACCTGCGGGAGCGCGGCGCCATGCGCGTCGGCATCTTCTCCGGCAACGCGCTGCCCGACGAGGGCACCATGCTCGCCGAGGTCCGCCAGGCCCCCGAGATGAGCGGCGCCGACCTCTCCGCCGAGGTCGCCACCACCGAGCCGTACGTCGTCCCGGCGATCGGCGAGAAGAAGTTCACTGTCGCCGCCGTCGACCTCGGCATCAAGGGCATGACCCCGCACCGCATGGCCGAGCGCGGCATCGAGGTGCACGTCCTGCCCGCCACGGCCACCGTCGAGGACGTCTACGCCGTCGACCCGGACGGCGTGTTCTTCTCCAACGGCCCCGGCGACCCGGCCACCGCCGACCACCCGGTCTCGGTCATGCAGGGCGTCCTGGAGCGCGGCACCCCGCTGTTCGGCATCTGCTTCGGCAACCAGATCCTGGGCCGCGCCCTCGGCTTCGGCACCTTCAAGCTGAAGTACGGCCACCGCGGCATCAACCAGCCGGTGCAGGACCGTACGACCGGCAAGGTCGAGGTCACCGCGCACAACCACGGCTTCGCCGTCGACGCCCCGCTCGACAAGGTCTCCGACACCCCCTACGGCCGCGCCGAGGTCTCCCACGTCTGCCTCAACGACAACGTGGTGGAGGGCCTCCAGCTCCTCGACAGGCCGGCCTTCAGCGTCCAGTACCACCCCGAAGCGGCAGCCGGTCCGCACGACGCCGCATACCTGTTCGATCGCTTCGTTTCCCTGATGGAGGGCCAGCGTGCCTAAGCGCACCGATATCCAGTCCGTCCTGGTCATCGGCTCCGGCCCGATCGTCATCGGCCAGGCCGCCGAGTTCGACTACTCCGGCACCCAGGCGTGCCGCGTGCTCAAGGCCGAGGGCCTGCGCGTCGTCCTGGTGAACTCCAACCCGGCGACGATCATGACCGACCCGGAGATCGCCGACGCCACCTACGTCGAGCCGATCACCCCCGAGTTCGTCGAGAAGATCATCGCCAAGGAGCGGCCCGACGCGCTGCTGCCCACCCTGGGCGGCCAGACGGCGCTCAACACCGCGATCTCGCTGCACGAGAACGGTGTCCTGGAGAAGTACGGCGTCGAGCTGATCGGCGCCAACGTGGAGGCGATCCACAAGGGCGAGGACCGCGACCTGTTCAAGGAGGTCGTGGAGGAGGTCCGCAAGAAGATCGGGCACGGCGAGTCCGCCCGCTCGGTCATCTGCCACTCCATGGACGACGTCCTCGCCGGCGTCGAGACGCTCGGCGGCTACCCGGTCGTCGTCCGCCCCTCCTTCACCATGGGCGGCGCCGGCTCCGGCTTCGCGCACGACGAGGAGGAGCTGCGCCGCATCGCCGGACAGGGCCTCACCCTCTCGCCGACCACCGAGGTGCTCCTGGAGGAGTCCATCCTCGGCTGGAAGGAGTACGAGCTGGAGCTGATGCGCGACAAGAACGACAACGTCGTGGTCGTCTGCTCCATCGAGAACTTCGACCCCATGGGCGTGCACACGGGCGACTCGATCACCGTCGCGCCCGCGATGACGCTGACCGACCGCGAGTACCAGATCCTCCGCGACGTCGGCATCGCGATCATCCGCGAGGTCGGCGTCGACACCGGCGGCTGCAACATCCAGTTCGCGGTGAACCCGGCCGACGGCCGCGTCATCGTCATCGAGATGAACCCGCGTGTGTCGCGTTCGTCCGCCCTCGCCTCCAAGGCCACCGGCTTCCCGATCGCGAAGATCGCCGCCAAGCTGGCCGTCGGCTACACGCTGGACGAGATCCCGAACGACATCACGCAGGAGACCCCGGCCTCCTTCGAGCCGACGCTCGACTACGTGGTCGTGAAGGCCCCGCGGTTCGCCTTCGAGAAGTTCCCCTCGGCGGACTCGACGCTGACGACCACCATGAAGTCCGTCGGCGAGGCCATGGCCATCGGCCGCAACTTCACCGAGGCCTTCCAGAAGGCGCTGCGCTCGCTGGAGAAGAAGGGCAGCCAGTTCACCTTCGTCGGCGAGCCCGGCGACAAGACGGCCCTGCTCGAAGAGGCCGTCCGGCCCACCGACGGCCGGATCAACGCCGTCATGCAGGCCATCCGCGCCGGTGCCACGCCCGAGGAGGTCTTCGCGTACACGAAGATCGACCCCTGGTTCGTCGACCAGCTCTTCCTCATCAAGGAGCTCGCCGACGAGCTCGCCGAGGCGCCCGAGCTGACCGCCGACCTGCTCGGCGAGGCCAAGCGGCACGGGTTCTCCGACCAGCAGATCGGTGAGATCCGCGGCCTGCGCGAGGACGTCGTCCGCGAGGTGCGGCACGCGCTCGGCATCCGCCCGGTCTACAAGACGGTCGACACCTGCGCCGCCGAGTTCGCCGCGAAGACCCCGTACTTCTACTCGTCCTACGACGAGGAGACCGAGGTCGCGCCGCGCGAGAAGCCCGCGGTGATCATCCTGGGCTCCGGCCCGAACCGCATCGGCCAGGGCATCGAGTTCGACTACTCCTGCGTCCACGCCTCCTTCGCGCTGAGCGACGCCGGGTACGAGACCGTGATGGTCAACTGCAACCCGGAGACCGTCTCCACCGACTACGACACCTCCGACCGGCTGTACTTCGAGCCGCTCACCCTGGAGGACGTCCTGGAGATCGTCCACGCGGAGGCGCAGGCCGGCCCGATCGCGGGCGTCGTCGTCCAGCTCGGCGGCCAGACCCCGCTGGGCCTGGCGCAGGCGCTCAAGGACAACGGCGTGCCGGTGGTGGGCACCCCCCCGGAGGCCATCCACGCCGCCGAGGACCGCGGCGCCTTCGGCCAGGTCCTGGCGCAGGCCGGTCTGCCCGCCCCCAAGCACGGCACCGCCACCACCTTCGCCGGGGCCAAGGCCATCGCCGACGAGATCGGCTACCCGGTCCTCGTCCGTCCGTCCTACGTGCTCGGCGGACGCGGCATGGAGATCGTCTACGACGAGACCCGCCTCGAGGCGTACATCGCCGAGTCGACCGAGATCAGCCCGTCCCGCCCGGTCCTGGTCGACCGGTTCCTGGACGACGCGATCGAGATCGACGTCGACGCCCTGTACGACGGCGAGGAGCTGTACCTCGGCGGCGTCATGGAGCACATCGAGGAGGCCGGCATCCACTCCGGCGACTCGGCGTGCGCCCTGCCCCCCATCACGCTCGGCGGCTTCGACATCAAGCGGCTGCGCGCCTCCACCGAGGGCATCGCCAAGGGCGTCGGCGTGCGCGGCCTGATCAACATCCAGTTCGCGCTGGCCGGGGACATCCTCTACGTCCTGGAGGCCAACCCGCGCGCCTCGCGTACCGTCCCCTTCACCTCGAAGGCGACCGCGGTGCCGCTGGCCAAGGCCGCCGCCCGCATCTCGCTCGGCGCGACCATCGCCGAGCTGCGCGCCGAGGGCCTGCTGCCCAAGCACGGCGACGGCGGCGAGCTGCCGCTGGACGCGCCGATCTCCGTCAAGGAGGCCGTGATGCCGTGGTCCCGCTTCCGGGACATCCACGGACGCGGCGTCGACACGGTGCTCGGCCCGGAGATGCGCTCCACCGGCGAGGTCATGGGCATCGACTCCGTCTTCGGCACGGCGTACGCCAAGTCGCAGGCGGGCGCCTACGGGCCGCTGCCGACCAAGGGACGGGCGTTCATCTCGGTCGCCAACCGCGACAAGCGCTCGATGATCTTCCCGGCCCGTGAGCTGGTCGCCCACGGCTTCGAACTGCTCGCCACCTCCGGCACCGCCGAGGTCCTGCGGCGCAACGGCATCAACGCCACGGTGGTCCGCAAGCAGTCCGAGGGCACCGGCCCGAACGGCGAGAAGACCATCGTCCAGCTCATCCACGACGGCGAGGTCGACCTCATCGTCAACACCCCGTACGGCACCGGCGGCCGCCTCGACGGCTACGACATCCGCACGGCGGCCGTGGCGCGGTCCGTGCCGTGCCTGACGACGGTCCAGGCGCTCGCCGCGGCGGTCCAGGGCATCGACGCCCTCAACCGCGGGGACGTGGGAGTGCGCTCACTGCAGGAACACGCCGAGTTCCTGACCGCGGCCCGCGACTAGCGGCCCCGAGGGGGACACCGGAAACGGTGTCCCCCTCTTCATGAGCCCTTCTCTTCAAGAGCCCCGAGGGGCTCTTCGTGAGGCTTCACGAGGACACATGTACAAGATCTTCTTCAAGCTCTTCTTCTCCCGGACGGACCCGGAGCAGGCACACCACCTGGCCTTCCGCTGGATCCGTCTCGCCGCCCGCGTCCCCGTGCTGCGCACCTTCGCCGCCGCCGCGCTCGCGCCGCGCCACGAGGAGCTGCGCACCGAGGCCCTGGGCCTGCGGATGCACGGCCCCTTCGGGCTCGCCGCGGGCTTCGACAAGAACGCGGTCGCCATCGACGGCATGGCCATGCTCGGCTTCGACCACGTCGAGATCGGCACGGTGACGGGGGAGCCGCAGCCCGGCAACCCCAAGAAGCGGCTGTTCCGCCTGGTCGAGGACCGGGCGCTGATCAACCGCATGGGCTTCAACAACGACGGTTCACGGGCCGTCGCCGCCCGCCTGGCCTCCCGCAACCCCGTCTTCCGGACCGTCGTCGGCGTCAACATCGGCAAGACCAAGGTCGTACCGGAGGCGGAGGCCGTCGGCGACTACGTGAAGTCGGCCGAGCGGCTGGCGCCGTACGCCGACTACCTGGTGGTGAACGTCTCCTCCCCGAACACGCCCGGCCTGCGCAACCTCCAGGCCACCGAGGCGCTGCGCCCCCTGCTGAGCGCCGTCCGCGAGGCCGCCGACCGGGCGGTGCCCGCGCGGCGCGTGCCCCTGCTGGTCAAGATCGCGCCGGACCTCGCCGACGAGGACGTCGACGCGGTCGCCGACCTGGCCGTCGAACTCGGGCTGGACGGCATCATCGCCACCAACACCACCATCGCGCGCGAAGGACTCGGCCTGCGGTCCGCGCCCTCCCTGGTCGAGGAGACCGGCGGCCTCTCCGGCGCTCCCCTCAAGGCGCGCTCCCTGGAGGTGCTGCGCCGCCTGTACGCGCGCGTGGGCGACCGGATCACCCTGGTGGGCGTCGGAGGCATCGAGACCGCCGAGGACGCCTGGCAGCGCATCCTGGCCGGGGCCACGCTGGTCCAGGGCTACAGCGCCTTCATCTACGAGGGGCCGTTCTACGCTCGCGCCATCCACAAGGGTCTCGCCGCCCGACTGCGGCAGAGCCCGTACGCCACCCTCGCCGACGCGGTCGGCGCCGACGTGAGGAACTCCCGATGACCGGCACGACGGCACCCGAACCCTTCGGCGCCCGGCTGCGCCGCGCGATGGACGAACGCGGCCCGCTGTGCGTCGGCATCGACCCGCACGCCTCCCTGCTCGCCGAGTGGGGCCTGGACGACGACGTGGCGGGCCTGGAGCGCTTCAGCCGCACCGTCGTCGAGGCGGTGGCCGAGCGGGCCGCCGTCCTCAAGCCGCAGAGCGCGTTCTTCGAGCGCTTCGGCTCGCGCGGCGTCGCCGTCCTGGAGAAGTCGGTCCAGGAGGCCCGGGAGGCCGGCGCGCTGGTCGTCATGGACGCCAAGCGCGGCGACATCGGCTCGACCATGACCGCGTACGCCGAGTCCTTCCTGCGCGAGGGCGCCCCGCTGTTCTCGGACGCGCTGACGGTCTCCCCGTACCTCGGCTACGGCTCGCTGAAGCCCGCCGTCGACCTGGCGCGGGCCAACGGCGCGGGGCTGTTCGTGCTGGCGCTGACCTCCAACCCGGAGGGCGGCGAGGTCCAGCACGCCACGCGCGCCGACGGACGGAACGTCGGGGCGACCATGCTGGCGCACCTGGCGGCCGAGAACGCGGGGGAGCGGCCCCTCGGCTCCTTCGGCGCGGTGGTCGGCGCCACGCTCGGCGACCTCTCCTCGTACGACCTGGACATCGGCGGCCCGCTCCTGGCACCCGGGATCGGCGCCCAGGGAGCCACGCCGGCGGACCTGCCGCGGGTCTTCGGCGCCGCGGTGCGCAACGTCGTTCCCAACGTCAGCCGGGGTGTTCTGCGCCACGGTCCCGATGTGGCCGCGCTGCGGAGTGCCACGGACCGCTTCGCGGAGGAGA
Source organism: Streptomyces sp. NPDC029152 (assembly GCF_055564355.1). NCBI lineage: Bacteria > Bacillati > Actinomycetota > Actinomycetes > Kitasatosporales > Streptomycetaceae > Streptomyces > Streptomyces sp. NPDC029152. Next base: position 86,936 of record NZ_JBVHWR010000006.1, on the reverse strand, counting down.
TCGGCGAGGCGGTCAACGCGGCCTGACCCTGGATACATCCCCGAATCCGAGGCAGTATGTCCTAAATATCCGTCCTGGCGGAGGCTGACCAGGACTTTTCCGCTGTTCTCGCTGACTCTGGCGGACTTGACCGCTAGTCTCCGTCGAGAGTCAACGGGCGAGCGTGTTGCTCGTGGCTCACCAGGTGTGGGGCGACTAGGTTCCTCACCGGTCCGTATCCGACAGTTCGACATCCGAGGTGACGTAGGCGTGGCTCTTCCGCCCCTTACCCCTGAACAGCGCGCAGCCGCGCTCGAAAAGGCCGCCGCGGCTCGCCGGGAGCGGGCCGAGGTCAAGAATCGACTCAAGCACTCCGGCGCCTCCCTCCACGAGGTCATCAAGCAGGGTCAGGAGAACGACGTCATCGGCAAGATGAAGGTCTCCGCCCTCCTCGAGTCCCTGCCGGGCGTGGGCAAGGTCCGCGCCAAGCAGATCATGGAGCGGCTCGGCATCTCCGAGAGCCGCCGCGTGCGGGGTCTCGGTTCCAACCAGATCGCATCCCTGGAGCGTGAGTTCGGCAGCACGGGCTCCTGAGTCCCGGGCACCGCGCGATTGCTGGAATAATCGCTGCATGGCTGCAACACCCCGGGGGACGTCCCCCGTACCCCCGGACGCTCGTCCGCGGCTGACCGTGCTCTCCGGCCCTTCGGGGGTCGGCAAGAGCACGGTCGTCGCCCATATGCGCAAGGAACACCCCGAGGTCTGGCTCTCGGTGTCGGCGACGACCCGCAAGCCCCGGCCCGGGGAACAGCACGGCGTCCACTACTTCTTCGTCACCGACGAGGAGATGGACAAGCTGATCGCCAACGGCGAGCTGCTGGAGTGGGCCGAGTTCGCGGGCAACCGCTACGGCACGCCCCGCACCGCCGTGCTGGAGCGCCTGGAGGCCGGTGAGCCGGTGCTGCTCGAGATCGACCTCCAGGGCGCGCGGCAGGTCCGCGCGTCCATGCCGGAGGCCCAGCTGGTGTTCCTGGCCCCGCCCTCCTGGGAGGAGCTGGTGCGCAGGCTCACCGGCCGGGGCACCGAACCGCCGGAGGTGATCGAGCGTCGCCTCGACGCGGCCAAGGTCGAGCTGGCGGCCGAGCCGGAGTTCGACGAGACCCTGGTGAACACCTCCGTCGAGGACGTGGCGCGCGAGCTGCTAGCCTTGACGAACGTCGTGTGATCGCGACAGGTCCACCGACCCCGGCCGATCAGCCGACTGAATCTTTCCCATCCATCGGAAGGTAGAGCGTGTCCTCTTCCATCTCCGCGCCCGAGGGCATCATCAACCCGCCGATCGACGAGCTCCTCGAGGCCACGGACTCGAAGTACAGCCTCGTGATCTACGCGGCCAAGCGGGCCCGTCAGATCAACGCGTACTACTCGCAGCTCGGCGAGGGCCTCCTCGAGTACGTCGGTCCGCTCGTCGACACCCACGTCCACGAGAAGCCGCTCTCGATCGCCCTGCGCGAGATCAACGCGGGCCTGCTGACGTCCGAGGCCATCGAGGGCCCGGCGCAGTAGTACCGGCAGTAGTATTTTCAGCCTCAAGCTGACTTTTCCACAGGCCCGGCAGTCCGACTGCCGGGCCTGTGGTGTGTGATGGGGGCATACGCATTCCGAGGTCCGGGAGAGATGGTGGACAAGCCCAAGGTCGTTCTGGGGGTCAGCGGCGGCATCGCCGCCTACAAGGCCTGTGAGCTGCTGCGCAGGCTCACGGAGTCGGGACACGACGTGCGCGTCGTCCCCACCGCCTCCGCGCTGCACTTCGTCGGCGCCGCCACCTGGTCCGCCCTGTCCGGCAACCCCGTCTCCACCGAGGTGTGGGACGACGTCCACGAGGTCCCGCACGTGCGCATCGGCCAGCACGCCGACCTCGTCGTCGTCGCCCCGGCCACCGCGGACATGCTCGCCAAGGCCGCCCACGGCCTCGCCGACGACCTCCTGACCAACACCCTGCTCACGGCCCGCTGCCCGGTCGTCTTCGCGCCCGCCATGCACACGGAGATGTGGGAGCACCCGGCCACCCAGGAGAACGTGGCGACGCTGCGCCGCCGCGGTGCCGTCGTGATCGAGCCGGCCGTCGGCCGCCTCACCGGCGTCGACACCGGCAAGGGCCGCTTCCCCGACCCGGTCGAGATCTTCGAGCTGTGCCGCCGCGTCCTCGCCCGGGGCGTGACCGGGCCCGACCTGGCCGGACGGCACGTCGTCGTCAGCGCCGGCGGCACCCGCGAGCCCCTCGACCCCGTCCGCTTCCTCGGCAACCGCTCCTCGGGCAAGCAGGGCTACGCCCTCGCCCGCACCGCCGCCGCCCGGGGCGCCCGCGTCACGCTGATCGCGGCGAACGCGTCCCTGCCGGACCCGGCCGGCGTGGACGTCGTCCCGGTGGGCACCGCCGTGGAGCTGCGCGAGGCCGTGCTGCGCGCGGCGGCGGACGCCGACGCCGTCGTCATGGCCGCCGCGGTCGCGGACTTCCGCCCGGCGGTCTACGCCGCCGGAAAGATCAAGAAGAAGGACGACCGGGAACCGGACGCGATCGCGCTGGTGCGCAATCCGGACGTCCTCGCGGAGATCTCCGCCGACCGGGCCCGCCCCGGGCAGGTCGTCGTCGGCTTCGCCGCCGAGACGGACGACGTCCTCGCCAACGGCCGGACCAAGCTGAAGCGCAAGGGCTGCGACCTCCTCGTGGTGAACGAGGTCGGGGAGCGCAAGACCTTCGGGTCGGAGGAGAACGAGGCCGTGGTCCTCGGTGCCGACGGCAGCGAGACCCCGGTGGCGCGCGGCCCGAAGGAGGCCCTGGCCGACACGGTGTGGGACCTCGTGGCGGAACGGCTCGGCTGAATGACCCATTCGTTCACCGGTGCTCGCGGACCCCGCGCATTCGGGCGTGGCGAGCCTGGCCAACGGCCCTCCGCATTGTGCAGAATGCCCGTGCCGCAGGTCACAGCCCTTCCGAGAGCTGAGACGGGTGAGTCCGCGGCCGAGTGCGACCGATAAACTGTTCTCGGACGTCGCCGGGTGCAGCTCCTCGCGCCGTCCGCCAATGATCAGCCAGCAGCCGCTGCAACCCCAGGGAGCGTTGTGTCCCGTCGCCTGTTCACCTCGGAATCCGTGACCGAGGGTCACCCCGACAAGATCGCTGACCAGATCAGCGACACCATTCTCGACGCGCTTCTGCGCGAGGACCCGACGTCCCGGGTCGCCGTCGAAACGCTGATCACCACCGGCCTGGTGCACGTGGCCGGCGAAGTCACGACCAAGGCCTACGCGGACATCGCCACGCTGGTGCGCGGCAAGATCCTGGAGATCGGCTACGACTCCTCGAAGAAGGGCTTCGACGGCGCCTCCTGCGGCGTGTCCGTGTCGATCGGCGCGCAGTCCCCGGACATCGCGCAGGGCGTCGACACCGCGTACGAGTCCCGGGTCGAGGGCGACGAGGACGAGCTGGACCGGCAGGGCGCGGGCGACCAGGGCCTGATGTTCGGCTACGCGTCCGACGAGACGCCGACGCTGATGCCGCTGCCGGTCTTCCTGGCGCACCGCCTGTCCAAGCGCCTGTCCGAGGTCCGCAAGAACGGCACGATCCCCTACCTGCGCCCCGACGGCAAGACGCAGGTCACCATCGAGTACGACGGCGACAAGGCCGTCCGCCTCGACACGGTCGTCGTCTCCTCGCAGCACGCCAGCGACATCGACCTGGAGTCGCTGCTGGCTCCGGACATCAAGGAGTTCGTGGTCGAGCCGGAGCTGAAGGCGCTGCTCGACGACGGCATCAAGCTCGACACCGAGAACTACCGGCTCCTGGTCAACCCGACCGGACGCTTCGAGATCGGCGGCCCGATGGGCGACGCCGGCCTGACCGGCCGCAAGATCATCATCGACACCTACGGCGGCATGGCCCGCCACGGCGGCGGTGCCTTCTCCGGCAAGGACCCGTCCAAGGTGGACCGCTCGGCGGCGTACGCGATGCGCTGGGTCGCCAAGAACGTGGTCGCGGCGGGCCTCGCCTCCCGCTGCGAGGTCCAGGTGGCCTACGCCATCGGCAAGGCCGAGCCGGTCGGTCTGTTCGTGGAGACCTTCGGCACCGCCAAGATCGACGCGGAGAAGATCGAGAAGGCGATCGACGAGGTCTTCGACCTCCGCCCGGCCGCCATCATCCGCGACCTCGACCTGCTCCGCCCGATCTACGCCCAGACCGCCGCCTACGGCCACTTCGGCCGTGAGCTGCCCGACTTCACCTGGGAGCGCACCGACCGCGTCGAGGCGCTGCGCGAGGCGGCGGGGCTGTAACAGCGACTCCGTTCCAAGGCACGTCACGAGGCCCGGTGTCCCCGGTGGGGGCGCCGGGCCTCGGCGCGTCCGGAACCGGGCGGTGAGGACCGGGGCGCCGTCGGTTGTCAGTGCTCTTTGGTAAGAATGCAGGCGTGAGCAGCGAGAACGAACCGGCGGGCGGTGGCGCCGACGACGCGCCCCCCGAGCAGCTCGCGCTCATCCGGGAGAGCGTGCGCAGGGCGAAGGCGCCGCGGGCCAAGCCGCGGACCTGGCGCGGTGCCGCGCTCGCCGAGGAGCTGCCCGTCGCCCGGGTGCTGGTCGACAAGGGCGTGCTCCACCTCGACCGGTACTTCGACTACGCCGTGCCGGAGGAACTCGACGCCGACGCCCAGCCGGGCGTGCGGGTGCGGGTGCGGTTCGGGGCCGGACGGCACCGGGTGCGGGACGGGCGGCGCGAGGGCGGAGGTCTCATCGACGGCTTCCTGGTGGAGCGGCTCGCGGAGTCCGACTACTCGGGACCGCTGGCAGCGCTGGCCCAGGTCGTCTCGCCCGAGCGGGTGCTCGACGCGGAGCTGCTCGGTCTCGCCCGGGCCGTCGCCGACCGCTACGCCGGCAGCCTCGCCGACGTGCTGCAGCTCGCCGTACCGCCCCGCAACGCGCGCGCCGAGAAGCGGACGTCGCCCGACCCGCTGCCCCCGCCGCCGGTGCCCGGGCCGGGGTCCTGGGCGCGGTACGAGCAGGGTGCCGCGTTCGTCGCGGCCCTCGCGTCGGGCGGCGCGCCGCGCGCGGTGTGGAACGCGCTGCCCGGCCCCGGGTGGAGCGAGGAACTGGCGCGGGCCGTGGCGGCGACGCTGGCCTCCGGCCGGGGCGCGCTCGTCGTCCTCCCGGACGGGCGGGCGGTCGCCCGGGCCGACGCCGCGCTGACCGCCCTGCTCGGCGAGGGCCGGCACGCGGTGCTCACCGCCGACGCCGGCCCCGAGAAGCGGTACGCGCAGTGGCTCGCGGTGCGCCGAGGGGCCGTACGGGCCGTCGTCGGGACCCGGGCCGCCATGTTCGCACCGGTGCGGGACCTCGGACTGGTCGCCCTGTGGGACGACGGCGACGGCAGCCACGGCGAGCCGCACGCCCCGCAGCCGCACGCCCGCGAGGTGCTGCTGCTGCGCGCGGCCCAGGACAGGTGCGCCTTCCTGCTGGGCGGCTGGAACTGCACGGTGGAGGCCGCCCAGCTCGTCGAGACCGGCTGGGCCCGGCCGCTGGTCGCGGCCCGGGAGCAGGTGCGGGCCACCGCCCCGCTGGTCCGGACCGTGGGGGACGGCGACCTGGCCCGCGACGAGGCCGCCCGGGCCGCGCGGCTGCCCACCCTCGCCTGGCAGGCCGTCAGGGACGGGCTGCGGCAGGGACCGGTGCTCGTGCAGGTGCCCCGGCGGGGATACGTCCCGCGGATGGCGTGCGCCGCCTGCCGGACGCCCGCGCGGTGCCGGCACTGCTCGGGGCCGCTGGAGGGGCAGGAATCCGGGCCGGCGCTGCGGTGCGGGTGGTGCGGGCGCGAGGAGGGCGGCTGGCACTGCCCGGAGTGCGGGGGCTTCCGGCTGCGCGCGCAGATCGTGGGGGCGCGCCGCACCGCCGAGGAGCTGGGGCGTGCCTTCCCGGCGGTGCCGGTGCGCACCTCGGGGCGCGAGCAGGTGCTGGACACCGTGCCGCAGAGTCCGGCCCTGGTCGTGAGCACCCCCGGCGCCGAACCCGTCGCCGAGGGCGGCTACGCGGCGGCCCTGCTGCTCGACGGCTGGGCCATGCTCGGGCGGCCCGACCTGCGCGCCGGCGAGGACGCGCTGCGGCGCTGGCTCGCGGCCGCAGCACTGGTGCGCCCGCAGTCCGCCGGCGGGACCGTGGTCGTGGTCGCCGAGCCGACCCTGCGGCCGGTGCAGGCGCTGGTGCGCTGGGACCCCGTCGGCCATGCGGTGCGTGAGCTGGCCGAGCGGGCCGAGCTGGGGTTTCCGCCGGTGTCGCGGATGGCGTCCGTCGCGGGGCCCGCGGAGGCGGTGGCCGGCTTCCTCGGAGCGGTGGAGCTGCCGCGCGAGGCGGAGGTCCTGGGGCCCGTGCCGCTCCCCGTCACGGCGCCGGGGCGCCCGCGCCGGGCGGGCGGGCCGCCGCCGGGGGAGCGGTGGGAGAGGGCCTTGATCCGGGTGCCGCCGGGGAGCGGGGCGGCGCTGGCCGGTGCGCTGAAGGCGGCGCAGGCGGCGCGGACGGCACGAGGGAGCGACGCGGCGGTGTGGGTACGGATCGACCCGCCCGACATCGGGTGAGGACGCCGGCACCGGAGGGGTGCCGACGGCACCGGTGGCGGGCTTCGGCCGAGGGGGACGTCCGCCCGGGCCGGTGGGGAGCGCCGGCCGGGGCCGGCCGGCGCTCCCGGAGCGTGCCGGGAGGGCGGGGGCGGGTCAGCCGTTGCGCGGGCCGGGGAAGGCCGTCGGCCTGACCTCGTCGCGCAGGGACGGGCTGCCCGCCGTCGGCTGGGTCGGCATGGAGCGGGCCGCGGGAACGGTGGGCACGGCCGGCAGACCGGTGCCCACGGCGACCGGGCGGGCGCCCGTCGGCTCCGGCGCGGGCTCGGAGGCCTCGGCCGCCGCCCGGGCCGCGGCGCGGCGGGAGCCGTAACGGCGGTGCACCGCCTGCTTGGTGACGCCGAGCGCGGAGCCCACCGCGTCCCACGAGAAGCCGAGCGAGCGGTCGAAGTCCACGGCGGCCGTGACCAGGGTCTCGACGCTGTCCCGCAGCTCCTGGGCGAGACGGACCGTCGGTGCGGGAGCGCGGCCGTAGACGACGAAGCCCGCGGACGGGCCGGAACGGCGCGGTCGGTAGACGTTGCCCAGCTGGGCGGTGAGGGTGCGCAGTGCGTCCACCTGCCGGCGGACCCGCTCGATGTCCCGCACCAGCAAGTGCAGGCTGGCCCGAGCCTGGGCGTCGTGGGTTGCGTGGTCGGCCATGAACAAGCCTCTCGAACCGGCGTTGAAAGGAATCGGGCCGCGCGGGCGGCCCTGTGGTCAACTCTTCCTTGACAACGCGTGGGCGCTCCGCCGGTCACGGGGTGGGGGCGTGGCGGCATATGCGCGCGCCTTCCCGACGGGGCGTGCGCCTCGGCCTCCGCCCTTCGTCCCCCACCCGCGCACCACCCGTCACCGGTCGGCCGGGAAGCCGGGCCTCCCCGCGTCGGCGGGCGCTGCGCCGTCGGCGGCCTTCCGCCGGATCACGGCTCGTAGACTGGGGCGTCGCCCCGCATCCGCCCTGTCGAGAGGCCCGTCCCACCCATGAAGCTGGTCTTCGCCGGTACCCCCGAGGTCGCCGTTCCCGCCCTGGACGCCCTGATCGCCTCCGGGCGGCACGAGGTGGCCGCCGTCGTCACGCGGCCCGACGCGCCGGCCGGTCGTGGGCGCCGGCTGGTCGCCTCTCCCGTGGCCGAGCGGGCCGAGGAGGCCGGGATCGAGGTGCTCAAGCCCGCGAAGCCCCGGGACCCGGAGTTCCTCGAGCGGCTGCGCGGGATCGCGCCCGACTGCTGCCCCGTCGTCGCCTACGGCGCCCTGCTGCCCCGCGTGGCCCTGGACGTGCCCGCCCGGGGCTGGGTCAACCTGCACTTCTCCCTGCTGCCCGCCTGGCGCGGTGCCGCACCCGTGCAGCACGCGCTGATGGCGGGGGACGAGATCACCGGGGCGTCCACGTTCCTCATCGAGGAGGGCCTCGACTCCGGGCCCGTCTACGGGACGGTCACCGAAACCATCCGCCCCACCGACACCAGCGGCGACCTGCTGACCCGGCTCGCCTTCGCCGGCGCCGGACTGCTCGCGGCCACCATGGACGGCATCGAGGACGGCAGCCTGAAGGCCGTGCCGCAGCCCGCCGAGGGCGTCACCCTCGCACCGAAGATCACGGTCGAGGACGCCCGGGTCGACTGGTCGGCCCCGGCACTGCGCGTCGACCGCGTGGTGCGCGGCTGCACCCCGGCGCCCGGCGCCTGGACCACGTTCCGCGGCGAGCGGCTCAAACTGGTCCAGGCCGTCCCCGTGCCCGACCGCACCGACCTCGCCCCGGGGCAGCTCGCGGCCGGCAAGAACGACGTGCACGTCGGCACCGGCTCGTACGCCGTCGAGCTGCTGTGGGTGCAGGCGCAGGGCAAGAAGCCGATGCGGGCGGCGGACTGGGCGCGCGGGGCGCGGATCGCCGAGGGCGAGCTGCTCGGCGGCTGACCTGCGCCTCCGCATCACCGCTCACCGGCCCGGCGTACGCTGGTGAGCGCACTTCACCCCACACCCGGAGCACCTTTTTCGTGAGCGAGCAGTCTCGTCGTCCCCGCAAGCCCGGCAAGCCGTACCGCAGGCCCCAGAAGGACCCCGTCCGCATCCTCGCCTTCGAGGCGCTCAGGGCCGTGGACGAGCGGGACGCCTACGCCAACCTCGTCCTGCCGCCGCTGCTGCGCAGGGCGCGGGAGAACGACGAGAAGTTCGACGCCCGGGACGCGGCCCTCGCGACCGAGCTGGTGTACGGGACGCTGCGCCGGCAGGGGACGTACGACGCGATCATCGCCGCCTGCGTGGACCGGCCGCTGCGGGAGGTGGACCCGCCGGTGCTGGACGTGCTCAGCCTGGGCGTGCACCAGCTGCTCGGGACGCGCATCCCGACCCACGCGGCCGTGTCCGCCTCCGTCGAGCTGGCGCGCGTGGTGCTGGGCGACGGGCGGGCCAAGTTCGTCAACGCCGTGCTGCGCAAGGTCGCCCAGGACGGCTTCGACGGCTGGCTCGAGCGGGTCGCGCCGCCCTACGACGAGGACCCCGAGGACCACCTCGCCGTCGTCCACTCGCACCCGCGCTGGGTCGTCTCCGCGCTGTGGGACTCGCTGGGCGGGGGCCGGGCCGGCATCGAGGAGCTGCTGGCCGCCGACAACGAGCGGCCCGAGGTGACGCTGGTCGCCCGCCCCGGCCGGTCGACGCCGGAGGAACTGCTCGGCGAGGAAGCGGCCGTCGCGGGGCGCTGGTCGCCGTACGCGGTGCGGCTGAGCGAGGGCGGCGAACCCGGGGCCGTGGCGGCCGTACGGGAGAACCGGGCGGGCGTGCAGGACGAGGGCAGCCAGCTCGTCGCGCTCGCCCTGGCGGGCGCGCCCCTGGACGGGCCCGACCGGCGCTGGCTGGACGGCTGCGCGGGACCCGGCGGCAAGGCGGCGCTCCTGGGCGCCCTGGCCGCGGAGCGAGGCGCCTTCCTGCTGGCCTCCGAGAAGCAGCCGCACCGGGCGGGGCTGGTGGCCAAGGCGCTGGACGGCAACCCGGGGCCGTACCAGGTGATCGCCGCCGACGGGACGCGCCCGCCGTGGCGGCCCGGCAGCTTCGACCGCGTCCTGGTCGACGTGCCGTGCACCGGCCTCGGCGCCCTGCGCCGCCGCCCCGAGGCGCGCTGGCGGCGCCGCCCCGAGGACCTGGACGGATTCGCCCCGCTCCAGCGCGGGCTGCTGCACAGTGCCCTGCAGGCCGTGCGGGTCGGTGGGGTCGTCGGCTACGCGACCTGCTCGCCCCACCTCGCCGAGACCCGTGCCGTCGTCGCCGACGTGCTCAAGCAGCACCCCGGCACCGAGCTCGTCGACGCCCGCCCCCTCCTCCCCGGCGTCCCCGGCCTGGGCGAGGGCCCCGACATCCAGCTCTGGCCCCACCTGCACGGCACGGACGCGATGTACCTCGCCCTGGTCCGCCGCACCGCGTAGCGCGCCCCGGGGGACGCGGGGAACCGCGCGACCGGCCCCACCGGACCGCGGCCGGCGGACGAACCGCGTCCACCCGGGGACCGATGCCCCCCACCCCCGGAGGGCATGGCAGGCTTGGGGACATGGCCGCGCAGATCAACCCCAGCATCCTGTCCGCCGACTTCGCCCGCCTCGCGGACGAGGCCAAGGCGGTCGAGGGAGCCGACTGGCTCCACGTCGACGTCATGGACAACCACTTCGTCCCCAACCTCACGCTCGGCGTGCCGGTCGTCGAGTCCCTGGCCCGCGCGACGGACACCCCGCTGGACTGCCACCTCATGATCGAGGCCCCCGACCGCTGGGCGCCTCAGTACGTGGAGGCCGGAGCCGGTTCCGTCACCTTCCACGTCGAGGCCGCCGCCGCACCGGTCCGCCTCGCCCGCGAGATCCGGGCCAAGGGCGCCCGCGCCTCCATGGCGCTGCGGCCCGCGACGCCGATCGAGCCGTACGAGGACCTGCTCCCCGAGCTCGACATGCTGCTGATCATGACGGTCGAACCGGGCTTCGGCGGCCAGGCGTTCCTCGACATCATGCTGCCGAAGATCCGCCGCACCCGTGAACTGATCAAGAAGCACGGTCTGGAGCTGTGGCTGCAGGTCGACGGCGGTGTCTCGGCGTCCACGATCGAGCAGTGCGCCGACGCCGGCGCCGACGTCTTCGTCGCGGGTTCCGCCGTGTACGGGGCGTCCGACCCGGCCGAGGCGGTACGCGCACTGCGCAGCCGGGCCGAGGCGGCGACGGCCGAGGCGTCCTGGACGTGCGACCACTGAGGAACAGAACGTGAACGGCTCCCATCAGGGCTGATCGAATGCGCCGAATCTGCAAGGATGAACGGCGAATCCAGAGTGTGAACAGCAGTGAGGAGATCGCCGTGTCGGGTATGTCGGCGGGCCGTTCAGCCATGCGGATGGGACCCGCTGAGCTGGTCCAGGCGGCGGCCATGGCCCGCCGCTTCTACCTCGAGGGCAAGTCCAAGATCCAGATCGCGGAGGAGTTCGGCGTCAGCCGCTTCAAGGTGGCCCGGGTCCTCGAGACCGCCCTCGAGCGGGACCTTGTACGAATCGAGATCCGGGTACCCGCCGAGCTGGACGCGGAGCGCTCGGACGCCCTGCGGGCCCGCTACGGCCTCAGGCACGCCGTCGTGGTGGAGTCCCCGGCCGAGGCAGAGGAGACACCCGACCCCGAGAACCTGGGCGAGGTGGCCGCCGACCTGCTCGGCGAGCTGGTCAACGAGGGCGACGTGCTCGGCCTCGCCTGGGGCCGCTCCACGATCCACATGGCGGCCGCGCTCGACCGGCTGCCGCCGTGCACGGTGGTGCAGCTGACGGGCGTGTACGACGCCGGGACCGCCGAGCGCGGCTCGGTCGAGGCCGTCCGCCGCGCCGCCCAGGTGTCGGGCGGCGACGCCCACCCCATCTACGCGCCGATGCTGCTGCCGGACGCGGCCACCGCGGCGGCACTGCGCCACCAGACCGGGATCGCCCGGGCCTTCGAGTACTTCGACAAGGTCACGGTCGCCTGCGTCTCCATCGGCTCCTGGGAGCCGGGGATCTCGACGGTGCACGACATGCTCAGCGACGAGGAGCGCGCGCACTACGCCTCCCTGGGCGTCGCCGCCGAGATGTCCGCGCACCTCTTCGACGCCGAGGGGCGCCGGGTCGGACGGGACCTGGGGGAGCGGTGCATCACGGTCACGGCCGACCAGCTCCGCCGCATCCCCGAGGTCGTCGCGATCGCGGGCGGGCAGCGCAAGGCGGCGGCCATCGACGCGGTGCTGCGGTCCGGACTGGTCACCAGCCTGGTGACGGACACGTCGGCCGCCGACTACCTGCTGACGGCGGGCACGGCGCCGAAGCCGACGCTCAACCGCTCGGACCCGGACGGCGTCTGACGGACGTCCGGAGGAAGGGCACGACATGACGGAGGACCCCGCGGGCCGGCTCGTGGTCACGCTGGACCTCGACGGGGTCACGGACGAGGCGGGCCTGATGGACCGCTGCGCCCGTGTCCTGGGCCTGCCCGCGGGGTTCGGCCGCGACTGGGACGCGCTCGCCGACTCCCTGGCCGACCCGTCCCTCTGGCCGGGGGAGGCGGCGGAGCGGGGTCTGGTGCTCCTCGTGCGGGGCTGGCGCGCGTACGCCGGGGCGCGGCCGGAGGAGTGGGCCGTCGCCGAGGAGGTCTTCGCCGAGGCCACCGACCGCGGCCCGGGGCTCTTCGTGACCCTGGGCCCTGGAGGTTCCTCCAAGGGGGCCGCTGACCAGCCTGGATGATCTGCCCGGGGATAACCGGACACCGGTCATGGGAGAATGAAGTACGTGCTCTTTCCCCCTGGCTGACCTGTCCGGGGGCCACCTCTGATCGACTGGGATGTGCAGCACGTGCGTTTCCTCAACGACATCCAGCCCTCGTACGACCTGACGTACGACGACGTCTTCATGGTGCCGAGCCGCTCCGCCGTCGGCTCCCGGCAGGGCGTGGACCTCAGCTCCCCGGACGGCACGGGCACCACGATCCCGCTGGTCGTCGCCAACATGACCGCCATCGCCGGCCGCCGCATGGCCGAGACGGTGGCCAGGCGCGGCGGCCTGGTGGTCATCCCGCAGGACATCCCGATCGAGGTCGTCACCGAGGTCGTCTCCTGGGTGAAGAGCCGCCACCTCGTCCTGGACACCCCGATCGTGCTGGCCCCGCACCAGACCGTCGCCGACGCGCTCTCCCTGCTGCCCAAGCGCGCGCACAACGCCGGTGTCGTCGTCGACGAGGACCACAGGCCGATCGGCGTGGTCACCGACTCCGACCTGACCGGTGTGGACCGCTTCACCCAGCTCGAAGAGGTCATGTCCAAGGACCTGATCCTGATCGACGCGGACATGGACCCGCGCGAGGCCTTCAACACCCTCGACGCCGCCAACCGCCGCTACGCTCCGGCCGTCGACGGGGAAGGCCGCCTGGCCGGCATCCTCACCCGCAAGGGCGCCCTGCGCGCCACGCTGTACACCCCGGCCACCGACGCGAACGGCAGGCTCCGCATCGCCGCCGCCGTCGGCATCAACGGCGACGTGGCGGGCAAGGCCGAGCAGCTCCTGGACGCGGGCGTGGACACCCTCGTCATCGACACCGCGCACGGCCACCAGGAGTCGATGATCAGCGCCGTCAAGCTGGTGCGCGACCTCGACCCGCGGGTGCCGATCGTGGCCGGCAACATCGTCTCCGCCGAGGGCGTGCGCGACCTGATCGAGGCGGGCGCGGACATCATCAAGGTCGGTGTCGGCCCCGGCGCCATGTGCACCACCCGCATGATGACCGGCGTCGGCCGGCCGCAGTTCTCCGCCGTCCTGGAGTGCGCCGCCGAGGCGAAGAAGTACGGCAAGCACGTCTGGGCCGACGGCGGCGTCCGTCACCCGCGCGACGTGGCGATGGCCCTCGCGGCCGGCGCGTCCAACGTGATGGTCGGCTCCTGGTTCGCCGGGACCTACGAGTCCCCGGGCGACCTCCAGCACGACGCCGACGGCCGCCCCTACAAGGAGTCGTTCGGCATGGCCTCCGCGCGCGCGGTGCGCAACCGCACCTCGGAGGAGTCGGCGTACGACCGGGCCCGCAAGGCGCTGTTCGAGGAGGGCATCTCCACTTCCCGCATGTTCCTCGACCCGACCCGTCCGGGCGTCGAGGACCTGATCGACTCGATCATCGCGGGCGTCCGTTCCTCCTGCACCTACGCCGGTGCCGCCTCCCTGGAGGAGTTCGCCGAGAAGGCCATCGTCGGCGTCCAGAGCGCCGCCGGTTACGCCGAGGGCAAGCCGCTGCACGCCAGCTGGAACTGACCCGCGCGGCCGTTCCGCACGGCCCCCGCTCCTCCCGTCGCCCGGGAGGAGCGGGGGCCGTGCGCCGTTCCCGGCGGGACCCCGGCCGGCGAAACCGGGCCCGGCGCGGCGGACGACGCCGGGGCGTGGGCCCTCGCGCGCGGTCCGGACGGTCGCCGGCCGGGCCGGACCCCCGCCGCTCCGTCTGCGCTCCGCCTCCCCCGGCAGCCGCCCGGCGCAACGACTCGGCGGCCCCGCGCAACGAACACGCGCCTGGCCCCGGCGAACGCAACGATCGTGCGAAGACGCGCAAGGTTGCTGCATTACCAGGGGGAACCCGACACTCGTAGGGTTCTTCGCTGTACGTGGCGTGGCGAGGACCCCGCTCGGTGGGTTCCCGCTCCCGCGAGGGACGCCGCCGGTCCCCGCCGCTCCAGAAGCCCGCCGCGAGAAGGCCCGCTCGACACCGGGCGGCGCGACCGGCAGCGACAAAGGAGTCCATGCGTGCTCGACCACGGCGCACCCCCGCACCACGACACATCGGCCACCCCCGCGTCCCCGGGGCCGGTCGCGAGCCTCATGCGCCGCAAGCCCGTGGAACGGCTGGTCGCCGAGGGCGGCCAGGGCGAGGGAGGCAGCCTGCGCCGCTCCCTCGGCCTGTGGCAGCTCACGATGATCAGCATCGGCGCCACCCTCGGCACCGGCATCTTCGTCGTCCTCGGCGAGGCCGTCCCCAAGGCCGGACCGGCGGTCACCCTCTCCTTCGTCATCGCCGGCCTGACGGCGCTCTTCTCGGCCCTGTCCTACGCCGAACTGGCCGGCACCATCCCCGTCGCCGGTTCCTCGTACTCGTACGCCTACGCGACCATGGGCGAGCTGGTCGCCTGGATCTGCGGCTGGTGCCTGGTCCTGGAGTACGGCGTCTCCGTCGCCGCCGTCGCCGTCGGCTGGGGCGAGTACCTGAACGAACTCCTCGACGGCACCATCGGCGTCACCATCCCGGCCGCCCTGTCGGCGCCGCCCGGCGACGGCGGGATCTTCAACCTGCCCGCGCTGATCGTGGTGCTGCTCGCCATGACCTTCCTGCTGGGCGGCGCCCGCGAGTCCGCCCGCGCCAACACGATCATGGTCGTCGTCAAGATCGCCGCCCTGGTGCTCTTCTGCGCCGTCGGCGTCCAGGGCTTCCGCTCCGGCAACTACGAGCACTTCATGCCGCTCGGCATGGCCGGCGTCAGCGCGGCCGGCGCGACGCTGTTCTTCTCGTACATCGGCTTCGACGCCGCGTCCACGGCCGGTGAGGAGGCGAAGAACGCCCAGCGAGACCTGCCCCGCGCGATCATGCTCTCCCTCGTCATCGTCACCCTGCTCTACGTCCTCGTCGCCGCCGTCGCCGTCGGCGCGAGGCCCTGGAAGGGCTTCAGCGACTCCGAGGCCGCCCTCGCCCAGATCATGACCGACGTCACCGGGCAGAGCTTCTGGGGCACCCTCCTGGCGTTCTGCGCGGTCGTCGCCATCGCCAGCGTCGTGCTGACCGTCCTCTACGGCCAGACCCGCGTCCTGTTCGCCATGTCCCGCGACGGACTGGTGCCCAAGGTGTTCTCCAAGGTCCACCCCAAGACCGGCGCGCCCCGTGCCAACACGCTGATCGTCTCCCTGTTCTGCGGGGTCCTGGCCGCGGCCGTCCCGCTCGGGCAGCTCGCCGACGCCACCAGCATCGGCACCCTCTTCGCCTTCGCGCTCGTCAACGTGGCCGTCGTGCTGCTGCGCCGGACCCGCCCGGACATGCCGCGCACCTTCCGGGTGCCGCTGTCCCCGGTGCTGCCCGCCCTGGGCTTCGGCCTCTGCGTCTGGATGATGGGCAGCCTGTCCACCGTCACCTGGGTGGTCTTCGGTGTCTGGATGGCCGCCGGGCTCGTGTTCTACTTCGTGTACGGCCATCGCCGTTCCCGACTCGCCACGCCGGACGCCTCCCAGGTCCGGACGCACCAGAAGTGAAGTGAACGACCCGCAGTGCTGAACGATCTCGACGAACGCATCGTGCACGCCCTCGCCGAGGACGCCCGCCGCTCCTACGCGGACATCGGGCAGTCGGTCGGCCTGTCCGCGCCCGCCGTGAAACGGCGCGTGGACCGGCTGCGCGCCACCGGAGCCATCACCGGCTTCACCGTGCGGGTCGACCCCGCCGCGCTCGGCTGGGAGACCGAGGGGTTCGTCGAGATCCACTGCCGCCGCAACACCTCGCCGGAGACCATCCAGCGGGGCCTGGAGCGGTACCAGGAGGTCGTGGCCGCGTCCACCGTCACCGGGGACGCGGACGCGATCGCCCAGGTCTTCGCCGCCGACATGCGGCACTTCGAACGGGTCCTGGAGCGGATCGCCGGGGAGCCGTTCGTCGAGCGCACCAAGTCGGTGCTGGTGCTCTCGCCGCTGCTGCGGCGCTTCTCGTCGGGGTCGCCCGCATAAACGCTGCGCCCGGGGCACCCTCCCGTCTACCATCGGTGCCGTGACCTGGCGACATTGATCCACCTGCCGTGCCCGTCCCCGAGGACCGCCTCGGACGCCGTACCTCCGGTGTCCGATCCGCTCCCTCGGGAAGGCCTCATGACCCACACACCCGCACGTGTGCCGACCGCCGGCCACCGGCGTCTGGCGGCCACGCTGTACGGCTACGCGTTCCTCGACGACTTCGTCCTGCTCTACCCGGTGTACGCGCTGCTCTTCAGCGACGCCGGTCTGTCCGTCGGGCAGATCTCCTCCCTCTTCGCCCTGTGGTCGGTCACCGGCGTCCTGCTGGAGGTGCCCTCCGGCGCCTGGGCCGACGCCGTCTCCCGGCGGCTGCTGCTGGGGCTCGGCCCGCTGCTCACCGCCGCCGGCTTCGCCCTGTGGGTGCTCGTCCCGTCCTACGGCGCCTTCGCGCTCGGCTTCGTGCTGTGGGGCGCCGGGGGAGCGCTCGGGTCCGGCGCGCTGGAGGCGCTGGTCCACGACGAACTGGACCGGCTCGGCGCCGCCGGCCGGTACGCCCGCGTCATGGGCCGGGCCCGCTCGGCCGGACTGGTGGCCGTGATGGCCACGATGGGCCTGGCCGGGCCGGTGTTCGCCCGCGGCGGCTACCCGGCCGTTGGGGCGGCGAGCATCCTGGTCTGCCTGCTGGCGGCGGCGCTGGCGACCCGGTTCCCGGAGCACCGCACGCCCGTGAGGGACCGCGAGGGATGGGCCACGGCCCTGCGGTCCGGGCTCGCCGAGGCCCGCGCCGACCGGTCCGTGCGCGGTGCGCTGCTGCTCGTGCCGGCCGTGAGCGCCGTGTGGGGCGCCCTCGACGAGTACACGCCCCTGCTGGTGCGCGACACCGGCGTGGCCCGGACGACCGTGCCGTGGCTGCTCCTGCTGATCTGGGCCGGCGCCACGGCCGGGGGCCTGCTGGCCGGGCCCGCGGAACGGCTCGGCGACGCCGGGTTCGGCGGGCTGCTCGCCGGTGCCGCGCTCGCCCTGGCCGTGGGCGCCGGCGCGGGCACGCCGGCGGGGCTGGCGCTGGTCGCCGTCGCCTTCGGCGGCTTCCAGCTGGCGCACGTGCTCGCCGACGCCCGCCTCCAGCGGCGCATCGGCGCGGCCGGCCGGGCGACCCTGACCTCGGTGGCCGGGCTCGGCACCGAGCTGGCCACGGTCGCGGTGTACGGGGCGTACGCGGTGATCGCGACGGGGACGGGCCACGGCACCGCGTTCGCGGTCTTCGCGCTGCCGTACCTGCTGACGGCGGTGGCGCTGGTGGCCGCCCGGGGCCGGACCGCGGCTTCGGACTCCAGGGCACGGCCCTGAAGCCGCCCGTGCCCTTCTTCGCCTTCTCGGACGGCGCCGCCCCCACGCACCGGGGCGGACGTCCGTCCCGGCGGGCGAGCCGGTCGCGGCCCGGGCGGTCGTGGCGGCCGAGGCAGTGGGCCCTGAGGCCGGCCCGCCCGCGGCGCCGGGCAGGCCGGAGGAGGCGACGGCACCGGACACGACGGCCACGTCGCCCCGGTCGGCAGGCAGCCGACGTCCGCCTTCGCACGGCCCCCCGCCGTTCAACCAGGGAGCGGAACTCCAGGGTCCCGGTGGCCCTGAGCGGGTCGTCCTCGCCCTCGGCCGCCGGAGGGGCGTCGAAGGCGGAGGCGATGCCGTCCCCGGCCGGCCGGTACGGCTTCGCGGTGCCGGTGAGCGCGGCCGCCACCCTTCCGGCGCGTTCCTCCCGCCGCGTCGCGCCCGAGGCGGCACCGCTCTTTGCCGCGCGGAGGGGGAGGCCGGGCGGGGACGCGCCCGCGGGACGGGGGAGGGGCGGACGAGGGACGGGCGAAGGAACGCGGGCCCGGACGGGAAGGGCCAGGGCTCCTCCCGCGTCGCGGAGGGAGCAGCCGGTCCCGGGACCCGACCGTGCGGGCCGCACGCGGCCGGGGCGGCCGGGGCGGACGGGCGCGCAACGAATCGCCGCCGGGCGCCCGGCGGACGCAACGATCCGCTCACCGGCGCGCAACGGCTCCTTCTTGTCCGGCCGAGTCCGCCGACCGTACCGTCTATCTGGCCCCCCGACCCCCTCCCCCCGGCGAGGAACACGCATGCGCACCGCCCTGCTCCAGAGCTCCGGCCGCCCCGGCTCCACCGCCGAGAACCTCGAGGTCCTCGACGAGGCCGCGGGCCGCGCCGCCGCCGCGGGGGCCGGGCTGCTCGTCACCTCCGAGCTGTTCCTGACCGGGTACGCGATCGGCGAAGGCATCGGCCGCCTCGCCGAGACCGCCGACGGCGAGGCCGCCGACGCGGTCGCGGAGACCGCCGCGCGCCACGGCGTCGCCGTCGCGTACGGCTACCCCGAGCGGGCCGGCGAGAGCGTCTTCAACTCCGTCCAGCTGATCTCCGCCGACGGCACCCGCCTGGCCAACTACCGCAAGACCCACCTCTTCGGCTGCTTCGAGCGGGAGCACTTCGTCCCCGGCGACCAGCCGGTCGTCCAGGCCCGGCTGAACGGTCTCACCGTCGGCCTGATGATCTGCTACGACGTGGAGTTCCCGGAGAACGTGCGCGCCCACGCCCTGGCCGGCACCGACCTGCTGCTCGTCCCGACCGCGCAGATGCACCCGTTCCAGTTCGTCGCCGAGTCGGTCGTGCCCGTGCGGGCCTTCGAGAACCAGATGTACGTGGCGTACGTCAACCGGGTCGGCCGGGAGGGCGAGTTCGAGTTCGTCGGACTGTCCGTGC
The DNA here is from genome assembly GCF_055564355.1 of Streptomyces sp. NPDC029152. Taxonomy (NCBI): domain Bacteria; kingdom Bacillati; phylum Actinomycetota; class Actinomycetes; order Kitasatosporales; family Streptomycetaceae; genus Streptomyces; species Streptomyces sp. NPDC029152. The sequence continues at coordinate 67,844 of NZ_JBVHWR010000006.1, read as the reverse complement.
TCGCCGGACCCGACGGCATCGCCCGCACCCGTGCCGGGCGAGCCGAGGAACTGGTCGTCGCCGACGCCGACCCGGCCTTCCTCGCCGCCTCCCGCGAGGCCAACCCGTATCTGGAGGACCGCCGCCCCGGCCTCTACGGGTCCCTCGCCTGAACCACCGTCGCCTCCCCCGTTCCACCTGTGCAAGGAGTCCGTACCCCATGACGTCCACGGTGCCCAACGCGATCGAGCACGCAGACGAGCGGCAGCCGCCGATCACCATGTTCGGCCCGGACTTCCCGTACGCGTACGACGACTTCCTCGCCCACCCGGCGGGCCTCGGCCAGATACCCGCGACCGAGCACGGCACCGAGGTCGCCGTCATCGGCGGCGGCCTGTCCGGCATCGTCGCCGCCTACGAGCTGATGAAGATGGGCCTCAAGCCCGTCGTCTACGAGGCCGACCGGATCGGCGGCCGGCTGCGGACCGTCGGCTTCGACGGCTGCGACCCCTCGCTGACGGCCGAGATGGGCGCGATGCGCTTCCCGCCGTCCTCCACCGCCCTCCAGCACTACATCGACCTGGTGGGGCTCCGGACCCGTCCCTTCCCCAACCCCCTCGCCGAGGCGACGCCCTCGACCGTCGTCGACCTCAAGGGCGAGTCGCACTACGCCGAGACGCTGGACGACCTCCCGCAGGTCTACCGGGACGTCGCCGACGCCTGGGGCAGGTGCCTGGAGGAGGGCGCCGACTTCTCCGACATGAACCGCGCCCTGCGGACGCGCGACGTGCCGCGCATCCGCGAGATCTGGGCGAAGCTGGTCGAGAAGCTCGACAACCAGACCTTCTACGGCTTCCTCTGCGAGTCCGAGGCCTTCAAGTCCTTCCGGCACCGCGAGATCTTCGGCCAGGTCGGCTTCGGCACCGGCGGCTGGGACACCGACTTCCCCAACTCCATCCTGGAGATCCTCCGCGTCGTCTACACCGAGGCCGACGACCACCACCGCGGCATCGTCGGCGGCTCCCAGCAGCTGCCGCTGCGCCTGTGGGAGCGCGAGCCGGAGAAGATAGTCCACTGGCCCCACGGCACCTCGCTGAAGTCCCTGCACGTGGACGGCGAGCCCCGCCCGGCCGTGACCAGGCTGAACCGCACGGCCGGCAACCGGATCACCGTGACCGACGCCGACGGCGACATCCGCACCTACCGGGCGGCGATCTTCACCGCCCAGTCCTGGATGCTGCTCTCCAAGATCGCCTGTGACGACTCGCTGTTCCCGATCGACCACTGGACGGCGATCGAGCGCACCCACTACATGGAGTCCTCGAAGCTGTTCGTGCCCGTCGACCGGCCGTTCTGGCTGGACAAGGACGAGGAGACGGGCCGGGACGTCATGTCGATGACGCTCACCGACCGCATGACCCGCGGCACTTACCTGCTCGACGACGGCCCCGACAAGCCCGCCGTCATCTGCCTCTCCTACACCTGGTGCGACGACAGCCTGAAGTGGCTGCCGCTGTCCGCGAACGAGCGGATGGAGGTCATGCTGAAGTCGCTCGGCGAGATCTACCCGAAGGTCGACATCAGGAAGCACATCATCGGCAACCCGGTGACGGTCTCCTGGGAGAACGAGCCCTACTTCATGGGCGCCTTCAAGGCCAACCTGCCGGGCCACTACCGCTACCAGCGGCGTCTGTTCACGCACTTCATGCAGGACGGACTGCCCGAGGACAAGCGGGGCATCTTCCTCGCGGGCGACGACATCTCCTGGACGGCCGGCTGGGCCGAGGGCGCCGTCCAGACCGCGCTGAACGCGGTCTGGGGCGTCATGCACCACTTCGGCGGGGAGACCGACGCGACCAACCCGGGCCCGGGCGACGTCTACGACGACATCGCGCCGGTGGAGCTCCCCGAGGACTGACCCGGCTACACGCCGGCCGCCCGCGCCTTCTCGTACACCTCGGCGGCGACGTCCTTGAGCTCCTCGGCGTCCCGCGGGGAGCCCTGGAGGTCGATGAGGATCTCGTCGAGCCCGATCTCGGCGTGGGCGGCCAGGTCCTCCACGATCTGGTCCACGCTGCCGTCGAAGGGGCGGCGGCCGGCGTCCGTCCGGCCGTCCGCCCGGTAGTGGGCGTTGGCCCGCAGCACGGTCCGGACCGGTTCGGTACGGCCGCGTTCCTCGGCCAGTTCGCGCAGCAGGCGCCACTGCTCGGCGACGGTTTCGACGCCCATGCCGGTCGGCAGCCAGCCGTCGGCGTGGTCGACCAGCCGGCGCCGGGCCCGGCCGCTGCCCGCCGCCAGCATGATCGGGATCGGCCGGGCGGGCTTCGGGCCGACCACCGCGGAGGCGATCTTCGTGACGTCTCCGTCGTACACCACCGGGTCCGGGCCCCACACCGCCCGGCACACCTCGATCAGCTCGTCCAGGGCGGCGCCGCGTTCGGCGAACGGCCGTACGGACGCCGCCGCGTACTCGTCGTGGGACCAGCCGGTGCCGAAGCCCGCGACCACCCGGCCGCCGCTCGCCGCGTCCAGCGTGGCCAGCGCCTTGGCCAGCTGGAACGGCACGTGCAGCGGGGCGACCAGCACGCTGGTGCCCAGCCGGGCCCTCTCGGTGACCGCGGCGGCGAGGGTCAGGGTGACCAGGGGCTCGGCCACACTCCGGTAGGCGTCGGGCCAGGGCAGGCCCTCGATGCCGTACAGCCCCTGAGTGGCGGGCTCGGGGAACAGGGCCCTCTCGAAGACCCACAGGCTCTCGTAGCCCATCCGTTCCGCCGCGCGTGCCACGTCCGGGACGTCCTTGCCGATGTCGTACTGACGCATCTGGGGGAGGCCGAGTCCGAGCGGGGTCGTCATGCCGGGGTGCTCCTTCGCAGTCGGGGTGCGATGCTGCCCGAGGGGCCAACGTACAGGGGACGCACGGGAGTTCCGGGAGGGTCAGCCGGGTCGGTCCGGCAGCGGCGTGAGCAGCATGCGGCCCGCGAAGCCCACCGCCGCGTCCAGCCGCTCGGTGAACTCCCCGGCCACGTCCGGCATCCGGCGCAGCGCCCACAGCGCCCGGGCCGCGGCCCAGGCGGCGTCACGGGCGCGCTCCAGACTCCAGGAACCGAGCAGATGGGTCAGCGGGTCGGCGACCTGGAGGAGGTCGGGGCCCGGCATCAGCTCGTCGCGGACACGCTCCTCCAGCGACACGAGGAGGCCGCCCACCCGGTCGAACTCGTCCTCCAGGTCGACGGGTTCGCAGCCGAGCGTACGACAGGTGTCCACCACGGCCAGCGCGAGGTCGTGCCCGATGTGCGCATTGATGCCCGCCAGCGCGAACTGCAGCGGCCGTACGCCGGGATGGCGGCGGAGCTGGAACAGGGGCCGCCAGCACGCGGGCGGCCGGCGCCCGCCCTCCAGGGCGTCGACGGCCTCCAGATAGCGCTCCGCGAACCGCACGTCCAGCGCGATCGCGGCCCGGACGTCCGGGAACAGGCCGTGGTCGATGTGCCGGTCGACCGCCTCCGTGACGGCCAGGTAGACGCCGTTGAAGACGGCGACCCCGTCCCGCGGGGGCAGCGCGGAGCCGAGGGCGCGCATCCGGGACAGGACCGTGTCCACCGTCCGGACGGCCGCCGGGACTTGCTCGCAGTGCGCCATGGCGGCAGCGTCGCAGCTTTAGGGTGGGAGCGGTGCCGGCGGGCCCGACGCTTCCCCAGAACGGGGGAACGCGCCCGCCGTGCGGGGGAGGGGGAACGCACGTGTCAGGCCTTCGTGCCCGGCGTCTGGCCGCTCGCAGGTCCGAGCGCAGGCGTGCCGTCCGGCGCAGTGCGATGGTCGCGGCGGCGTCCGTCGTCGTCGCGGTCGGCACCGCGACCGGCATGCTGACCGCGTTCGGCGACGACGGCGGCGGTGGCGCGGACGAGGCGAGTACACGGGTGACGCGGTCGCCGCGGCCGGTCCCCCCGCCCGCCACGCCGTCCCCGTCCGCCTCCGCGACGCCCCCGGTCTCCGCCTCACCCTCCCCCTCGCCTCCGGAGAGGACGAGCCCCAGCCCCTTGCCGAAGAAGACCGAACGGAAGGAGCCCCGGACCACCGCGGCCCCCGCCGGGCTCTACCGCCACCCCGGCTCCCAGGTCCTCGAGTGGGTCCGGGCCCACCCCGACGACCCGCGCCAGGACGTCATCGCCTCCCGCATAGCCGACCACCCGGCCGCCGTGTGGTTCGCCGACTTCACGCCGGAGGACATCACCTCCCGGGTCCGCGCGGTCACCTCGGGCGCAGCCGCCCAGGGCCGGGTGCCGGTGGTCGTGCCGTACGTGATACCCGGCCGCGACTGCGGCGGGTACTCGGAGGGCGGGGCGCCGGACCTCGACGCCTACGACGACTGGATCGACCGCTTCGCCGCGGGGCTGGGCTCCGGCGAGGTCATCGTCGTCCTGGAGCCCGACTCGGTGGCCCAGGCCGAGTGCCTGTCCGCCGGTGAGCGGGCCGACCGCTTCGCCTCCCTGGCCCGGGCCGGCCGGGTCGTGAAGGACGCCGACCCGAAGGCGCGCGTCTACTTCGACGCGGGCCACTCCGGCTGGCACGCGCCCGCCAAGCAGGCGGAGTGGCTCAAGCAGGCCGGTGCCGCCTCGGCCGACTCCTCGGACGGCGTCTTCAGCAACGTCTCCAACTTCCACACCACCGCCGACGAGATCACCCACGACCGCGCGGTCCTCGACGCCCTCGGCGGCCCGGCGAGCCTGGGCGCCGTCATCGACACCAGCCGCAACGGCAACGGCGCCCCGCCCGAAGGCGAGTGGTGCGACCCCGACGGCCGCAAGATCGGCCGCGCGCCGACCCTGAGCACCGGCATGGGCCGCATCGACGCCTACCTGTGGGTGAAGCTGCCGGGGGAGTCGGACGGCTGCAAGGGGACGCCGGGCACGTTCACCCCGTCGTACGCCTACGACTTGGCCCGCTGAGAACCCTCGCCCCCCGTCTCCTCGTCGTACGACGAGGTCCCCTCGTCCAGCAGCGGCCGCTGCGTCTTGAGGTGGGCCGGGGCGAAGGCGCGCAGCGCGTGGTAGCCGGTGATGACGACCAGGGTGCCCAGCGCGATGCCGCTGAGGGAGAAGGTGTCGGTGAACTTCATGCTGACGTTGCCGACGCCGATGATGATGCCCGCCGCGGCCGGCACCAGGTTCAGCGGGTTGCGCAGGTCCACCCCGGCGTTGATCCAGATCTGCGCGCCGAGCAGGCCGATCATGCCGTACAGGATGACCGTGATGCCGCCGAGGACGCCCCCGGGGATCGCGGCGACGACCGCGCCGAACTTCGGGCAGAGGCCGAACAGGAGCGCGAAGCCCGCGGCGGCCCAGTAGGCGGCCGTCGAGTAGACCCGGGTCGCGGCCATCACGCCGATGTTCTCGGAGTAGGTGGTGTTGGGCGGCCCGCCGAGCGCGGTGGACAGCATCGAGCCGACGCCGTCCGCGGAGATCGCCGTGCCCAGCTTGTCGTCGAGGGAGTCGCCGGTCATCTCGCCGACCGCCTTGACGTGCCCGGCGTTCTCCGCGATCAGCGCGATGACGACCGGGAGGGCGACCAGGATCGCCGACCACTCGAAGCTCGGCCCGTGGAAGGACGGCAGCCCGATCCAGTCGGCCTGTCCGACGGCGGAGAAGTCCAGCCGCCAGTGGTCGGTGAGCTTGCCGCTGCCGTCCACCGAGTGGATCTTCCCGAAGATCCGGTCCAGGGCCCAGGACAGGGCGTAGCCGAAGACCAGCCCCAGGAAGATCGCGATCCGGGACCAGAAACCGCGCAGGCAGACCACGGCCAGACCGGTGAACAGCATCACCAGCAGGGCCGTCCACTGGTCCTGCGGCCAGTACGTGGAGGCGGTGACCGGGGCCAGGTTGAAGCCGATCAGCATGACCACGGCGCCGGTGACGATCGGCGGCATCGCGGCGTGGATGATCCGCGCCCCGAACCGCTGCACCGCGAGGCCCACCAGGAACAGCGCGGCGCCGACGACGAACACCGCGCCGGTCACCGTGGCGCTGGTGCCGCCCTGCGCCCGGATCACGGCGGCGACGCCGACGAAGGAGAGCGAGCAGCCGAGGTAGCTGGGCACGCGGCCGCGGGTGGCGAGGAGGAAGATGACGGTCGCCACGCCCGACATCATGATCGCGAGGTTGGGGTCCAGGCCCATCAGGACCGGAGCCACGAAGGACGCCCCGAACATGGCCACCACGTGCTGGGCGCCGAGCCCGGCCGTGCGGGGCCACGAGAGCCGTTCGTCGGGGCGGACGACCGCTCCGGGTGCGGGCGTGCGCCCGTCACCGTGCAGCTTCCAGCGCACGCCGAGGTCCATGGTGAGGTTTCGCTTTCTTCTGTACGTGAGGACTGTCCGCACCATTGTCGGGGGTGGCGGCGGGTCCCACGTCCCGCGCCCCCTGCTGACCAGCGCCTTCCCCGGGGCCGATGCCGCTGAGCGTCTGCTTAGGATGGAGGCGATCCGCCGTACGTGAGCACAGCCGAGCAAGACCAGGAGCCCCGCCCGTGACCGCCGAAGCCCCCGCCGCGCCCGCCCTGTCCCACGGCCGGCTCGTCCCCGTCACCGTCCACTTCGACGACCTGGACGCGCTCGGTCTGCTGCACAACGCCCGCTACCCCGTGATGGTCGAGCGGGCCTGGGCCGAGCTGTGGACCGAGCACGGTTTCCGCTTCGAGGGCGACTGGGCGGCGGCCGACGACGCCTGCAACGCGGTCAAGGAGCTGACGATCACCTACGAGGCGCCGGTCACCAGGCCGGGCGCGTACGCCGTCCACCTCTGGCTGGAGCGGCTCGGCACGACCGGGCTGACGTACGGCTTCCGGTTCTGCTCGGCGGACGGCGCGACCACGTACGCCCGCGGCACCCGGGTACTGGTCCGGCTGGACTCCGCGACGCTGCGCCCGGCGCCGTGGAGCGAGGCCTTCAGGGTCGCCGGTCGGGCACTGCTGCGCTCGGCGGACTGATCTTCGGCCGGTCGCGGTCGCCGACGCGCAGCACCTTCGCGAACACCACCAGGCAGCAGGCCAGCACGGTCACCAGTCCGAACGACACCATCAGGCTGGTCGCCTGCGCCAGGCCGCCGATCGCGCTCGGCGCCACCAGCCCTGACGTGTACGTGATGGTGGCGACGCCCGCGATGGCCAGGCTCGGGTTGGAACCGGCACGGCCGGCCGCCGCGAAGCAGAGCGGGACGACGATCGCGATGCCCAGACCCATCAGCGCGAAGCCGGTCATCGCCACCGCCGGGTGCCCGCCGGCGACCACGAGCAGGCCGCCGAGCGTGGCCAGCACGCCGCTCACCCGGACCGTGCGCACCGCGCCGAAGCGGTCCACCACCCTGTCCCCGACGAGCCGGACCACGGCCATGGTGAGCGTGAAGCCCGTCGTGCAGGCCGCCGCGAGACCGGCCGAGGTCCCCAGCTGGTCCCGCAGGTAGACCGCCGACCAGTCCAGGCTCGCGCCCTCCGCGAACACCGCGCAGAACCCGACCGCGCCGATCAGCAGCGCCGAGCGGGGCGGCAGCGCGAACCGCGGCGGCGGGTCCTCGTCCTCGGCGGGCTGGAGGTCCAGCACCCAGGCACAGGCCACCAGGCCCAGCACGGTCAGCACCGCCGCGACGAGGCCGTGGTGCAGCCGCGCGTCCGCGCCCAGGTGGGCGGCGAGGGTGCCGGCCGCCGAGCCGGTCAGCGCGCCCGCGCTCCACATGCCGTGCAGCCCGGACATGATCGACTTGTCGAGCCGGTTCTCCACCTCGACGCCGAGCGCGTTCATCGCCACGTCCGACATGCCGGCCGAGGCGCCGTAGGCGAACAGGGCCACGCACAGGGTGAGCAGGTTCGGGGCGAGGGAGGGCAGCACCAGCGCCAGCGTCCACAGGGCCAGCAGACCGCGCAGGGCGGTACGGGCGCCGAAGCGGTGGCTGACGCGGCCGGCCAGCGGCATGGCGACCGAGGCGCCGAGCGCGGGGAAGGCCAGCGCCAGCCCGAGCTGGCCCGGGCTCACCCCGGCGTGGTCCTGGATCCACGGCACCCGGGTCGCGAACGAGCCGGTGACCGCGCCGTGCACGGCGAACACGGCCGCCACGGCGTACCGGGCGCGCCTCACCTGACCGTGCGCGTAGACCACTGCGCTCATCCTCGACTCCTCCGTCGGGTCCGCTCCGCTTGCTGTGTCGCGCGGCGTAAACTATCAGGAAGCCTGCCTGATAGATAGTGGGTACCGGGCGCGACTCCACGCCCGCCGATCTGGAAGGATCCCGGCATGCCCGCATCCCCGAGCACCGCCCGGGCCATCAACGACCGGCTCGCCCTGCGTCTGCTCCAGCAGGAGGGCCCGTTGACGGCCGCCCAGTTGAAGCAGCTGACCGGCCTCTCCCGGCCCACCGTGGCCGACCTCGTCGAACGCCTCACCGCCTCCGGTCTGATCGAGGTGGCCGGGGAGTCGGGGGAGCAGCGCCGCGGGCCGAACGCCAAGCTGTACGGGATCGTCGCCGGCCGGGCCCACCTGGCCGCCCTCGACGTACGTACCGAGAGCGTCTCCGTCCTCGTGTCGGACCTGCTCGGCCGGGTGCTGGCCGAGGCGTCCGCACCGATCGGCGACGGCGCCGGCACGGGCCCCGCGGTGGAACAGGCGGTCACCCTGGTCGAGCACGCGGCGAAGGAGGCGGGGGCCGACCGGCTGCACACCGTCTGCGTGGGCGCCCCCGGCCTGATCGACCCGGCCAGCGGTGAACTCCGCGACTCCACCGGCCTGCCCGAGTGGCACCGCCGCCTGGTGGCCGCGCTGCGGGAGCGGCTGCCCGGGGCACGGGTCGGCGTCGAGAACGAGACCAACCTCGCCGCGCTGGCCGAGCAGCGCGACGGTGCGGCCCGCGACCGGGACACGTTCGTCCTGCTCTGGCTCGGCCTGGGTGTGGGCGGCGCGGTCGTCCTCGACGGCGCCCTGCGGCGCGGCGTCTCCGGCGGCGCGGGCGAGCTGGGGTTCCTGCCGGTGCCGGGCACGTCGGGTCTGCCCTCGGCCACCGACTGCGACGGCGGCTTCCACTCCATGACCGGTGCGGCGGCGGTGGCCGCCCTCGCGGCACGGCACGGCGTGACGGCGGACCGCGCCGCGGGGGAGCCGCACGCGGCCACGCTGGTGCGGGCGGCGGTACGCGCAGCCGGCGCCGACCCGTCGGCCGGGCGGTTCCTCGAGGTACTCGCCGACCGGATCGCGCTCGGGGCCGCCGCCGTCGTCTCCGTGCTGGACCCCGGCTGTGTCGTGCTGGCCGGCGAGACCGGCCGGGCCGGCGGCGGCACGCTCGCCGCCCGCGTGCAGGACCGCCTCGCCCGGATGTCACCGCTCGTCACCGAGGTGCGCGCCGGCGCCCTGGGGGGCGGCGCCGTCCTGCGCGGGGCCCTGCTGACCGCCCGGGACCGCGCCCAGGACGACCTGTTCGGCCCGCAGGAGCGCTAGGCCCTGTCGTCGGTCCCCCGCCTCCGCCCGGACGGCCGGGGACCGACGACAGGGGCCAGGGCATACGGGGGGCGACCGCCGGGCCGTGGAGCGCGGGCCGCCGGGCCCGGCCCCGCGCCGCGGTCACCCCCGGCCGCCCCCGGTCCCGTGTCCGAACCGTGCCGTCAGGTACTCCTCGAACGTGCCCTTGCCCAGCGCCCTGTCCGGCGCCAGGTGCCCGCCCGAGCGGAACGCCCGGTAGGTCCTCCCGGCGAGCGGCAGGTCCACCACGGCCCGCCTGCGTCCCGTGGCGGCCAGGTAGGCGCGGGCGAGCGACTCGAAGCTCCGCACCTCGGGACCGCCCAGGTCCGGGACCCGTCCGGCGGGCTCGCCGGCCGCCAGTTCGGCGAGCCGGTCCGCGACCTCCCGCACCTCGACCGGCTGGTCGGCGACCTGCGCCGGCACCAGCAGGACCGGCGGCTTGGCCAGGGCCTGCAACAGGCGCACCACCAGGTCGTGGAACTGCGTCGTCCGCAGCACCGTCCAGCCCAGCCCGGACTCCTCGACGAGCCGCTCGACGGCCAGCTTCGTGCGGTAGTAGCCGAGCGGCACGCGGTCGACGCCGACGATCGAGATGTAGACCACGTGCCCCGCCCCGGCCCGCCGGGCCGCCGCCAGCAGGTTCGTCGCCGCCCGCTCGTCCCCGCCGGTCTGCGTGGTCGCGCAGTGCACGACCGTGCCGACGCCGTCGAGCGCCGCGTCCAGGTCACGACCGCCCTTGCGCAGGTCGACGGCGTACGGCCGGGCGTGCCGGCTGAGCACCCGCACCTCGTGCCCGTCCGCGCGCAGCCGCTCGGTGACGAACCGGCCGAGCGTGCCGGTGCCGCCGGTCACCAGGATCGTGGTCATGCTGTTCAGCCCCTTCGCGCAGGCGGTGCTCCCGAGTGGAACACCCCGTCGTCGGCTTGGACGGATCAGCACGCCGGAGATGTGACACCGGACGGGGGCGACCCTTGCCGCGTTGGGTGGCCCGGCGGCGGGCAAGGGCCGTCGTCACCGCCGCCGGGCCGGTCCTGCGGGGGCTCAGCAGGCGCCGAGGTCCTGCCAGACGCCCCACTGGCCGGTGGTGCCGGGTTCCTCGCCCTTCGTCCACCACTTGGACTTCCAGGAGTGCCCCTTGTGGGACACCGTGGTGCCCCCGCCGTACGAGTCGGCCGCGCTCCAGGCCGGTGCGGCGCACGGACCGGTGCCGTCCGTCGGGCCGGGGCCCGGGGACCCGGTGCCCGTCGGCGTGGGCGTCGGGACCGGCGTACCGGGGTCCACCACGGTGGTTCCCCGGGCCAGGTCACCGGCCAGGGCGTACGACTTCCCGCCGAACGTCACCGTCCAGTTCGACGGCGTCGACACCGGCAGGTAGTACACGAAGTCCACCGTGGTGGAGGCGCCCGGCGCCAGCGACTGCCAGGCCGGCAGCTTCAGCGAGACGCGGTGGTGGTCGCCCTTCAGGCCGCCGGCGTTGGAGCCGGTGTGGTCGCTGCGGATCACCGTGGTGCCCCAGCCGGACTGGTCCTTGGCGTTGCCGGGCGCGGAGGTGCCGTAGTCGAACTGGAACTCCGTGCCGCCGGGCAGCGTCGTGCCCGTGTTGTTGGTGATCTTCAGCTTCGGGCCGATCGGGTAGTTGGAGTCGCCGAGCGGGAACTGCCCGAACTCCACGCCGATGTCCAGCGCCTCGGCCGGCAGGGCGGCCGTCGACCGCTTCGCCCCGTACGGCGTGGCCGACTTGAAGGCGTCGTACATCGTGCCGGTCAGCGTCGAGCCCGGCTCGTACTGCCCCTTGCCCGCGTTCCAGGCGTAGTCGCCCGCGAGCTCCCACACCATCGTGCCGCCGATGCCGCGGTCCACGACGTAGTCCGCCTTGGCCCTGACCGACTGCTCGTCCTCGGTGGACAGGAAGACCTTCTTCTCCGCGTTCCACAGCCAGGGCGCGACCAGCGTGGCGTCGTACTTGCGGGCGTAGGTCCCGGTCAGCTTCGTGCCGGCCGGGAAGCCGTAGTCGGTCACGTAGTCGCCGACGACGCCCTTCTCCAGGTTCTTGGCGTGCCACATCGGGTTGGAACCCGCTGGCGACTCCTTGCCGTTGGAGTCGAGGTCGTGCCACAGGTTGTCGATGCCGACCGCGCCGTCACCGCACTTGGTCAGGCCGGAGCCGGCCGGGCAGTTCGTGGCCGCGGCCCTGCCCCACAGTCCGTCCGTGCCGCCGGTGACGTTCTTGAAGCCCCGCGTGTAGTACGGCAGCCCGATGTTGATGCGCCCGGCGGGCATCGAGCCGCGGAAGTAGTGGTACGCCCAGTCCGTGTTGAGGTAGCCGATGCCGCCGTACTGGGAGGTGGAGTAGACGCCCGCGGCGGCGAGCTCGGCGTCCTTGCCGTCGTCGAAGAGGGAGGCGTTCGGGCCGACGTACTCGTTCCAGGCGCCGTGCAGGTCGTACGACATGATGTTGACGTAGTCCAGGTACTTCTGGACCTGGAAGGTCTCCATGCCGCGCAGCAGGTATCCCGAGGACGGCGCGGCGACGGAGAGGAGGTAGTGCCTGCCGTCCGCGGCCCCCGCGCGGTCGAGCTTCTCGCGCAGCGTCTTCATCAGCGCCGCGTAGCCCTTGACCAGCCCGGCCCGGCGGCCGTTGGCGAAGGACCAGTCGAGCGGGTTGCCCGCGTCCTTCATCGTCGTCGGGTACTCGTAGTCGATGTCGACGCCGTTGAAGCCGTACTTCCGCACGAAGTCGACCGCGGAGTCCGCGAAGGTGTCGATGCCGGCCTGGTTGACCGAGCCGTCGGCGTTGGTGGCCATCGAGTAGAAGCCGCCCGAGTCGACGCGCGAGCCGTCGTCCGCGAAGTAGCCGCCCGTCTCGGCCCAGCCGCCCACCGAGATCATCGTCTTGACGTCCGGGTGCTGCTTCTTGAACTTGTTGAGCAGGTTGAAGTGACCCTTGTAGGGGAGGCCCGGGTCCATCTCGGCGCCGCTCACGCCCGGCCACGTCATCCCGGTCGCGGGGTTCGCCGCGCCGGCCGAACCGACGGAGAGCCTGTTGGCCCCGTCGACGTGCGCGAACGCGTAGTTGATGTGCGTGACCTTGTCCCAGGGGATGTCGGAGGCCAGGTAGGCGGGCTTGCCGTCCTTGCCGGTGCGCCAGCCCGTGAAGTAGCCGATCACCCGCCGCGGGTGGTCGGCGCCCATCTTCTCCCGGCCCTCGGCGTCGTAGACCGAGCAGTAGGGGACGTCGACCCCGGGTGTCCGGTAGAGCCCGTCGGGGCGACAGGTCTCCTGGCCGGCGGCGTGCGAGACGGTCGCCGGGAGGCTGGAGAGCACCAGGCCGGCGACGGCGACGGCGCCGGCGAACAGGGCCGGTCTCGTCCGGTGGCGGGTTCTGGAGCGTGAGGGGGAAGGCACAGTCGGTTCCTCTCCACGGAAGTTGCGCAGACCCTAGAGAGGACTAGACCAGTGAGTCAATAGGTATGGACCAATCGCAAGGGAGGGTGCGGGCGGGGGAGTTGGGCGAGTCGCGGAGCGGGTGCGGTGCGGCGGGACGGCCCGCCGCGGCGTTCTGTGAGCCACCCCACACCCTCCGTCGGCATGAGTGCGTGCCGGCCGTGGCACACTGGCCCTGTACCAGAAGCAGCGCACTCCGGGGTCGGTGAAAGTCCGAACCGGCGGTTACAGTCCGCGACCCGGTCGCCTCCAGCGACCGGTTGACCAGGTGAAATTCCTGGACCGACGGTTAAAGTCCGGATGGGAGGCAGTGCGCGGCGGGCGAGCACACGTGCGCGCCGCCGACCTCTGGGCTCGCCCGTCGCGGGCGGGTCCCGTCCGGCGTCGCTCCCGGACCCCTCGTTCGTCCTTCCTGTCGTTCGTCGACAGCCCCGGAGTCCGTGCCCGAAGAGGCAGGAGGACCCGGGAAGTGTTCACCGGAATCGTCGAAGAGCTGGGCGAGATCACCGCCGTCGAGACCCTCGACGACGCCTGTCGCTTCCGCCTGCGCGGCCCCGTGGTCACCGAAGGCGCACGGCACGGCGACTCCATCGCCGTCAACGGCGTCTGCCTCACCGTCGTCGACCACGACGGCGACGAGTTCACCGCCGACGTGATGGCCGAGACCCTGAACCGCTCCAGCCTCGGCGCCCTCGCCGTCGGCTCCCGCGTCAACCTGGAGCGTCCCACCGCCGTGGGCGCCCGGCTCGGCGGCCACATCGTCCAGGGCCACGTCGACGGCACCGGCGAGATCCTGGAGCGCAAGCCCTCCGAGCACTGGGAGATCGTGAAGATCTCCCTGCCCGCCGGCCTCGCCCGCTACGTCGTCGAGAAGGGTTCCGTCACCGTCGACGGCATCAGCCTCACCGTCGTCGACGCCGGTCCGGACTTCTTCACCGTCAGCCTCATCCCCACCACCCTCGCCCTGACCACGCTCGGCATCAAGCAGCCCGGCGACCCGGTCAACCTCGAGGTGGACGTCATCGCCAAGTACGTCGAGCGGCTGCTCGGCGGCCACGTCGAACAGGGAGACACCAAGTGAACTGGCTCAACTCCGAGGCGTTCACCCTCTTCGACCAGCACATCAAGTGGTCGGACATGATCGGCAACGTGATCGGTCTGCTCGGCCTCGCCCTCGGCTGGCGGCGCTCGATATGGACCTGGCCCGTGCAGTTCGTCTCCGGACTGATCCTCTTCGCGGCCTTCGCCACCGCCCACCTCTCCGGCAGCGCCGGCAAGCAGATCGTCGTCATGGTCGTCGCCGCCTGGGGCTTCTGGCAGTGGAACCGCGGCCGGCGGCAGAGCCAGGACGGCTCGATCGCCGTCCGCTTCGCCACCTGGCGCGAACGCGGCGCCCTGCTCGGCGCCGCCGCCCTCGGCACCCTCGCCGTCGGCGGCCTGTTCACCGCCTTCCCGACCCTGTCCTGGGACCCCTGGCCGGACGCGTACATCTTCGTCGGCACCGTCGTCGCCATGTACGCCCAGGCCCGCGGCATGGTCGAGTTCTGGTTCGCCTGGCTGCTCGTCGACCTGGTCGGCGTCCCGCTGAACTTCGCCAACGGCTTCGCCTTCTCCGGCTTCGTCTACGTCCTCTACGGCGCGCTCGTCCTGTGGGGCCTGCGCGACTGGTGGCTGCGCTCCCGCGACGCCGCGCGGCCCGTCCCGGAAGGAGCGCCCGCATGACCGCGGCACCCATCCTCTACAGCCCCGACGGCCCCGAGGACCTCGCTCTCGACCCCGTCGAACAGGCCATCGCCGACATCGCGGCCGGCCGTCCGGTCGTCGTCGTCGACGACGAGAACCGCGAGAACGAGGGCGACCTCGTCATCGCCGCCGAGAAGGCGACCGAGGAGATCGTCGCCTTCATGATGAGCGAGTGCCGCGGCCTGATCTGCGCCCCCATGGAGGGCGACGAACTGGACCGGCTCCGGCTCCCGCAGATGGTCGACGACAACACCGAGTCGATGAAGACCGCGTTCACGGTCTCCGTGGACGCCACCGCCGCCCACGGCGTGAGCACCGGCATCTCGGCCTCCGACCGCGCCACCACCCTCCGGCTCCTGGCGAGCGGCGCCGCCGAGCCGGACGACCTGGTCCGCCCCGGCCACGTCTTCCCGCTGCGCGCCCGCTCCGGCGGCGTGCTGGTCCGCGACGGCCACACCGAGGCCGCCGTCGACCTCGCCCGCCTCGCGGGCCTGCGTCCGGCCGGCGCCATCGTCGAGATCGCGGGCGAGGACGGGCGCATGCTGCGGCTGCCCGAGCTGATCCCGTTCGCCCGCAAGCACGGCCTGACGATCATCTCCATCGAGGACCTGATCGCCTACCGCCGCAGCGCCGAGCCCACCGTCCGCCGCGAGGCCGAGGTCCACCTGCCCACCCGGCACGGCGAGTTCACGGCGTACGGCTACCGCTCCACCGTCGACGGCGTCGAGCACGTCGCCCTCGTCCACGGCGAGATCGGCGACGGCGAGGACGTCCTGGTCCGCATCCACTCCGAATGCCTCACCGGCGACGTCTTCGGCTCCCAGCGCTGCGACTGCGGCCCCCAGCTCGACGCCTCCCTGGACCGCATCCAGGCCGAGGGCAGGGGAGTGGTGGTCTACCTGCGCGGCCACGAGGGACGCGGCATCGGCCTGATGTCCAAGCTGCGCGCCTACGAACTCCAGGAACGCGGCCGGGACACCCTCGACGCCAACCTGGAGCTCGGCCTGCCCGCCGACGCCCGCGACTACGGAGCCGGCGCCCGGATCCTCGCCGACCTCGGCGTGCGCGCCGTACGGCTGATGACCAACAACCCCGACAAGTCCGATGCCCTCGAACGGCACGGCATCCACGTCACCGGCCGCGAGCCGATGCCCGTCCAGGCCGGTGAGCACAACCTCCGCTACCTGCGCACCAAGCGGGACCGGATGGGACACGACCTGCCCTGGCTGGACACGACGCCCGTGTCCACCTGCGGCAACCAGTAAGCGCAGCGAGCAAGGATTCGAGGAGACACGTGAGCGGCAAGGGTGCACCGGAGCTGTCCGTACGCAACGTGGGCGACCTGCGGGTCGCCGTCATCGCGGCACAGTGGCACGACAAGGTGATGGACGGACTGGTCGACGGCGCCCTGCGCGCCCTGCACGAGCTCGGCATCGACGAGCCGACCCTGCTCAGGGTCCCCGGCAGCTTCGAGCTCCCGGTGGTCGCCAAGGTCCTCGCCGGCCGCGGCTACGACGCGATCGTCGCCCTCGGCGTCGTCATCCGCGGCGGCACCCCCCACTTCGACTACGTGTGCCAGGGCGTGACCCAGGGCCTGGTCCAGGTCTCCGTCGACACCGGCGTGCCCGTCGGCTTCGGCGTCCTCACCTGCGACACCGAGGAGCAGGCCCTGGACCGGGCCGGCATCGAGGGCTCCAGCGAGGACAAGGGACACGAGGCGGTGACCGCGGCCGTCGCCACGGCGGCCACGCTCCGCTCGGTATCCGAACCGTGGCGTTAGCCCCGCCGGGACTACGCGTAAAGTGGGCGCCACCATGTCCAAGAAGACTTTCGAGGAGCTCTTCACCGAGCTCCAGCACAAGGCCGCGAACGGCGACCCCGCCACCTCCCGCACCGCCGAACTGGTGGACAAGGGGGTCCATGCCATCGGCAAGAAGGTCGTCGAGGAGGCCGCCGAGGTCTGGATGGCCGCCGAGTACGAGGGCAAGGACGCGGCGGCCGAGGAGATCTCCCAGCTGCTGTACCACGTCCAGGTGATGATGGTCGCCCGCGGGATCTCCCTGGACGACGTCTACGCCCACCTCTGAAGCCCACCGCTTTCCCCCACACCCCTTCACACAAAGGAAGCCGACCTCATGCTGCGCATCGCCGTCCCCAACAAGGGTTCCCTGTCAGGCCCCGCGGGGGAGATGCTGCATGAGGCCGGCTACCAGCAGCGCCGCGAGTCCAAGGAACTGCGGATCGTCGACCCGGTGAACGAGGTGGAGTTCTTCTACCTCCGCCCCCGCGACATCGCGATCTACGTCTCCTCCGGCCGCCTCGACATCGGCATCACCGGCCGCGACCTGCTGGTCGACTCCGGCGCCGACGCCGAGGAGATCCTCCCGCTCGGCTTCGCCCGCTCCACCTTCCGCTTCGCCGCCAAGCCGGGCACCGCGACCGGCATCCAGGACCTCGGGGGCAGGACGGTCGCCACCTCCTACGAGGGGATCGTCGCGGGCCACCTCGCCGAGAACGGCGTCGACGCCTCCGTCGTCCACCTCGACGGCGCCGTCGAGACCGCCATCGAGCTCGGTGTCGCCGAGGTCATCGCCGACGTCGTCGAGACCGGCACCTCGCTGCGCAACGCCGGCCTGGAGGTCTTCGGCGAGCCCATCATGACGTCCGAGGCGGTCGTGATCCGCCGTACCGGAGCCGACGCGGAGGAGCCCAAGGTCCAGCAGTTCCTGCGCCGCCTCCAGGGCGTCCTGGTGGCCCGGACCTACGTGATGATGGACTACGACTGCCGCGTCGAGCAGCTGGAGAAGGCCGTCGCGCTCACCCCCGGTCTGGAGTCCCCGACCGTCTCCCCGCTGCACAACGAGGGCTGGGTCGCCGTCCGCGCGATGGTCCCCTCCAAGGAGGCCCAGCGGATCATGGACGACCTGTACGACATCGGCGCCCGGGCCATCCTGACCACGGCCATCCACGCCTGCCGTCTCTGACCCGCCGCCCCTGACCGCCGTTCCTCCCGCGTGACCCGGAGCACACACACCATGTCGGACGCACCGTCGGGCGCCGGACCGGACCTGCCCGCCCTGCCCGTCACCTTCCGGCCGGGCCGCACCCGAGCCGTCCTCGTGGGCCTGGCCGTCGCCACCGTCGTGACCGTCTCGGCGGTCGGCCTGCTGCTGAACGGGCTCGGCCCGGGAGAGCGCCTCAGCTTCGTGCTGACGGCCCTCTTCCTGGCCGGCGTCCTGATGCTGCTGTCCCGGCCCAAGGTCGTCGCCGACGAGTCGGGCGTCACCGTCGTCAACCTGACGGCCAAGCGGCACCTGGAGTGGCCGGAGATCCTCCGGGTCAACCTCCGCGCCGGCGACCCGTGGGTGTTCCTCGACCTCAGCGACGGCACCAGCCTGCCCGCGCTCGGCATCCAGCCGGGCATCGCCAAGCAGCGCGCCATCGCCGACGCGCGTGCCCTGCGCGCCCTGGTGGAGGCCCGCTCCACCCCCGGCCCCGAGGCGCCGCGCGGCTGACCGGGCCCGCCGCCGGGACGCCCCGGGCACCGGCTCGGCGGCGTCCACCCTGCCGCACACCCCCTTTTCGTGATTAATCTGGGAACGGAGACGCGGTCGTCGCGTCTTCGCCCCTGTCGCTCCGCCCGGTGCGCGGGGGCTCCCGCTACCCGAGGAGTGACTCCCCCCGGCGATGGACGGATCGTCCTGCAGTACCTGCGCCGCCCCCTGCCGACATAGCGCGGACCGAGCCCACGAGGTGCGCGTCCCCGCTCAGGCGGCGGCATCATGACCACCCCCCTGCTGCTCCTGGCAGCCGCGTTCCTGCTGATCCTGGCCAACGGCTTCTTCGTCGCGGCCGAGTTCGGCCTCGTCACGGTCGAACGGCCGGACGCCGAACAGGCCGCCGCCGACGGCGACCGGCGTGCCCGCCGGGTCGTCGAGTCCCTCAAGGAGCTGTCCTTCCAGCTCTCCGGGACCCAGCTCGGCATCACCATCACCTCCCTGGTCGTCGGCATGCTCGCCGAACCGGCCCTCGCCCGGCTGCTGGGCGGACCGTTCACCGCGATCGGCGTCCCCGACGGCGCCGTGTCCGGCGTGTCGGTGGCCGTCGGCATGCTGCTGGCCTCGGCCGTGCAGATGGTGATCGGCGAGCTCGTGCCCAAGAACTGGGCGGTGTCCAAGCCGCTGCACGTGGCGCGCTTCGTCGCCGGTCCGCAGCACGTCTTCGCCCGGCTCTTCCGGCCCGTGATCTCCGCGCTGAACACCGTCGCCAACCGGCTCGTGCGCATGCTCGGCATCGAGCCGGCCGAGGAGCTGGCCTCCGCCCGCACCCCCGGCGAACTGGTCTCCCTCGCCCGGCACTCCGCCCGGGCCGGCGCCCTGGAGCAGGACACCGCGGAACTCTTCGTCCGCACCCTGTCCCTGGGCGAGCTGACCGCACAGCACGTCATGACCCCGCGCGTGAAGGTCAGCGCCCTGCAGTCCTCGGCGACCGCCGAGGACGTGGTCAACCTGACCCGCGCCACCGGCCTGTCCCGCTTCCCCGTCTACCGGGAGAAGATCGACGAGATCGTCGGCATGGTCCACCTCAAGGACGCCCTCGCGGTCCCCGCGCACGACCGGCTGCGCACCCCCGCCGGCCGCATCGCCCGCCCGGCCCTGCTCGTCCCCGAGACCCTGCCCGTACGGCCGCTGCTCACCCGCCTGCGCAGCGAGCAGCCCATCGCGGTCGTCGTGGACGAGTACGGCGGCACCGCCGGCGTCGTCACCCTGGAGGACATCGTCGAGGAGATCGTCGGCGAGGTCCGCGACGAGCACGACGGACTGGACGCGCCCGAACTCGCCCCCGCCCCGCCCGAGGACGGCCGCCCCGCCTGGGACGTCGACGGCAGCTGCCGCGTCGACGCCCTGCGCCGCATCGGCCTGGAGCCGCCCGAGGGACCGTACGAGACGGTGGCCGGTCTGGTCGCCGACCTGCTCGGCCGCATCCCGGCCGTCGGGGACCGGGCCGAACTGCCCGGCTGGCGGCTGTCGGTACGGCAGGTCGGCCACTACCGCGCCGAACGGATACGGCTGGTGCGCACGGCGCCGGTCCCCGTGCCGGAGGCCGCCCGATGAGTGTCCTGCAACTGCTGTTCGCGGCGCTGCTCGTGCTCGCCAACGGCTTCTTCGTCGGCGCCGAGTTCGCGCTCGTCTCGGTACGCCGAAGCCAGATCGAACCGCTCGGCACCGCCCGGGCCCGGCAGGTGCTGTACGGGCTGGAGCGGCTGCCGCAGATGATGGCCGCCGCCCAGTTCGGCATCACCGTCTGCTCGCTGACGCTCGGCGCGGTCGCCGAGCCCACGGTCGCCCACCTGCTGGAGCCGGTCTTCGAGTGGATCCACCTGCCGCACGGCGTGATCCACCCGCTCGGCTACGTCATCGCGCTGGCCGCCGTCGTCTTCTGCCACCTCGTCATCGGCGAGATGGTCCCGAAGAACCTCGCGATGGCCGCCCCGGAGAAGGCCGCCCTGTGGCTGAGCCCCGGCCTGGTCGCCTTCGCCCGCCTGTGCAGGCCGATCACCCTCGCGCTCGGCGCCTGCGCCCAGGGCATCCTGCGGCTGTTCCGCGTCGAGCCGAAGGACGAGGTCGAGGCCGTCTTCACCAGCGAGCAGCTCAACCGGCTGGTCGAGGACGCCGGCCAGGCCGGCCTGCTCGACCCGGAGGAGCAGGAACGCCTGGAGGACGCCCTGGAACTGGGCTCGCGCCCGGTGACGGACGTGCTCCTCGGGCGCGAGTCCCTGGTGACGGTCGGCCCCGCGGTCACGCCGGGCGAGATCGTCGCGCTCACCGCCCGCACGGGGTACTCCCGCTTCCCGGTCGCGGCGGACACGGGCGCCTTCATGGGGTACCTGCACGTCAAGGACGTCCTCGACGCGGAGGACTCCGACCGTGCGGTGCCCCAGCGGCTGTGGCGCCCGATGACGACCCTGCGCCCGGAGCTCCCGCTCGACGACGCCCTCACCGTCATGCGCCGCGCCGCGACCCACCTGGCCCAGGTGGCCGACGCGTCCGGCAAGGTGCTGGGCCTGGTCGCGCTGGAGGACGTGCTCGAACTCCTGGTCGGCGAGGTCCGGGACCCGGCCCACCGGGAGGTGCCGGCGGTGGCGGAACAGCGGGCCAGCGGAGCCCCGGAGGAGGTGCCGGCCTAGGTGGCTGCGGGCAGCAGCGCCCTCCCCAGCACCTGAACGGTCTGGGAGGTACCCCCAGGGGCGGCACGGGCGGGTGCTGTGATGCCCCTGGGGGAGGCGCCCCCGCAGCGGGGCGAGCGACCCCCACCCGTCGCCGCCCCGCTCGAGGGCACTCCACCACGCCCCGAGCGGTACGCCTACATCCCCGGAGGGTCCTGCGGCCCCCGCCCCGACAGCACCTCCCCGTACGCCTGCATCAGATCCGGCAACCGCAACGTCGCCAGGTCCTCCCTCGTCAGCACCCCGCTGTACCCGGACAACCGCAGGTCCCGGTACGCACAGCTCTTCTCGTACAGCGTCCGCAGGAACCGCCCGTTGCCCAACTCGTCGATCCACCCCTGGTCGACCACGTGCCCGGCGATCGACCGCAGCTCGTCCAGCGCCTCCTCGTCCCACCCGTCCCCGTTCTCCGCGGCGAGCACCTCCCCGATCGCGGTCAGCTCCGGCGGCCGGTACGACGGGAAGTCCACGCGGGTGGTGAACCGGGACGACAGCCCGGGGTTGGCGGCCAGCAGCCGGTCCATGCCCTCCGGGTAACCGGCGAGGATCACCACCAGGTGGTCGCGGTTGTCCTCGGCCCGCTTCAGCAGCACCTGCAACGCCTCGTCCCCGTACGCGTCGCCCTTGCCGTACCCCGAGTTGGACAGCGAGTAGGCCTCGTCGACGAACAGCACACCGCCGAGCGCGGAGTCGATCAGCTCGTTGGCCTTCACGGCCGTCTGGCCCAGGTACTCGCCGACCAGGTCGGCCCGCTGCGCCTCGACGAGGTGGTCGCCGCCGAGCAGGCCGAGGGCGTAGAAGACGCGGCCCAGGATGCGGGCCACGGTGGTCTTGCCGGTGCCCGAGGGACCGGAGAAGACGAAGTGGCGTTTGGGAGGCTGGACCGGCAGGCCCTGCCCGGCCCGCAGCCGGGCCATGTTCAGTTGCGCGGACAGGGCCTTGACCTGCCGTTTCACCGGTTCGAGGCCCACCATGCGCTCCAGCTCGGCGAGCGCTTCCTCCAGTAACGCGGGATCCGTGGGCCCGGCGGGCAGGGACGGGTCCGGCGCGCCGTCCCGCTCGCGTACCGGGGGACCGGTCAGGGAGGGAAGCGCCCCGGACGGCGGCGGCACGGGGTCGGAGAGCTTCAGGTCGCGTTCCTCGGCGCCGAAGAGCGGATCGAGCCCGTCGGTCCCGTCCCCGCCGTCCGGTCCGGCACCGGCCGGGGCGAGTCCCGCGAGATCGGCCGGGTCGTCGTAGCCGTCGCCCTCGGCGATCGCCGCCAGCCGGGCCGAGGTGTCCATGAAGGCCGGATCGACGCGGTGCACGGCCCGGTACAGGGGCAGCGCCGCGGCGCTGCGGCCCGTGCCCTCGTGGGCCCGAGCCAGCCAGTAGCGCAGCTCCTTGCGCTGCGGCTGCTCGCTGCGGCACCGCATGAGCGCGGCCGACAGCAGCGGTTCGGCCTGTCCGTACATCTCCAGCCGTACCCGCGCCATCCCGCTGAACAGGCCGGCCTCGATGCCCAGCAGGGGATCGCCGAGCAGCGGATCGGTGTGCCGGACGAGCTGCTCCCAGTCCTTGACGAGGTAGGCGCGGCAGGCGTGCAGGAAACGGACCTGGGGGTCGGTGTCCACCGGCGGCAGCCCGGCGAGTGCCCGGTCCAGCTCCGGTACGTGGCGGCCGTCCAGCCAGTGCGAGGCGTGCGCGAGCAGCAGGTCGCGCGGGGTCTCCAGCACGGGCTGGACCCACCAGCCCAGCCAGTACCAGGAGTTGAGCGTACGGCGGTGCCGGGCGCGCTGTTCGCCGAAGCGGTCCCGGTGCCGGAACATCCGCAGCAGCGCGTTCGTGGTGTCGACGCGCAGCGCGTGCAGTCCCAGCCAGCCGTCGGCCATCGTGGGATCGATGCGCACCGCGGTCCGGAACTCCTCCTCCGCCTGCGGGTAGGCCCCCACGGTGTAGGCGTCCACGCCGCGCAGCCAGGCGAGGTCGGCCGGGGCCTGCGGGCCCTGCGTGCCGAAGTCCATCACGTCCCCCACGAACCGTGCCCCCGTCGGTATGCCACCGGGCCGTCACCCGTCGGCGCTCCGCTCCAACCGCTGTACGGGCGACCGGAGTTGGAAGGTGCGCGCAGCGGCCGTCCGTAGGTCGCACACCGAGGGCATCGTACCCGCGGCGGTCTTCCCCCCGAAGGGCGCAGGGGCGGGTCGTTTCCCGAGGTGGGAGCAGGCGGGGCGCACGCGGAGCGGTGACCCAGAGTGACCGTTGTGCGTCGTGGAGCAGCCGGGAACCGGGTTCAGGGCAGAACGAAGCCCCCGGTCACGGGGGAACAACCGGGGGCTTCGCGTCTGCGGGCGGTTCCGAATGACCGCACATTGAGAACGTAAGACCTGTACGGCCCCTGGGTCAAGCAGAGTTGGGGCGCTCCGGCGAGTCGCGAGAGAGGGGCCTTCACAAGTTCAACACATTGCGGAGATGTCGTCACTCAGGGTGACGGAGACCGTCAGGCTCCGAAGAGACGGCGGGCCCCGGAAGCACCTCGTACCCCTCGTCTCTCTGCCGCACCAGAAGGCGCGCGAAGGGGCGCGAGGGGTCGGTCGCGAAGTGCCGGCGCTCCGCCGGGATCCACCCGTCCCAGAACGTCCGCTGTTCCGCCCCGTCGCGCGCCCGCCCGCGGCTCCACGCCTCCTCGGACGGCAACTCCATCCACAGCAGCAGGGCCAGGTGCGGGCGCAGGTCCCGGCGGCCCGCGCCGACCCCCTCGACGAGGACGACCGGCGCGGGCGGCAGGGCGCGGGGCGCCGTGAAGCGCCGGGCGTGCCAGTCGTAGGGGGCGTAACGCGCGGTGTCGCCGCGTCGCAGGGGCTCGATCACCTGGTCCAGCAGCCGCCCGGTCCAGCCGAACAGCTCGTCGTGGCTGGCGATGTCGTCGAGGTGCAGCACCGGCGCGCCGCCCAGCGAGCCGGCCAGCCGTCCGGCGAAGGTGGACTTCCCCGACCCGGCGTGCCCGTCGATGCCGACGAGGCGCACGGGCCCGCAGGAGGGGGGCAGCCGACGGATCCGGGCGGCGAGGTCGTGGATGGCGGTGTCCTGGGCGGAGCGGAGGGGCGGACGGGTGTTCGCCCAGCACTCTAGCCGCGTCCGCACGGTCCCCGGCGTCCGCCCGCTCCCGGGGAGCCCCCGCACCCTGAGCGCCCCCGCCCCGTCCGCACCGTGCGCCCTCGCGCCCCTCCGCGCTGCTCCGTGCCACTGGTCGACACCAATGTTCATGGCGTGGCGTGCGCAGAAGTGCTGGCAGGAGTGGCAGCCTGCGGCCATAGTTGGCGCACATCCGTGCAACGGACCCGCCCCGACTCGCACACCTGGGGGTCTTCCACCCATGAGCAGAGCCGAACAGCCGTCCCGCAGAACGGTCCTGGCCGCCGCCGTCGCCGCCGCGGTGGCCGGCGGCGCGGTCCCGGCCACCGCCGCGGCCGCGCCGGCCGCCGGTACCGCGACCGCGGACCCCGACCGCGCCCCCCGTCCGGTCGACTACCGGGCCTGGACCACCTTCCACGACTGGCGGGGCGGAACCGCCGAGGGCGTCCGGCCCGTCGCGGGCGTCCGGCCCGGCGTCGTCATCGGCACCCCGGCCGGCACCGCCGGCTACACCGACCCGCACACCGGCAGGACCGCCGCCTGGGAGTACGCGAGGTGGACGTCACCCGTCCACCGGCTCGCCGTGCCCTCGACGGAGGTCATCGCCTCCTGGAACGCCCACACCCCGGACGGCACCTGGCTCCAGGCCGAGCTCAGGGGCACCTACTCGGACGGCACGGACACGCCCTGGTACGTGATGGGCCGCTGGGCCGCCGGCGACCAGGACATCCGGCGGACCTCGGTCGACGACCAGAGCGACGGCAGGAGCAGCGTCTGGACGGACACCTTCTCGATCGACGACGCCTCCACCGGCCTGCGCCTGGTCTCCTACCGGCTCCGGCTCACCCTCTACCGCCGCCCCGGCACGCGGGCCACCCCCACCGTCTGGCGGTTCGGCGCCATGGGCTCCGACGTCCCCGACCGCTTCACCGTTCCGGCGTCCACGCCCGGCTTCGCCGGTGAACTGCGCGTCCCGCGCTACTCCCAGGAGATCCACAAGGGCCAGTACCCGGAGTACGACAACGGCGGCGAGGCCTGGTGCAGCCCCACCTCCTCGCAGATGATCATCGAGTACTGGGGCGGCCGGCTCACGCCGGAGCAGCTCGCCTGGGTCGACCCCTCGTACGCCGACCCGCAGATCTGCCACGCGGCCCGGTACACGTACGACTTCCAGTACGCCGGCTGCGGCAACTGGCCCTTCAACGCCGCCTACGCGGCCACCTTCGAGGACCTCCAGGGCGTGGTCACCCGCCTCGGCTCCCTCACCGACCTGGAGACGCTGATCGCGGCCGGCATCCCGGCCATAACGTCCCAGTCCTTCCTGGAGAGGGAACTGACGGGGGCCGGCTACGGCACCTCGGGCCACCTGATGACCGTGATCGGCTTCACCGCCGACGGCGACGTGATCGCCAACGACCCCGCCTCGGACGACAACGAGGCCGTGCGCCGTGTCTACAAGCGGCGCGAGTGGGAGAACATCTGGCTCAGGACCAAGCGGTACAACGCCAGTGGCAAGGTCGTCTCCGGCACCGGCGGCGTCTGCTACCTGTACTTCCCGGCCCACCCGAGCTCCCGCCAGCGCAAGGCGCTCGAGGCGGTGGGCGTGCGCTGACGACCGCACCGCGACGACGGCCCCCGGCGCGCGCCGGGGGCCGTCCGCTGTGACCAAGGTCTCCGCCGCGCAGAGCGCCGGCGGTGGCATGGTGGACAGGGTCAGCGGGGGATCCAGCAACCGTTCGAGATCAGCGAGAAGCCATGACCGCATACACCGCCACCGCCGCCCGTGTCCGGACCGGCGGCCCCAAGGACGACGGCCCGAAGGTCTTCGAGCACATCATGGGCTGGACCCTCGTCGTGGTGCTCGCGATGTTCGTGGGCCAGCTGGGTCTGCTGTGACATGACCCGCGGATGACCTGCCCCGAGGCCGGGCCCGCCGCACCGCGGAAGTCCCGCCGCCCGCAGGGCAGTGGGGCCACAACCGAACAGCAGTCGTCAACGTGCCGCCGCCCGTCCACGGGCGGCGGCACGAAGCGCTCACCGGCCCGCCGTGCCGAACTCATCGCCGTCGGACGCGGGTCGCCCGTCGGCACGTCGTACGACGCGCTCTCGGCGGACGACACCGCCCGTCAGGCGGATGCCGCCAGGAGGCCGATGCGCCACTGCTCCCGGCCCGAGCGGGACTCCCGCCCGGCGATCGTCCGGGACGCCGTCGCCGGCCTGGTCACCACCGCGGCCGGCGACACCGGACTGCCCCGGGCGGGCCGCGTCCACCGCACCACCGGCGGCCGCCCGCGCTGCGCCGGCCACGACCGGGCCGCGTACCGCGCGATCACCGGCGGTGGCGTCGGCTTCGACGCCGAGGCGCACGCGATCCGCGACGGGGTGCGCGAGGCGAGCCTCGCCGAGGGCGCGTACGGCCGTTCCGGCATCGGGCCGCCGGCCCGCACGGGTTTGCTCTTCTGGGGGGCGGCGTCGAGGACGCCACCCTCGGCCGGATCGACCGTCCCGGACCGCCCCGCGCCCCCGTCGGAGGGGATGCCCGCCGATCGGCGCGAACGCGGTGAGGCGTCCGGTCCGTCACCGCGGGGGACCGGGCCGGTGCGGTCGACGGCGCGGACCGGGCGGCCGGGGAGCCGCCGGGGTCCGGGGCCTCGCGGGCGGGCCGGAGATTTCTCGAAGTAAGCGGTCGTTAACTGGTGACTCCATACGTCCGATCGGGCATACTCACAGCGCACAGCCGCTGGTCAGCCGCTTCCGCGACCCGGGAGTGCGAGCATCGGCCAGGCCCGAACGACCAGGCGGAGCCGCCTCCACCCAAGGCGCACGTCCGCCGATGTGCCCGACAGGGAGGAGAGCGTCGCCATGCCCGACCGCGCCCCGCAGCCGGTGGACCGGCAACTGCCCACGGACGAGGCACGGGATCTGATCTCGCTCGTCCGCGACATCGCGCAGCGTGAGATCGCCCCGAACGCGGCCGAGGAGGAGGACGCCGGACGCTTCCCGCGCGAGGTCTTCACCCTGCTCTCCGACTCCGGCCTGCTCGGTCTGCCCTACGACGCCGAGTACGGCGGCGGCGAACAGCCCTACGAGGTCTATCTCCAGGTCCTGGAGGAACTCGCCGCGGCCCGGCTCACCGTCGGCCTGGGCGTCAGCGTGCACACCCTCGCCTCCTACGCGCTCGCCGCCTACGGCACTAAGGAGCAGCAGGTCGAGCACCTTCCCGCGATGCTCGGCGGCGGCCTGCTCGGCGCCTACTGCCTCTCCGAACCGGCCTCCGGCTCGGACGCCGCGTCCCTGCGCACCAAGGCCGTGCGGGACGGGGACGACTGGGTGATCACCGGGACCAAGGCGTGGATCACGCACGGCGGGATCGCCGACTTCTACACCGTCATGGCCCGGACGGGCGTCGAGGGCCCGCGCGGCATCACCGCCTTCCTGGTCCCCGGCGACGCCGACGGGCTGAGCGCCGCGGTGCCGGAGAGGAAGATGGGCCTCAAGGGCTCGCCCACCGCACAGGTCCACCTCGACGGAGTGCGGGTCCCCGACGCCCGGCGCCTCGGTGACGAGGGGCAGGGCTTCGCGATCGCCCTCTCCGCGCTCGACTCCGGGCGGCTCGGCATCGCCGCCTGCGCGATCGGCGTGGCCCGGGCGGCACTGGACGAGGCGGTGTCCTACGCGGCCGAGCGACGGCAGTTCGGCAAGCCGATCTCCGACTTCCAGGGGCTGCGGTTCATGCTCGCCGACATGGCCACCCGCATCGAGGCGGGCCGCGCGCTGTACCTGACGGCGGCGCGGCTGCGCGACGCGGGGCTGCCGTTCGCCAAGCAGGCCGCCATGGCCAAGCTGTACTGCACCGACGCGGCGATGGGGGTCACCACCGACGCCGTGCAGGTCCTCGGCGGCTACGGCTACACCGCGGACTTCCCGGCCGAGCGCTACATGCGCGAGGCCAAGGTCCTGCAGATCGTCGAGGGCACCAACCAGATCCAGCGGATGGTCATCGCTCGTCACCTCGCGGGTCCCGAGGGACGGTGAAGGTGCCGGTGACGCTGAAGTCACCGGTGGCGACGGCGGCGCCGAGCCCGCGCGGGGGCTCGGCGAGCCTGGCCCACTCCGGGTCGTGGCGGCCCGGCAGGGTACGGCCGCGGTCGGCCCAGGTCCGCATCAACTCGCGGTAGATCGGCGGATCCGGGGGCTGCGGAGCCGGCGGAACCGGTCCCGTCGGCACCGGCACGAACACGCGGCGCCGGCTCCCGGTCGCCGAGTACGTGGGAGTCATACCAGGGGCAACGCGGCGCGGCGCGCACAGGTCACCGGCCGACGGAATCGGGCGTGCGTTCACGGGACCCGCCGCACCTGTCCGTGCGGCGCCCCTCACGCGGGGCCGTGGCACACCCGGCCGCGCCACGGCGGCCTGCGGCCGTGGCGCGGAAGGACCTGCGCAAGGGAACGGCGTTCCCGGGCGCACCCGGGAACGCGGCCGCTCAGGCGGCCTCGCGCCGCATCGCCGGCACGCGCATCGGACGCGAGCCCGGGCCGCCGACGTGGGAGAAGGGCTGGGTCCGCCAGTCGAGGCCCCGAGGCAGCGTCAACAGCAGGGCGGTGTCCTGCTCGTGGGGCTGGAACGACTCGTCCGCGGGACGGGCGTCGGTGGCCCTGCGGCCGGTGCCCGCGCAGACGGTCAGACCGAACGGGTTCCACGGCGAGGCGCACAGCGCGTGCTCCGGCAGCACCTCCTCGTCCGCCAGCAGGGCGATGGGCTGCGCGCAGTCCGGGCAGATCACCCGGTACATCTCGAAGGTGTCGTAGGCGTCGAGCTCCTCGTCGTCGAAGGCGTCGGGATCGACGCCCTCCGGCACGGATTCGACGACGGGCTGCTGCCGCTTGGGCGCGGTACGACCAGGGCGCTTAAGACTCTGCATGGGATTCTCCCCCTCGGGCTGGGCCGTGAAGGCACTGCGGCCTCGACCACAGCAAGCACTTCCCGTCCCCCCTCCCGGGTAATCACGAGAACATCACGGAGACGGGCCGGAGGGTGTGGCGTTGGTCACACGCCGCTCGCGGGTGTCCGGTGCGGCGGTTTTGTCCCCGCCGCGCCGCCCGCCGGCCCCCGCCCGCACCACGGACCGGGCGCGACCCGGGCCGCTCGGGTATCCGAGGAGATCAAGCGCACTGTAGGTTCTTGCGCCATGGAGGAGCTGGACCGACAGATCGTGCAGCTGCTCGTCAAGGACGGGCGGATGAGCTACACAGACCTGGGCAAGGCCACGGGCCTGTCCACGTCGGCCGTGCACCAGCGGGTGCGACGGCTGGAACAGCGTGGCGTCATCCGCGGATACGCCGCGGTCGTCGACCCGGAGGCCGTGGGGCTGCCGATGACCGCCTTCATCTCCGTGAAACCGTTCGACCCCAGCGCGCCCGACGACATCGCCGACCGGCTGGCCGGGGTCCCCGAGATCGAGGCATGCCACAGCGTGGCGGGCGACGAGAACTACATCCTCAAGGTGCGCGTGGCCACCCCGCACGAGCTGGAGGAACTCCTCGCCCGGCTGCGGTCCCTGGCCGGAGTGTCGACCCGGACCACCGTGGTCCTCTCGACGCCCTACGAGGCACGCCCGCCGCGCATCTGACCCCGTCCGGGCGCCGTGGCCCCGCGCGGCGCCGACCTGCGTGCGGACCGCCCGGCGCGAGGGGCGAGACTGGTGTCCATGAGTGAGTCCACCACCCCGCCCGCCACCGTCCTGCTGCGCCGCGGCGAGGTCCACAGTCCCGCCGACCCCTTCGCGACGGCCATGGTCGTCGAACGCGGACAGGTCGCCTGGGTCGGCTCCGAGGGCGCCGCGGACGCCTTCGCGGACGGTGTGGACGAGGTGATCGACCTGGACGGCGCGCTGGTCACCCCGGCGTTCACCGACGCACACGTGCACACCACGTCCACCGGCCTCGCCCTCACCGGCCTCGACCTGTCCGGTGCCCCCACCCGCGAGGCGGCGCTCGCCCTCGTCCGGGACTTCGCCGCGGCCCGCCCCGGCGACCGCGTCCTCCTCGGCCACGGCTGGGACGCCTCCCGCTGGCCCGACGGCCGGCCCCCGTCCCGCGCGGAACTGGACGAGGCCACCGGCGGCCGGCCCCTCTACCTCAGCCGGATCGACGTCCACTCCGCGGTCGTCACCACCGCCCTGCTCGACCTGGTCCCGGGTGACGCCGGCCGGACGGACGGCCCGCTCACCGCCGACGACCACCACGCCGTGCGCGCCGCCGCGCTGGGCGCCGTCACCCCCGCCCAGCGCGCCGAGGCCCAGCGCGCCGCCCTCGCCCACGCCGCCTCGCTGGGCATCGGAACCCTTCACGAGTGCGCAGGCCCGGAGATCTCCTCCGAGGACGACCTCACCGGACTGCTGCGCCTCGCGGCCGAGGGCGACGGGCCCCGCGTGGTCGGCTACTGGGCCGAACGGGACGTCGACAAGGCGAGGGAACTGGGCGCGGCCGGCGCCGCGGGCGACCTCTTCGCCGACGGCGCCCTCGGCTCGCACACCGCCTGCCTGCACGAGCCGTACGCCGACGCCGGCCACACCGGCACCGCCTACCTGGACGCCGCCGACGTCGCCGCCCACGTCGTCGCCTGCACCGAGGCGGGTCTCCAGGCGGGCTTCCACGCCATCGGCGACGCCGCCGTGACCGCCGTCGTGGAGGGCGTGCGCGCCGCCGCCGACAAGATCGGCCTCGCCCGCGTCCGCGCCGCCCGTCACCGCGTCGAGCACGCCGAGATGATGACCCCCGAGACCGTCGCGGCCTTCGCCGAACTCGGCCTGACCGCCTCCGTCCAGCCCGCCTTCGACGCGCTGTGGGGCGGCGAGGACGGCATGTACGCCCAGCGGCTGGGCGCCGGACGGGCCCGCACCCTCAACCCCTTCGCGGCCCTGCTGCGCGCCGGCGTCCCGCTCGCCTTCGGCTCCGACAGCCCGGTCACGCCCCTCGACCCGTGGGGCACCGTCCGGGCCGCCGCCTTCCACCGCACCCCGGAGCACCGCGTCTCCGTGCGCGCGGCGTTCACGGCCCACACGCGAGGCGGCTGGCGGGCGACCGGCCGGGACGACGCGGGCGTCCTGGTGCCGGGCGCGCCCGCGGACTACGCCGTCTGGCGCACGGGCGAGCTGGTGGTCCAGGCCCCCGACGACCGGGTCGCGCGCTGGTCGACGGACCCGCGCTCCGGCACCCCCGGGCTGCCCGACCTGACCCCGGGCCGGGACCTGCCCGTCTGCCTGCGCACCGTGGTGGGCGGCCGGACGGTCTTCGTACGGCCGGGCGAGTGATCACCCCGGCCGACGGGGCGGTGATCTTCTGACCCGCAAACGCCGGGCGTCCGTCGTGCTGACCTGGGCATTGGTGCGAAAGCCGCAGGTCGGACGAGTGTTGACAGGTCACGGCGCAGGGCCGGTAGGTTCGGCGGAGTCCACCACCGGACGCCCGACCGGGGAACCTCCGCGCACTCGCCGTGGCGCCGCTGCGTCAGGGACGGTGTGCCGCACCGGCGCACCGCCACTGGGAGCCAGGCTCAGCGCTCGCGTCGCGGCGGGGGAACGACACGGCCGGTCGGGAGGTGTGACCCGGGTGGGGCCCGGGCGCTCAGTAGACAACGGCTTTCGGTCGATCCGCAGCCAGCGGGTCCCGGGCCGGCCCGAAGGGCGCCGGGCCCCCATCCGCAGGGGAAACGGTCCGAAACGCGCATCCCTACCCAGGTTCCGCCGTGACGACACCGCCATTCGAACGTCCCGTCACGTCATCGCAGGCCGCGGCCACTATGGTGGTCCTCTGCGTACGGACATGAAGGGGCAGCAGTGAACGACGGCGACGGGACGCTCGCGGCAGCGGACCAAGGGAGGCGGTTCGGCCCCCTGGGCACGGCCCTGGTGATCATCCCGACCTACAACGAGGCGGAGAACATCAAGGCGATCGTCGGGCGCGTGCGCGAGGCGGTCCCCGAGGCACACGTTCTCGTGGCCGACGACAACAGTCCCGACGGCACCGGCAAGCTCGCCGACGAACTGGCCGCCGGGGACGACCACGTCCGGGTCCTGCACCGCAAGGGCAAGGAAGGCCTGGGCGCCGCCTACCTCGCGGGCTTCCGCTGGGGCCTGGAGCACGGGTACGGCGTGCTGGTCGAGATGGACGCCGACGGCTCCCACCAGCCCGAGGAACTCCCCCGCCTGCTGACCGCGCTCAAGGGGGCCGACCTGGTGCTCGGCTCCCGCTGGGTGCCCGGCGGCCGGGTGGTGAACTGGCCCAAGTCCCGCGAGTTCATCTCCCGCGGCGGCAGCATGTACTCGCGGCTGGCGCTCGACCTGCCGCTGCGCGACATCACGGGCGGCTACCGCGCCTTCCGCCGGGAGACCCTGGAGGGGCTCGGCCTCGACGAGGTCGCCTCCCAGGGCTACTGCTTCCAGGTCGACCTGGCCCGCCGGGCGATCAAGGCCGGCTACCACGTCGTCGAGGTGCCCATCACGTTCGTCGAGCGCGAGCTCGGCGACTCGAAGATGAGCCGCGACATCCTGGTGGAGGCCCTCTGGCGGGTCACCACGTGGGGCGTAGGGGAGCGGGTCGGCAAGGTGCTGGGCCGCGACAGGCCGACCGACAGGCCGACTGGCAAGCCGACCGACAAGCCGACCGGCAGGTCCACCGGCGGACCGGCCGGGGGGACCGCGCCGGCGCGGCCGGACGCGCCGGACGAGAAGGCATGATCACCCCCTTGTCCCGTGCCGAGCCGGGCCCAGGCACACTGGAGGCATGACGACAGGCGCTCAGACCCCCAGGCCCTCCGCCCGGCCCCGGCGCTCCCGGCTGCGCACGTACCTGCCGCTGGGCCTCGCCGCGTGGCTCGTGCTGGAGATCTGGCTGCTGACCGTGGTCGCGGGCGCGTCGAGCGGGTGGGTGGTCCTCCTGGTCCTGGTCGCGGGCCTGCTGCTCGGTTCCGTGGTCATCAAGCGGGCCGGCCGCCGGGCCTTCCGTGATCTCACCGAGAGGCTGCAACAGCAGCAGCCCGGCGTGGTGCCCGCGCCCCGCGCGAACAGCGAGGGCAACGGCCTGACGATGCTGGGCGGCCTGCTCCTGATGATCCCCGGCATGATCTCGGACGCGCTGGGCCTGCTCCTCCTGCTGCCCCCGGTCCAGAAGGCCGTGAGCCGGTACACGCAGCGGACCGTCGAGCGCAGGCTCCGCGAGGCCGGCCCGGGCACCCTGGGCGACGCCTTCCGGCAGGCCCGCATGCACCACCCGGACGGCAAGGTCGTCCAGGGCGAGGTGATCCGGGACGAACCGGGCGATGCCCCGCAGGGCCCCCGCCCGCCGCTGACGCGCTGACCCGGACCGGGCTCTCCGATTCGGGGCCGAGAGTCCGAGGGGCGCGCGGCGCACGACAAAACGCGGGCGCCGTACGTGAGTTCACGTACGGCGCCCGCGTTCGCCGAAAGTCCGGCTCAGCCCCCGTGGGGACTACGCACTCTTACGGCTGTCCCGCGGATGAACCGCGATGTTCATCGCGCCGGAGCGCAGAACGGCCAGTCGCTCCTCGAGGACCTCTTCGAGTTCCTCGCGGGTGCGCCGCTCCATCAGCATGTCCCAGTGCGTACGCGCGGGCTTGGCCTTCTTCTCCTCAGGGCCGTCGCCGTCCACCAGGAGTGCCTGGGCCCCGCAGACCTTGCACTCCCACTCCGGCGGGATCTCCGCCTCGACCGAGAAGGGCATCTCGAACCGGTGCCCCTTCTCGCATGCGTACTCCACGGCCTGGCGCGGGGCCAGGTCGATGCCGCGGTCCGTCTCGTAGCTGGTCACCACGAGGCGCGTGCCGCGAAGAGCTCGCTCACTCATGAATCGTGCCTCCCGGGCTTGTCGCCCACAGGACAGGTGTCGCTGTCGTCGTCATCCGGTCAACGTCCGGGCGGCGGTAAAGATTCCCGTCCGGAGTCCCCGTTCCGGGCCATGCGTCGCCGTCGCAGCCGCAGCCTTGTCAACCAGTGCAGTACCCGCCGACGTCCGGTTTGTCACCTCTGTCACCAGATGCGACATAGCGTTTCGGCACCTTTGACGCGCAGTAACGGTACGCCTGGCAGGCCAAACGCGTACACTACAGCCCTTTCGTCTCGAGCGCTAAATCCTTTCGGGTACCGGGTTGCCCGCGTCGGCGATCGCACGCCGTACCGGTACCCGCGCGAGCAGGGTGAAACCGATGACGAAGAACACCAGCAGCGAGATGATCGCGTCCCGGTAGCTCCCGGTGAGCTGGTAGGTGAGCCCGAACAGCAGCGGGCCGAGCCAGCTCATGCCGCGGTCGCTCATCTCGTAGGCGGAGAAGTACTCGGCCTCCTTGCCGGGCGGGACCAGGTGCGAGAAGAGGGAGCGGGACAGCGCCTGGCTGCCGCCGAGGACGAGGCCGATGCCGGCGGCCAGCGCGAAGAACCACGCCGGCGCCCCGGCCGGCAGGAAGTACCCGGCCGCGAGCGTGACCGTCCAGGCGACCAGCGACCCGAGGATCGCGCGCTTGGCGCCGTACGTCCGGGCCAGCCGGCCCAGCGCCAGCGCGCCCACCACCGCCAGCACCTGGACCAGCAGCACCGCCACGATGAGCGTGGACTGCCCGAGGCCCAGTTCCTCGGAGCCGTAGACCGACGCCTGGGAGATCACCGTCTGGATGCCGTCGTTGTAGACGAGGTAGGCCAGCAGGAAGGCCAGGGTCAGCGGGCGGCGGCGCATGTCGCGGACGGTCGCCGCGAGCTGCCGGAAGCCGGGGAGGGCCGCCTCCCGAGCGGGGGCGCGGCGGTCGCGCAGCCGCCGCAGAGGTATGAGCGCGAAGGCGCCCCACCACAGACCGGCCGAGGCGAGGCAGACGCGGACCGCCGCGCTCTCGCTCAGGCCGAAGGAGTCGTGGGCGGTGTAGAGGACCAGGTTCGCCACGAGGACCAGCGATCCCGCCGCGTAGCCGAAGGCCCAGCCGCGCGAGGAGACCGCGTCCCGCTCCTCGGGCGGCGCGATCTGCGGCAGGTAGGAGTTGTAGAGCATCATCGCCACCGACTGCGCGGCGTTGGCGACGACCAGGAGCAGGCCGCCCAGCAGGTAGCGGTCGCCGTCGAGGAAGAACATGCCGGTCGTCGCCGCCGCCCCGGTGTACGCGGCGGCCGCGAGCAGCGGCTTCTTGCGGCCCGTGCGGTCGGCCGCGGCGCCCACCGCGGGCATCACCAGGACCGCCACGATCACCGACAGGGAGACCGAGTACGCGAAGAAGGACCCGGAGCGCACCGGAACGCCCAGGGGGTGCACGTAGCCGTCCGCGTCCGCCGCCGACTCGGCGACCGACGTCAGGTACGGCCCCAGGAACACGGTGAGCACGCTCGTCGAGTAGACCGAGCACGCCCAGTCGTAGAAGTACCAGCCGCGCTGCTCGCGCCGCCGGCCGGCGGCCCCGTCGGCCGCGTCCGTCCGCACGGTGTCGGTGCCCACCCGTGCCCTCGCTTCCCCGTGAACGCGCGCCGCCGGAGCCCCCGGCCGCGGGTCCCGGAGGCTCAGACCCAGACGCCGCGGTCCTCCATGACCTTGCGCAGTGTGTCGATGTGATCGGTCATGATGCCATCCACCCCCAGGTCCAGAAGCCGGTGCATGCGGGCCGGATCGTTCACCGTCCACACGTGCACCTGGAGCCCGCGCGCGTGGGCGGCGCGCACGAACCGGTGGTCCACCACCGGGATGCCCGACCGGGCCTGAGGCACCTGCGCGGCCACCGCCGAGCGGCGCAGCGCGGCCGGTACGCCCCAGGAGCGCAGCCGCAGGCCGAGAACGCCCCGGGTGCCGTACGAGGTGGCCAGGCGCGGTCCGGCCAGCCGCTGTGCGCGCACGACCCGGGCCTCCGAGAACGAGCCGACGCAGATCCGGTCCCAGGCGTTCGCCCGCCGGACCAGCTCCAGGAGGGGCCGCAGCGCCGGCTCCGCCTTCACGTCGATGTTCCAGCGCACCTCGGGGAAGGCCTCCAGCAGCTCCTCGAAGAGGGGCACCGGCTCCTCGCCCGCCACGCGCGCGCGGCGGACCTCCTCCCAGCGCAGGTCGGCGATCCGGCCAGCCCCGTCCGTCACCCGGTCCAGGGCCGCGTCGTGGAAGGCGACGAGCCTGCCGTCCCGCGTGGCGTGGACGTCCGTCTCGATGTACCGGTAGCCCGCGTCGACCGCGCGCCGGAACTGGCGCAGCGTGTTCTCCAGGCCGTCCGCGGCGCCGCCCCGGTGGGCGAAGGCGATCGGGCCGGGATGGTCGAGATAGGGGTGGCGTGTCGGGGTGGTCACCGCCGCAGTATCGCGCGCCGGGGGTGACCGGCGGCGACCACCGTGCTGCCTTCCGGCGCCGACGGCACGGCGAACACGCGCAGGAAGACCTGGGCGAGCGGGCCGATGGACACCGCGTACAGCAGGGTACCGACGCCGACGGTGCCGCCAAGGACGAAGCCCGTCGCCACGACGGTGATCTCGAGCACCGTGCGCACCAGGCGCACCGACAGGCCCGTGCGCCGGTTCAGGCCCGTCATCAGGCCGTCGCGCGGGCCCGGCCCGAACCGGGCGGCGATGTACAGCCCGGTCGCCGCGCCGTTCAGGACGATCCCCGCCGCCATCATGGCGATCCGCGGCGTCCAGCCGTGGGCGTCGGGCACCACGGCCAGCGTGGCGTCCATCGCGGCGCCGATCACCAGCACGTTCGAGACCGTGCCCAGGCCCGGCCGCTGACGCAGCGGGATCCACAGCAGCAGCACCGCCGCGCCCACGATGGTCAGCACCACTCCCATGGACAGGCCCGTGCGCTCGGCGAGGCCCTGGTGCAGCACGTTCCACGGCTCGAGTCCGAGCCCCGACCCCACCAGGAGCGCCGAACTCGCGCCGTAGAGCACGAGACCGCCGTAGAGCTGCGTCAGCCGCCGTGACAGATGACCGGGTCCGGATCGCCTGGACAAGATGTGCCCCCCTGTGTGGTGGTAGTGGACTGCTCCATGACACCCTGTGGCTTGAGAAGCAGAGCCAACCATGGCCAATTCCGGGAAGGTGGACTGATTTCCATGGCGCAGTGGACCTCGGCCGTGGGGGCGGCTCAGCTCGCCCGGCTGCTCGGCTCCCAGCAGGACCGCCCGGCCGGCCCCGGTACCCGCCGTCCGCCCGCCTACCGCGCGCTCGCCGACGGCATCCGGCTGCTGGTGCTCGAAGGGCGGGTGCCGGTCGCCGCCCGGCTGCCCGCCGAACGCGAGCTGGCCCTCGCCCTGACCGTCAGCCGCACCACCGTCGCCGCCGCCTACGAGGCCCTGCGCGCCGAGGGCTTCCTGGAGTCCCGCCGCGGCGCCGGCAGCTGGACCGCCGTACCGGCCGGGAACCCCCTGCCCGCGCGCGGCCTGGAGCCCCTGCCGCCCGAGGCCCTCGGCTCGATGATCGACCTCGGCTGCGCGGCGCTGCCCGCGCCCGAACCCTGGCTCACCCGCGCGGTACAGGGCGCCCTGGAGGAACTGCCGCCCTACGCGCACACCCACGGCGACTACCCCGCCGGGCTGCCCGCGCTGCGGTCGATGATCGCCGAGCGCTACACCGCGCGCGGCATCCCGACCATGCCCGAGCAGATCATGGTGACCACGGGCGCCATGGGCGCGATCGACGCGATCTGTCACCTCTTCGGGGGGCGCGGCGAGCGCATCGCCGTCGAGTCGCCGTCGTACGCCAACATCCTCCAGCTGATGCGCGAGGCGGGGGCGCGCCTGGTCCCCGTCGCGATGGCCGAGGGCCTCACCGGCTGGGACGTGGACCGCTGGCGGCAGGTGCTGCGCGAGGCCGCGCCCCGCATCGCCTACGTCGTCGCCGACTTCCACAACCCCACCGGCGCGCTCGCCGACGACGACCAGCGGCGGCGGCTGGTGGACGCGGCCCGGTCGGCCGGCACCGTCCTGGTCGCCGACGAGACGATGAGCGAACTGTGGCTCGAGGACGACGTCGAGATGCCCCGCCCGGTCTGCGCCTTCGACCCGGCCGGCTCCACGGTCGTCACCGTCGGCTCCGCCAGCAAGGCCTTCTGGGCCGGCATGCGCATCGGCTGGGTCCGCGCCGCGCCCGACGTGATCCGCAGTCTGGTCGCCGCACGCGCCTACGCCGACCTGGGCACGCCGGTGCTGGAGCAGCTGGCGGTGAACTGGCTGTTCAGCACGGGCGGCTGGGAGCAGGCGGTGCGGATGCGCCGCGAGCAGGCCCGGCAGAACCGTGACGAGCTGGTGGCGGCGGTGCGGCGCGAGCTGCCGGACTGGGAGTTCGAGGTGCCGCGCGGCGGCCTCACCCTGTGGGTGCGTTCCGGCGGACTGTCGGGCTCGCGGCTCGCCGAGGCGGGGGAGCGGGTGGGGGTGCGGGTCCCGTCCGGCCCGAGGTTCGGGGTCGATGGGGCCTTCGAGGGGTACGTCCGGCTGCCCTTCACCGTCGGCGGGGCGGTGGCGGAGGAGGCGGCCGCGCGACTGGCCGCGGCGGCCCGGCTGGTGGAGAACGGCGGCGCCGGGGGGAGCGAGGCGCCCCGGACCTTCGTGGCCTAGCGGGACCGGTGGCGGCGTCGGCCCCGGGCCCGGCCGGGGCCGACGCCTCTGGACCGGGTCCGCGGGTCAGGTCGTCTCCGCCGCGCCGGCCTTGGCGGGAACGGTCTCCGCGGTCACGGCCTCGACGGGGGCGGGGCGCGTTGCGGCCGGCTCGGCCGGCGCCGCACCGGTGGGGGCGGTCTCCCCGGCGGCCCGCTCCGGTGCGGGGGTGGCGCCGCCCGGCCCGGACTCGGGCTCGCCGGGGTCGTTCCCGGTCTCCCCGGGGGCCGTACCGGTCCCGGCGGGGGCGGTCTTCGTCCCGAGCCGCGCCGTCCCCTCGGTGGCGACGGTCCGCGTCTCGGCCGGGACGTCCTTCGTCTTGATCAGGATCGTGTGCGGCCTCGCCTTCGCGGGCACGGCCGCCTGCTCCCCGTCGGCGGGCGTCGTGCGCGGCGGCAGCAGGTCGAGGACCGCCTGCCGGTGCGCGTCGCTCGTGGCGTCGTCGTAGGGGTCCGGCGTGGCCGGCACCTGGAGCCGGTGCACCGGGCCCGTGCCGAGGCGGGCGTAGCCGCGGCCGGGCGGCACCTGGTCGACGGGCGTGGTGTGCGGGGCGGCGCCCAGCACGGTCGCCAGTTCGTCGGTCGTGGCCGGACCGAGCACCACCCGCGCGCGCGTGTGCTGCCGCACGGCGTCGCAGAGGCCGTCCAGCGCGTCCAGCTGGTCGGCGACGACCACCGTCACGTTCGCCGCCCGGCCGTGCCGCAGCGGGATCTGGAGCAGGGACTGGGGGTCCCTGCGGCCGTCCGCGGCGGCGAGGTGCGTGAACGCGCTGGGGCGGTCCACGAGGATCCACAGGGGCCGCCGGGTGTCGTCGGGCGCCGGCTCGCCCTCCTGCCGGGCCCGGTTGACGGCGATCAGCCGGCGCTCCGTCTCGTGGGCGGCCCACTCGAGGCTGGTCAGCGCCCCGGCAAGGCCGCACTCGACGGCCAGGACGCAGTCGCGCCCGGTCAGACAGGCGTACTCGCCGGTGGCGCCGCCGTCCACGATGACCAGGTCGCCGTGGTGCAGGGCCTGCAGGGCGATCGAGCGCAGCAGGGTGGAGGTGCCGGCGCCCGGCTGCCCGAGGACCAGCAGGTGCGGCTCGGTGGAGCGGACGCCCGTGCGCCAGACGACCGGCGGCACGTCCCGCCGCTCCTCGCCGTGGGTGAGCGGAAGGGTGCGCTGCACCCCGGTCGGGTCGGTGAAGCCCAGGACCGTCTCGCCGGGTGCCGTGACGAAGCGCTGGGCGGCGATGTCGGTGGGCAGCGGGGCGAGGACGGTGACCGTGAGGTGGTTGGCCTCCTCGTCCCACGTGTAGTGGTACTCGCGGCCCCGGCCGGCCTTGGCGGTGAGCAGGTGCTCGATCCGGGCCCGGGACCGCGCCTCCCCGTCGGTGAAGTACGCCGGGTAGTGGATCACCAGCTCGGTGACACGGCCGGCGTCGTCGAACTCGTAGGCCGGGAACGCCTTCTCCCACGCGCCGCCGTGGACGTAGAGCGGCTCGGGGTCCTCGGCGATCGAGAAGTACGGGACCAGCGCCTCGTAGAGCGACCTGAGCCGCTGGGCCTGGGCGTCGTCGGGGCCGTCCGGCTCCGGCGGTGTGCGGTCCCTGCCCTGCCACGCCGCCGCCGTCATCAGGGCGATGACGGCGAGCAGCGGGCCGTACGGCGCCAGTGCCACGACCAGGACCACGGAGGCCGTCAGGAACAGCAGCGCACCGCGCCGGTCCTTGGGGGTCCCGGTCCATCTGCGCCGGGCGGCCGAGGCCAGCCGGCGCAGACCGCGGGCGATCGTGATGAGCGGCTGGAGGACGTCCGTGGCGCTGTCGGCCGCCGTCCGGGCCAGCTCCCGGCTCCGGGCGAGCTGGGCGCCGCCGTTGCTCAGAATGCGGGGGAGGGGCCGCCGGGCCACTGCTGCCTCCTGGGAGTCCGTACGTGCGGTTCTCGGGCGGGCCCGGCCGTCAGAACTTGATTCCGCCGAGGAGGCCCGCCAGGCTCTCGCCGCCCGCCCTGATGCTCGGGGCGATGGCCGTGCTCGCGAGGTAGAAGCCGAACAGGACCGCGACCAGTGCGTGCAAGGCCTTGAGGCCGTCCTTGCGGCAGAAGATGAAGAGGACGATGCCGAGCAGGACCACGCCTGAGATCGAGAGGATCATGTGAGTTCTCCTGGTTCGCGGGGACAGTCACCATGAGTACTTCCAGGATCACAGGATGAATCCATACGATAAAAGGTGCAAATGGGGTAATTTCGGTGAAATTGCCCCGTGTGGCGGAACGGTCCCCGGTCCGGCCGCGCACGGGTTCCGCGCCCGGCCGGATCCGTGACGATCTTCGCCTCGGGCGCGTCCGCTCCTGTGCGGCGCGAGCCAGTACCCTGGCGATTCACTCGTACGGCCGCACCGCTCGCGGCCGTGCGCACACGCAGTCCCCGACGTCCGTACGTTCGTGAGTGAGAGGTGGTCCGGCCGATGAGTGAAGCCCCCGATCCCGAGGTCGTGGAGCTGGCGACCAAGATCTTCGATCTGGCCCGGCAGGGGCGGACCGAGGAGTTGGTGGCCTATGTGGACGCCGGCGTTCCGGCCAACCTCACCAACGACCGGGGTGACTCCCTCGTCATGCTCGCCGCCTACCACGGCCACGCCGACGCGGTCCGCGCGCTGCTGGCCCGCGGCGCCGACGTGGACCGGGTCAACGACCGGGGCCAGACCCCGCTCGCCGGTGCGGCCTTCAAGGGGGAGACGGACGTGGCCAAGGCGCTCCTCGAGGCCGGCGCGGATCCCGCCGCGGGCACCCCGTCGGCGGTCGACACGGCGCGGATGTTCGCCCGGACCGAGCTGCTGGAGTTGTTCGGGGCGGCGTGAGTCGCAGCTGATCCACCCCTGGTCCGACGCGTTGACCAGGGGAAACACGGTAAACGGGGGAGGCGGTACGGGGCCGCCGAAATTTCGGTCGCGGCAGATGTGACCGCCGGGTCATCATGACGACGTGGTTCACGGACGTGATGGCTGGGCAGGTGTTGCCGCACCGCGCGGGCCGTGACGCGGCCCGCATGGGCCACCGACGAGAGGCAGAGAAACATGGTTCGCAGCAAGCAAGAGACGGCGGGCGCTCCGACGTGTTGTCGCGCGGTCAGGTAACGCATGGTTCCCGGTTGCGTCGACGCTTGATGTGAGGCTGTTTCCCATGTTCGATCCGGTCATAGCGCCCAGCGGCACCCTGCTCGGCCTGCTGCAGCGGGGTCGCGGCGACGGCACGCTGCACGCGCTCACCGCCCCGCGGGCCGAAGCGCTCGCGGCACTGAACCACTGCGTGCTGCGCGATCCCCGCCACGACTGGCAGGTGGAGAACCGCTCCCTGTACTACGCCCGCCTCTACCTCGACCTGCACGGCGAGCTGGACGCGATCGAGACCCACCTCTTCGACCCCGAGGACGTCCTCGACTCCGACGAGTCGCGCACCGGGCTGGCCCTCGCGGTCCTCGGTCACCTCGCCTCCTACGGCAGGCGCGACGCGCTCCGGCTGCTGCGCCGCTACGCCGCCCACGGGGTCAACTGGGCCTGGGCCCTGGACGAGCTGGCGCTGCGTGACGACGACGCGGGGCTGCGCGCCCTGGCCGCGCCCGTCCTGGCCCGCTTCCCGCGGGATCCCGAGGGCGACGCCGAGCTGGCCGCCGCCGTGCGCGACGCCTTCGAGCCCAGGCCCTGGCGGCTGTGGGCCGATGACCCGCGCGAATCGATCGCCACGCGCGTGCGTGCCGCCCACGAGGCGGGCTGTTTCGACCGCTGGCAGCGGCAGATGAGTCCCGCCGGCCCGCGCCCGGGCTGGAGCGTCCGGGCCGTGTTCGAGTGGGCCCAGCAGGGGGTCGAGCGCGGTGCCGCGCTCCACGTCCCCGCCGCCCGCTGCCTCACCGCGGTCGCCGGCCCCGACGACCGGGCCGAGATCGTCGAGGCCGCGCGGTCCGGCACCGAGGGCGCCCGCTGCACGGCCCTGCGCTATCTCGCCGACCGCGACGACCCCGATGCCCTCGGTCTGATCGAGAGCGCCGTGGCCACCGGCCCGGCGCCCGTCGTGGAGGCCGCCGTCGCCGCCTTCGAGCGCATGCGCGGCCCCGCCGCGGTCGACCGCGCGCGCGGCTGGGCCCACCGGCCCGACGCCCTGGGCGCCGCCGCCGGACGCGTGCTCGCCTGCCGGGGCGGCGCCCAGGACAGCGGGCTCGTCCTCGCCGCACTGCGGGAGGCGGTGCGGGGCGAGGGCCCCGACGCGCCCACCCTGTGGACCCTCGTCGACGGTGCCGGCCGGCTCGGCATCGCGTGCGCCGCGCCCGTCCTGCGCCACATCTACCGTGAGACCGCCTCCTCCCATCTGCGTGGCCGCGCCGCCCGCGCGCTGGCCGTCACCGACCCGTCCTTCGCCGCCGGCTTCGCCGTCGAGTGCCTGTGGGACTGCGAGGAGACGACCCGGGAACTGGCCGCCCGGTACGCCGAGACCGGCGACAACCGCGTCGTCGAACGGCTGCGCAGGCTCGCCGCAGACCCGGCCGAGGAGGACGAGGTCCAGACGGCCGTACGCAGCCGCTTCGGCCCGGACGCGCCGGCCGTGTGACCCGCGCCGCTCCGGGCGGGGCGCGTCGCCGCGGCCGTCACCGGACGAGGCGCCGGTCCCGTCCGCCCGGCCGGGGCCTCGCCGGGCTCCTCGTCCCCGGTGCCCGGGAGCGCCGCGGGAGCGCCCGGGAGCGCCCGGGAGCGCCGCGGGGGATCGTTCAACGATCCCCCGATACCCATGTTGTTTCGTTCCGGTGTCTGCGATTCAATTCCGGACATGGCAGAGCAGCTGACAGGACTGGCCGGCGACCGTGCCCTCCTCGGGCGGACCAGCACCGCGGAGCGGGTCGCCGACATCCTCAGGAGCCGGATCGCGGACGGCTACTTCCCGCCCGGCACCCGTTTGTCCGAGGACAGCATCGGCGGCGCCCTCGGCGTCTCCCGCAACACGCTGCGCGAGGCGTTCCGGCTGCTCACCCACGAACGCCTGCTGGTCCACGAGCTGAACCGGGGCGTCTTCGTCCGCGTCCTGACCGTCGAGGACGTCGAGGACATCCACCGCACCCGCGCCCTCGTCGAGTGCGCCGTCGTCCGGAGCCTCGGGGAGCCGCCGTACGGCCTCGACGGGGTCGCCTCGGCCGTCGAGGCCGGGCGGCGGGCGGCCGGCGAGGACGACTGGAAAGGCGTGGGTACGGCCAACATCCACTTCCATCAGGAACTGGTCGCCCTCGCCGGCAGCGAGCGCACGGACGAGCTGATGCGCAGCGTCTTCGCCGAGCTGCGCCTCGCCTTCCACGTCGTGGACGACCCGCGGCGCCTGCACGAGCCGTACATCGCGCGGAACGCGGAGATACTCGCGGCGCTCCGGGCGGGAGACCGGGAAGGGGCCGCGCGGCTGCTCGCCGTCTACCTCGAGGACTCGCTGGAGCGGGTCGTGGACGTGTACCTGCGACGGGTCGGCGTCGACGGCGCCGTGCCCGCCTGAGAGGCAGCGGGAGCGGGACGGGGCCGGTGCGGGCGGCGGTGGCCCCCCGCCGTTTGGAACGTTGTCAGACCGAGGACCTAGTCTGTGCAACGTGACTTCGCCTGCACCGACGGACAGCGTTCCGCCCCAGCTCAGCGCGGGGCCGCGCCCCGCCCCGGGCCCGGCCGCCGACGAGGGGCTGGCGCGGCGGCTGCGCGCGCTCGCCTGCACGGCGCCGCTGCACGACCTCGACGCCCGCAAGGCCAACCTCGCCGGCGAGTACTCGGTGTACGGCATGGCGGAGGTCGCCCTCGCCGCCATCGACCTGGTCACCCTGAACATGGACTTCGACACGGGCGCCGACCACGACCAGATAGTCGCCCGGCTCGTCCCGCGCGTCGCCGCCCAGGCCCCGGCGCGGCCCGCCGCCGAGCACGAGCGGGTGGCCCGCTGGGTCCTGGAGAACCTGATCAACGTCGGCAGCGTCGACCGCGGC
This sequence comes from Streptomyces sp. NPDC029152, assembly GCF_055564355.1. NCBI lineage: Bacteria > Bacillati > Actinomycetota > Actinomycetes > Kitasatosporales > Streptomycetaceae > Streptomyces > Streptomyces sp. NPDC029152. Next base: position 23,246 of record NZ_JBVHWR010000006.1, on the reverse strand, counting down.
TTCCGCGCGGTGTACGGCACCTTCGAGCCGGACGGCACCTATGTGCGGCGCGACTACGACTTCAAGCTGCTCGAGGAGGTCCCCGGCCCCGGCGGCACCGTCTACCTGCGCACCACCGACGAGGCGGTCAACGTCCTGGTCGGAGCCCTGGACACCGATGTCACCAGCGCCCAGATCGCCGCCGAGGTCAAGCTGGAGGTGCTGATCAGCCGCGGCCGGCTCGCCGACGCCCAGCTCGCCGCCGAACAGGCCCGCTACCGGACCGTGCAGTACTCGGAGACCCTGCGCAAGGCCCTCGACGCCACCCGGCGCAACGTCCGCGCGGTCGACTGGCTGAGCGCCGTCCCCGACATGATCGCCGAGGCCCTGGACCACGTGGCCGACCGGTACCGGCACGAGAACGCGATCCTCACCAACATCCGCAAGGCCCGCGACGAGTCCGAGGAACCGGAGCACAGGCGCCGTGCCGCCGAGCTCGTCGACATCGTCAAGGACTGCATCCGCCGCCACACCCAGCTCCAGTCCCGGCTGCTGGAGGCCGGCCCGCTCTTCCGCGCCGAACAGGACCGGCAGGCCTTCGCCACCCCCCTGGCCACCTCGGGCCTCGACCTGTACGGACACCTCGTCGCCCCCGTCCTGCCGCTGCCCCTGGAGCAGGCGCTCCGCGCGACCGACGCCTTCTTCGCGCACGGCACCGGTCTGCGCACCCCCGTCTCCGTGCGGGTCGGCGACCTCGTCGACATCCTGCTGACCCCGCCGGCCGAGCGGGAGCACCTGGGCGCCGAGATGCCGGAGCCCGACCTGATCGCCACCCCGGACGACAGCCGCTTCAGCGAGGAGCAGCTGGCCTCCGCCATGGAGCTGCTCGACCTGCCGCACGACGCCCCGCGCCGGCTCTCCGGACTGCTGGCCGACGCCCGCGCGCAGGACCCCGAGCTGCCGTACCTCGTCGCCCTGCTGGCCGTGCACGCGGCCAGTCCGCCGGTCGGCACCGCCTACCGGCAGGGCGAGCCCAAGCTGCTGTTCGCCGTGGACGACGGCACCGAGCTGGACGATCCCGAGTTCGGCGGCGCCGACCTCATCGTCGGCACCGCGCTGCTGGACGCGGCGGGGATGGCCGCGGACCGGGCGGAGGCCGCGTGAACGGCGCCGTCCGGCCCGGCGGGAGGCGCCGGCACGGCACCGCCCACCAGCGCAGCGAGCCCCACCAGCACAGCACCACCCACCAGCACAGCGAGGAGCACCGACCGTGACCGAGCACGTCGACCGGAGCGAACCGGAGGCGGGAGCCGCACCGGCCGCCGCGGCCGTCACGCCCGCCGACGCCGCCGACGCGGCGCGGCTCGTGGCCTTCGGCCTCCAGCCCAAGCTGCTCCCCGCCCGCGACCAGGAGTACGCCGACCTGTTGCGCCGCTACCGCGAGGACCCGCCCTTCGCGCGGCTCGCCGACGCCGTGGCGGCCGGCCTCGGCCTCGTCGTCCTGGAGGTGTCCCCGCGCGCGGGCATGGCCGTGTCCGCAGCCGAGGACTCGGTGTTCGCCGTCCGCATGGGCGACTACGCGCGCCGCGCCGCCACCGACTCCGGCGACCGCTTCCTGCACGGCCTCGCCCACCTCGCCCTCGCCGCCATGGCCTACCCGCGCCCGGAGGACCTCGCCGACGACGGCTACATCGGCCGCGTCACCGTCAACGGCGTGGACGCCTTCGTCCGCCAGGCCTGCCGGCGGCTGGAGGAGCGGGCCGAGCAGCGGGGCGAGAACACCGACCCGGCCACCGACGCCCCGAGGCTGGAGGCGTCCTGGCGGATCTGGGCCCGGCGCAGCGCCACCGGCGCCACCAAGGACGCGCGCAGACTCCCCGGCTCCACCACCGGCATCGTCGGCAAGGCCGCCGCGTTCCTCACCGAGTCCGGCTTCCTCCAGCGCACCGGCGACGAGAACGGCGGCACCTACCGCACGACCGCCCGCTACCAGCTCCAGGTGCGGGACATGGCGGGCAGCGCCGCGATGGCCGAGCTGCTGGAGCTGGGCGTCGTCCCGGTCACCGACGGCACGCCCACCCTGCTGCCCGCCGAGGACACGGAGGACCTGGAGCTGGTGGCCGACGCCGGACTGCCGTTCCACTCCTCCTGACCCCGCGGCACACGCCCGAACGTCCCCGAACGCCACCGAACGTCCCCGACTTCACGAAGACTTACGAGAGTCCGCCATGTACGAGCTGTCCCGGGTCCGCCTCTACTCCATCGGACCCGCCGGCGCCCGCTATGCCGACACCGTGCTCGACCTGCGCGGTGTCGGCGAGCCCGTGCCCGATCCCGCGCCCGCGCAGGCGGAGTTCTTCGAGGAGGAGCCCGTCGGCCCGCCGCGCCGGCCCGCGCCGGCGGGAGTGCTGTTCCTGGAGAACGGCGGCGGAAAGTCCGTCCTGCTCAAGCTGATCTTCTCCGTGATGCTGCCGGGCCACCGCAACACCCTGGGCGGAGCCAGCTCCGGCGTGCTGCGCAAGTTCCTGCTCGCCGACGACTGCGGACACGTGGCGCTTGAGTGGCAGCACGTGCAGACCGGCGAGTGCGTCGTCGTCGGCAAGGTCAGCGAGTGGCGGGGACGGCAGGTCTCCAACGACCCGCGCAAGTTCGCCGAGGCCTGGTACTCCTTCCGGCCCGGCCCCGGGCTCACCCTGGACAACCTCCCCGTCGCCGAGGCCACCTCCGTCCGCCCGACCGCCGAGGGCGTCTCCGGCGCCCAGGGCCGGCGGCGCACGATGAAGGGCTTCCGGGACGCGCTCACCGAGGCGGGCAAGGCCTACCCGCACCTGGAGGTGCACTGGGAGGAGATCCACGACCGCTGGATCGAGCACCTCGGCGACCTCGGCCTCGACCCCGAACTCTTCCGCTACCAGCGCGAGATGAACGCCGACGAGGGCGAGGCGGCCGGCCTGTTCGCGGTCAAGAAGGACTCCGACTTCACCGACCTGCTGCTGCGCGCCGTCACCGACACCCGCGACACCGACGGACTCGCCGACCTGGTCGGCGGCTTCGGCAACAAGCTGGGCCGGCGCGCCGAGCTGATCGCCGAACGCGACTTCACCGCCGGTTCCGTCGACCTCCTCGGGCGTATCGTCGAGGCCGCCGAGGCCCGCACCCGCGCGCGGGACGTCCACACCGCCGCCGAACGCCGCACCAGGACCCTGGCGCGCAGGCTCTCGGCGCGCGGCGCCCAGGAGCGTGCCCGCACGGCCGACCTCGCCCAGCGGGTCACCGCGGCCGCCTACGCCGTCACGCACGCCGAGTCGGCCCGCGACCGCAGCGCGCTCATCGCCGCCGAACTCGCCTACCGGCACGCCTCGCTGGCCCTGGCCGCCGCCGAGAAGTCGGCCGCCGCGCAGAAGCGCGAGCTCGCCGACGCCCGCACCCTGCACGCCGCCTGGCAGGCCGCCGAGGCCGTCCTGCGCCACCGTGCCGCCGCCGACCGCGTCGCCCGCGTGTCGGCCGCCATCCAGGAGGCCGAGCGGGACGCCGCGCCCGCGCTGGCCGCCCGCGCCAGGGCCGCCGTCGACCTGGTCCGCGCCCTGCACGCGGCGGCCGGGAAGGCCGAGCAGCACGCCAACGAGGAGGAGGAGCGGTCCGCCGCCCTCCAGGAGGTCAGCGACACCGCCCACCGGGACTCCACCACCGCCGCCACCGAGGCCCAGCGGGCCCGCAGCGAGATCGGGCACCTGCGCCAGCGCCTGAGCGAGGTCGAGCAGGAGACCGCCGAGGCGGTCCGCGCCGGCTGGCTCGACGACAGCGCCCCCGACGCCGACCCGGCCCGCGCCGCCCTCGCGGCCAGCGACGCGGAGAAGACCACGGTCGCCGCCTGGGACACCGCCCGCGAGGCGGCCCGCCGGGCCACCGAACACGCCCGCGAGGCCGCCGCCGCCGAGAGCCGGGCCGAGCTGACCGCCGCCCGCGCCGCCGACGCGGCCACCGCCGCCGAGCGCGCCCACGAGGCCGAACGGCGCACCGCCGAGGCGCTCGCGGCCGAGGAACGACTCGCGGAACTGCTCGGCCTGGCCCCCCGGCCCCGCCCCGGCATCCCCCAGCCCAGGCAGGACACCGACCGCGCCACCGCCGACACGCCCGGTGCCTCCGACGCCGCCCTCGCCCCCGAGGAACTCGACCGCTTCGCCGAAGAGCTGCGCGAGCTGCTCGACGACACCGTCTCCTCCGCCGAACGCCAGTTGTTCGACCTGCGCACCGCCGCCGCCGACGACTCCCGCATCCTCGGCGCCCTCGGCGACGGCGGACTGCTGCCGCCCGGCCCGGACGTGCTGGCCACCGTCGAGTTCCTCGGCGAGCACGGCATCCCCGCCCTGCCCGGCTGGCGCTACCTGGCACAGGCCGTCGACCCCGCCGACCACGCGCGCGTGCTGGCCGCCCGGCCCGAGCTGGTCGACGGCGTGATCATCACCGATCCCGGCTCGCACACCCGCGCCCGGGACGTCCTCGGCGACGCGGCCCTGCTGCCGCGCTCCGCGGTCGCCGTCGGCACCGCAGCCGCCCTGCTCGCGCCCACCCCGGCCCCCGGTTCCGGCGCCGAGGACGTCTTCCTCGTACCGCCGAACCCGGCCATGCACGACGAGCACGCCGCCGACGAGGAGCGGCAGGCCCTGCGCGCGCGGGCGGCGGAGCGCGACGAGGAGATCCGCGCGCTCGCCGCCCGGCTCGGCAAGGACCGGGAACTGGCGGCCCGGCTCGCCTCCTGGCGCACCGGCTGCCCCGCCGGACGCCTCGCCGAACTGGCCCGGACCGCCGAGGAGGCACGCGCCTTCGCCGAGGAGGCCGAGGCCGAGCTGACCGAGGCGCGCACCGTGCGGGCCGAGGCCGACGAGAGCGCCGCCGAGGCCATGCGGGTGCGCGACGAGCGGCAGGAGGCCGCGCAGAAGGCCCGCCGCGCCGCCGACGCCCTCGCCGGACTCGCCTTCCGGCTGCGCGAACGCGCCGGCTGGCAGGCCAGGCTGAGGGAACTCGCCGACGAGGCCGCCGAGGCCGAGGCCCGTGCACAGTCCTGCCTGGAGCGGGCCCGCGCCGCCGACGAGGACCGCCGCGCCGCCCAGCGCGCCGCCGACGACGCCCGTCGCACCGCCCGCGCGCTGCGCGCCGAACGCTCCGAGATCGCGGGCGCCCCCGACGACGTACCCGAGGACGCACCCGGGAACGGCGCGGACGCGCCGAAGGCGTCCCTGCCGGACCTCCGCGAGGCCTACCGCGCCGCTTCCCAGGTGTACGAGAAGGTCGGCGTCGGCGCCGACCTGCGCGCCGAGCAGGCCCGCGCGGAGAGCGACGAGAGCGCCGCCCGCGCGGAACTGGACCGGCTCAGCAACAAGGTCCGCACCCGCGCCGCCCAGCTCCTGGAGTCGCCCGACGGCTCCGACGGGCCCTCCCGGCAGGCCGCCGCCGCCCGCGCGGAGGAGCTGGTACAGCTCCTGGAGACCCGCATGTCGGCCGCGAGCGAGCAGCTCGGCCGGCTGCGCGGCGAGGCCGAACGGCACGCGCCCGAGGACGGCGACGCCCACACCGAACTCCCCGAGGACCTGGTCCCGGCCGACGCCGAGCACGCCCAGACCCTGCTGCGCGCGGCCACCACCGAACTCGCCTCCCGCACCGAGGCGCTGGCCCGGGCACGCGACGCCCATGCCGAACTGCTCGACGCGCACCGCGCCGCCGAGGACGCGGCCGGCGGCTTCGACGAGATCGCCGCGATGCTCCGCGACCTGCTGCGCGACCCCGCGTCCGACGACGAGACGGAGGACCCCGAGCCGTACCCGGGGAGCCTGGACGAGGCCCGGCGGACCGCCGCCGAGGCCCGCCGGTCGCTGCGCGGCTGCGCCGCCGACCTGTCCGCCGCCGAGGCGGCCGTCCGCGAGGCGAGCGACGTCCTCGTCCGGCACGCCAACTCCACGCGCTACGAACAGGTCCGCACCCCGGCACGGCAGCAGATCCGCGAGCTGCCCGCCTCCACGCTGCCCGAGCACGCGGGCAAGTGGGCGGAGGCCTTCGCGCCCCGGCTGCGGGTCCTCACCGACGAGCTGGCCCAGCTGGAGCGCAACCGCGACTCGATCGTGGACCGGCTGCGCGGCCTGGTCGAGTCCGCGCTCGCCACGCTCCGCTCCGCCCAGCGGCTCTCCCGGCTGCCGGAGGGCCTCGGCGAGTGGTCCGGGCAGGAGTTCCTGCGCATCCGCTTCGAGGAGCCCGACCAGGCCACCCTCACCGAGCGGCTCGGCGAGGTCGTCGACGAGGCCACCAGGGCGGCCGTGAAGAAGAACTCCGACCTGCGCCGCGACGGCATGTCCCTGCTGCTGCGCGGCGTCGCCGCCGCCCTCCAGCCCAAGGGCGTCGCCGTCGAGATCCTCAAGCCCGACGCCGTCCTGCGCGCCGAGCGCGTCCCCGTCGGACAGATGGGCGACGTCTTCTCCGGCGGCCAGCTGCTCACCGCGGCCATCGCCCTGTACTGCACGATGGCCGCGCTCCGCAGCAACGACCGGGGCCGCGACCGGCACCGGCACGCCGGCACCCTGTTCCTCGACAACCCCATCGGCCGTGCCAACGCCACCTACCTGCTGGAACTCCAGCGGGCCGTGTCCGACGCGCTCGGCGTGCAGCTCCTGTACACCACCGGCCTGTTCGACACGACCGCGCTGGCCGAGTTCCCGCTGGTCATCCGCCTGCGCAACGACGCCGACCTGCGGGCCGGCCTGAAGTACATCAGCGTGGAGGAGCACCTGCGTCCGGGGCTGCCCCAGCAGGCCCCGGCCGGCGAGGGGGAAGCGGTGCACAGCGAGATCACGGCCACCCGCATGTACAGGCGGCCCGCCTCCGACCGGTCACCCGCCTAGCGGCCCGTCCCGATCGGATCCGCGCACTTCCCGCCGGTCACCATCGGCGTGATGCACGGGCTGACGGGCGTCAGGTCCGGCATGACCGAGCCGTCCGCCACCCGCGGGCCCCCCGGCCCGCAGCCGCGCGTCGAGCGGGGCCGGGGGCCCGCGCCGGGCCTCCTGCGGAGGTTGCCGGCGGTCATCCGGTCCAGGAGGCCGTCGCCGACGCGGCCCGCGTCGGCGGTACGCGCGCGGAACACCGGACCTCCGCCACCGAACGGCCCCGGGCCGCCGTGCGGAACCTGCTCGCCGGGCGCACCGTGGCGGGCTCGAGACCGGTGCCGTGCTTCCGGTCCGGCCAGTACGGCGCACGCCTCCGGTTCGCCGGCCGGCGTCAGGAGGGCGACACCGTCCGGATCACCGAGGTTTCGGTCACCGACGGGGCGCCCGCCGAGGAGGGTTTCCCCGCCCCGTACGAACGGGACGGCCGCACGACCGCGGTGCTCCCCGTGGACCGGCCGCGCCCCTTCGTGCGGGCCCGGCGCGAACTCGCCCGGGCGGCGGTCCCGGCACAGCCCGCCGCGCGCTGAACACTCCGGCGGGCCGACCCGCCGGAGGCTCAAGGATGCGACAGCTGCCCCGCGCGGCCCCGCCCGCGTATCCGCTCCTGGGCACGCCCGGCGGTCCGCTCCTGCCGGCGCGTCCGGCGCCGTTCGCGCCGCACGGCCCGCGCGGTGCTGCTCGGCACCGACACCACCCCGTGGCGCTGGTTCCAGACCTGGCGCGTCACCCACACGTCGAGCACGCCCCACGTGGCCACCACCGTGCCCGCCACGCTGCCGATCACCATCGGGAACGCCAGCCAGGATCCGGCCATCGTGCACAGGAAGGCCACCATCGCCAGGATCAGCGTCACGGCGACGACGAGCACCGCGCGCACGGCGGCCGTACGCACCGGATCCGGCAGCCGGCGTCGCCGCGCGGGCTCGTCCGTCCACAACTCCCGCTGGACCGGCCGCGGTTCCCGCCGCGTTTCCCGCTCCGAGACCTCGGCGGCGCGCCCAGGCGCCGGAATGCCGTGACCCGGTGCCCCGGGACCCCTCCCCGCCGCCGGCCGGGCCGCCCCGGCCTCCCCAGGCGCCCCGCGCCGCTCCGCCGTGCCCATCACCATGTCACTCCCCACCGCCTGCGGACCGCTCACCCGTGTCCGAAGACCCGGTTCCCCTCTGGCTGCCCGGCTTGCGCCGCTTTACGCCGCCGGGAGGCGGGATGCGGCTCCTGTGGCCGGTTCCGCCTCCGCCACGTCTGTGAAGAAGGACGAGCCACGGACCGTCAGGATTCCCGAAAATCCCTCGCGATCGAAAAATTTCGGCCGATCCGCCCGCCGCGACGCAAGACAGGTCCCACGACGTCCGCCGGACCCGGGGGCAATCTCCCGCAATGACCGGACAACTGACCATCTCCGGCCGTCGGCAAGGGAGTTCGCCTTCCGGGCGGGTCTTCGAGATCCCTGCGCGTCAGTAGTAGGCTCGCGCCGTTTGTTGACGCACATGTGTACCCCCTGCCGGTGGGGGTCCAGCTGGGGGAGGCCATGCGCTTTCGCGGGAAGTCGATCCGCCGGAAGATCGTGGCGCTGCTTCTCGTGCCTCTGGTGTCCCTGACCGCGATCTGGGCCTTCGCCACGGTCCTCACCGGTCGTGAGGCGGGCCGGCTGTTCAACGTGTCGACCCTCGTCGAACAGGTCGGCTACCCCGTCGAGGACACCGTCCGCGTCCTCCAGCAGGAACGCCGCCAGACCCTGGTCCACCTCGCCGACCCACGCGCCTCCGACGGCCTGACCGCCCTGCACCGCAGCCGCGCCGCCACCGACGAGGCCGTCGCCGAGATCCGCCGCAACGCCGGGAAGAGCGACGTACGCGACGCGCTCGGCGCGGCCGAGGAGGACCGCCTGACCGCCGTCCTGGACGCCTTCGACGGCCTCGACTCCCTGCGCCGCAGCGTCGAGGACGGCACCGTCGACCGCGCCCAGGCGCTCGACCTCTACAACCGCCTGGTCGATCCCTGCCACGCCCTGCTCGCCAACCTCCACGTCGTCGACGACGTGGGCCTGGACAAGCAGTACCGCGCCCTCGTCAACGTCTCCCGCGCCCGTGAACTGCTCTCCCGCGAGGACGCCCTGCTCGGCTCCGCCCTGGTCACCGGCAGGCTCACCCGGAGCGAGACGCGGGACGTCTCCGACCTCGTGGCGCAGCGCACCGTGCTGTACGAGAGCAACCTCCCGCTGCTGCCCGCCGCGGAACGCGGCCGCTACGAGCGCTTCTGGAAGAACGCCTCCTCCGCCCCCCTGCGCGTCGCCGAGGAGGCGGCCGTCTCCGCCGGGGACGGCACGCCCCGCGGCGTCACCGCCAAGAGCTGGGACACCGCGGCCGGGAGCGTCCTCGACGAGCTCGGCGACCTCGACGACGACGCCGCCGACCGCTACCAGGACCGCGTCCGGCCGGTCGCGATGAACGTCATCACCAAGGCGGTCGTCGCCGGCGCGCTCGGCCTGATCGCCGTGCTGTTCTCCCTCTTCCTGTCCGTCCGCGTCGGCCGCGCCCTCATCCGCGATCTCAGGCAGCTGCGCCTGGAGGCCCACGAGGCGTCCGGCGTCCGCCTGCCCAGCGTGATGCGCCGCCTCTCGGCGGGCGAGCAGGTCGACGTCGAGACCGAGGTGCCGCGCCTGGAGTACGACAAGAACGAGATCGGCGAGGTCGGCCAGGCCCTCAACACCCTCCAGCGCGCCGCCGTGGAGGCCGCCGTCAAGCAGGCCGAGCTGCGCGCCGGAGTCTCCGAGGTGTTCGTCAACCTCGCCCGCCGCAGCCAGGTGCTGCTGCACAAGCAGCTCACCCTGCTCGACACCATGGAACGCCGGACCGAGGACACCGAGGAACTCGCCGACCTGTTCCGCCTCGACCACCTGACCACCCGCATGCGCCGGCACGCGGAGGGCCTGGTCATCCTCTCCGGCGCCGCCCCCTCCCGGCAGTGGCGCAAGCCCGTCCAGCTCATGGACGTGGTGCGGGCCGCCGTCGCCGAGGTCGAGGACTACGAGCGCATCGAGGTCCGCCGGCTGCCCCGCATCGCCGTCACCGGGCCGGCCGTCGCCGACCTCACCCACCTCGTGGCCGAACTCCTGGAGAACGCCACGGTGTTCTCGCCGCCGCACACCGCCGTGCAGGTCCTGGGCGAACGGGTCGCCAACGGCTTCACCCTGGAGATCCACGACCGCGGCCTCGGCATGACGGCCGAAGCCCTCCTCGACGCCAACCTCCGGCTCGCCGAGACACCCGAGTTCGAACTGTCCGACACCGACCGGCTCGGCCTGTTCGTCGTCAGCCGGCTCGCCCAGCGGCAGAACGTCCGGGTCTCCCTCCAGCCCTCCCCGTACGGCGGCACCACCGCCGTCGTCTTCGTCCCCGACGCGCTGCTCACCGACGACGCGCCCGACACCAACGGCGTCGGATTCCGCCTCGACCGGCCGCAGCGGGCCGAGGAGAAGGGGCGGGAGGAGAGCCGCCGTTCCGCCCTCGCTCACGTTCCCGTCCGGCTCCCGGGCCGGCCGGCCCCACCGCTGGACGGGCCGGTCGAACTCGAGGCGCCCGTCGACCTGGACGTCCTCGACGACCTTCCCGGCGGACTCGACGACCGGGACAGCGAGCGTGGCGGGCTCTTCCGTCCCCGTCGCTCCCTCGCCGCGGCGCAGGACGGCACGGAACGCCCGGCGGGCCCGAACCGGTTCCCCGCGGGCGCGGAACGGCCGGGCGGGCCGGAGCGGTCCGGCGGCTCACGACACCCTGATGCCGAGGACGACCCGGACACCCTGGTCCCGCTGCCCCGCCGCCGTCCCCCCAAGCTGGTCAGCTCGCACGGACGTCCCGTCCCCGAGCGGGGCTCCCGCGACCGGGCGGACGACACCCCCGGGGACGCCGCGGGGAGCCGGGCGGACCGGCAGGCGGAACCCGGTGGGCCCCCCGAGCTGTCCACCCGCCGCCGTCGGGAGGCCCCCGCCCCGCGTCCGGCCACCGACCGCGGACCCGGCCTCGAGGCCGGCGGCGGACCCGACCGTGAGGCCGGCGGCGGACCCGACCGCCCGGAGCCCGACGCGCTGCCGTCCCTCCCGTCCCGCCGCCGCGGCGCGCCCCGCCCGCACGGCGGCCCCCCGGCCGACGGCGGACCGGCTCAGGACCGCCACCCCGGCGAGGCGTCAGAGCCCCCCGCCCTCCCGGGCCGAGCCCGCCCCGCCGAGCCCGCGCCGGGCGCCCCGGACGACTCCGGTCCGGGCACCGACGGCAGCCCGCTGCCCCGGCGCGTGCGGCAGGCCAGCCTGGCCCCCCAGCTCAGACACAGCGCCGAACGACCCGCCGAGGACCGGTCCGGCCCGGCCGGCCGGGCCGCCGAGGAGGTGCGCAGCCGCATGGCCTCGCTCCAGCGCGGATGGCAGCGCGGCCGCGAGGAGAACGCCGCGGACGCCGGCCCTTCCGACGGCGGACGATCACAGACACCACGACCACGGACGCCACGAGCGTCACAGGCACCACAAGCACCGCAACGAAAGACTAAGGGGGACGGTCGATGACCGCACCGAAGGCGACCGGCCACACCGCGACCACGTCCGGGGAGCTCAACTGGCTCCTCGACGACCTGGTGGAGCGCGTCGCGAGCATCCGCAAGGCCGTCGTCCTGTCCGGCGACGGCCTGGCGACCGGCGCTTCCAAGGATCTGTCCAGGGAGGACAGCGAACACCTGGCGGCCGTGGCCTCCGGCTTCCACAGCCTCGCCAAGGGCGTGGGCCGCCACTTCGAGGCGGGCAGCGTCCGGCAGACGGTCGTCGAACTCGACGACGCCTTCCTGTTCGTCACGGCCGCCGGCGACGGCAGCTGCCTCGCCGTCCTGTCGGACGCGGACTCCGACGTCGGCCAGGTCGCCTACGAGATGACCCTCCTCGTCAAGCGGGTCGGCGTGCACCTGGGCACCGCCCCGCGCACCGATCTGCCCTCGGGCGGGTAAGTGGGATGACATGAGCGCAGACGGTCAGGGAACACACCACTGGTTCGACGACGAGGCCGGCCCCGTCGTCCGTCCGTACGCCATGACGCGCGGCCGCACCAGCAGCGCGGCCCAGCACCGCCTCGACCTCATCGCGGTGGTGGTCTCGGAGCCCCACGCGGACGACCCGGAGGCGGACGTCACCCTCGCCCCGGAGCACGTGGACATCGTCGGACTGTGCCGGGACACCCCGCAGTCGGTCGCCGAGCTCGCCGCCGAGCTCGACCTGCCCGTCGGCGTCGTACGCGTTCTGGTCGGAGACCTCGTCGACGCCGAACTCGTGCACGTGAACCGGCCGGTGCCCCCGGCCGAACTACCGGACGAGAACATTCTGCGCGACGTGATCAGCGGCCTGCGAGCACTGTGAAACGGTCCCGTGGGCACGCCGCGGCGCGCCCACGGGCACGGTAAGGAGAAGAGATCGATGATCTTCGGGCGTTCTCAGCGCGGCAAGCCGCCGGTCGAGCCCGTCACGCTCAAGATCCTCGTGGCCGGTGGTTTCGGCGTGGGCAAGACCACCCTCGTCGGCGCGGTCAGCGAGATCAGACCGCTGCGCACCGAGGAACTGCTCACCGAGGCCGGGCGCCCCGTCGACGACGTCAGCGGCGTGGAGGGCAAGCACACCACCACCGTGGCGATGGACTTCGGCCGGATCACCCTGCGCGAGGACCTGGTGCTGTACCTGTTCGGCACCCCCGGGCAGGAGCGGTTCTGGTTCATGTGGGACGAGCTCTCCGAGGGCGCCCTCGGGGCCGTGGTCCTCGCCGACACCCGCCGCCTGGAGGACTGTTTCGCCGCCGTCGACTACTTCGAGCGGCGCTCCATCCCCTTCCTCGTCGGCGTCAACTGCTTCGAGGGCTCGGCCCGCTACCCGGCCGGGACCGTCCGCCGGGCCCTCGACCTCGACACCGACGTGCCGCTGGTGATGTGCGACGCCCGTGACAAGGAGTCGGTCAAAGAGGTCCTCATCGGCGTCGTCCGGCACGCGATGGCCCAGGCGGCGGACCGCCGCCGGCCCGTCGCCACCTGAACCCGCGCCCGAACCGGCCTCCACGCGCGCGCCGCCCACGCGCCCTCGGCCGTCGTCGTCCTCCTCCGTCCAGCCGAAGCTCTTCTCCACCGCCCTGCGCCAGTTGCGGTACTCGCGCCCCCGCACGGACATCTCCACGGCGGGCGTCCACGCGGCGCCCCGCCGCCAGTGCGCCTTCAGTCCGGCCAGGCCGTTTCCGCACGCCGGTGGCCGCTCCGGCCGCGTACGCCGCACCCGGGCACGTCGTCCCGGCAGACCCGCGGCCGGACCACGGGCACGCCCGGCACGTCCGCCCGGTGCTGCGTCAGCAGGTGGCCGCGTGTCATGCCGCCGTCGGCCTTCGACGTCGTGCCGGGCATCCCGGAGTCCTGGTACACGGCGTCCACGACCGCGCGCGTCCGTCGGCTCGTCGCCTCCGGCACCGCCCGTGGGGGGGAGTGGGCCTCGGGACGCGGAGCCCGCCCGGCGCGCACCGGAATGCGCCGAGAAGTGCGACGATGCCGACCGACACCGGACGTGCCGACCGGCCCCCGGGGAGCGTCAAGGCGGCCGACGGCAACGGTTCGGCACCCGGCCGCCTGTTCCCCGGCCGTGTACTTCCCCCGCGGAGCCCGCACCTGATAGACGCAGGGGACATGACACGAATCTCCACCGCCGTACGCGGACTGGTCACCACCGTCGCCGCCCTGCTCGCCGTGACCACCGTCCCCGCCACCGCCCAGGCCGGCCCCGGCCCCCGGGCACCCGAGGACTTCGTGGCCCTGAGGAGCGTCGACCCCACGATCATCCAGGAGATGCGCTACGCCACCGCGCACAACTTCGTCGGCGAGCGCGTCGACGGCTACCACCAGCCCTTGTGCATCCTGACCCGCCCCGCGGCCCAGGCCCTCCACCGGGCCCAGACCCGGCTGCTGAGCCAGGGCTACTCCCTCAAGGTGTACGACTGCTACCGGCCGCAACGCGCCGTCGACCACTTCGTCCGCTGGGCCGAGGACCTCGACGACCAGGAGATGAAGGCCGAGTTCTACCCGAACGTCGACAAGACCCGCCTGTTCGACGACGGTTACATCGCGGAGAAGTCCGGCCACAGCCGCGGCTCGACCATGGATCTCACGATCGTGAAGCTCCCGGCGAAGCCCACCCGCCCGTACCGCCCCGGGCAGCCGCTCGTGCCCTGCTTCGCGCCCCAGGAGGAGCGCTTCCCCGACAACTCCGTCGACATGGGCACCGGCTTCGACTGCTTCGACACCCTCTCGCACACCCTCGACCCCCGCGTCCAGGGCGCCCAGCGGGCCAACCGGCTGCTGCTGAAGAACACCCTGGAGGACGCCGGCCTCGTCAACCTCCCCGAGGAGTGGTGGCACTTCACCTACAAGCCCGAGCCCCACCCGGACACCTACTTCGACTTCCCGGTCTCCGCGAAGTCGCTGACCGGCCGCCGCTGAGCCGCCCGCCGGAGCCGTCCCTTCCGTGATCGGATACAGTCCGCCGCGTGTCCGAAACCGAAACCTCCGTTCCCAACTCCGCACCGCACTCCCACTGTTCGCGTTGCGGAACGCCCTACGGAGAGGGCGTCTCCGGCTGGCCCCGCACCTGCCCGGCGTGCGGCACCACGGCCTACCGCAACCCGCTGCCGGTAGCGGTCGCCCTCCAGCCCGTGTACGACACCAAGGGCACCGCCCTGGTCGTCATCACCCGAACCGTGGCCCCCGCGCGCGGGGGCGTCGCCCTGCCCGGCGGCTTCATCGACGACCGGGAGGACTGGCGGCAGGCCGTCGTCCGCGAACTCGAGGAGGAGACGGGCATCGAGGCGGCGAGCCGCGACGTACGCCTCGCCGACGCCATGAGCTCGCCCGACGGCCACCTGCTGCTCTTCGGACTCCTCCCGGAGCGGCCCGCCGGGGACCTCCCGCCGTCCGCCGCCACCGACGAGACCGAGGGATGGCACCTCCTGCGCCGGGCCGAGGAGCTGGCCTTCCCCCTCCACACCCGAGCCGTGCGGGCCTTCTTCGAAGGCCGCTACATCTGAGCCGGGCCCTCCGCCCGCCCACGGACGCGCACCGGCCGGGACGGCGCGCTCGCGCCGTCCCCGCCCTCCCGCTCCACGACCACCCGCCGGCCCTCCCAGCGGACGGCGTACCGCTCGGTCCCCGGTTCCTCCCGGCCGTCGCCCGCGTCCGGCACCACCAGCCCGCCCCCGGCCCGGCCCCGGGCGGGCGCCCACACCTCCAGCTCCACCCCGCCGTCCTCCCCGCGCACGGGCACCACCGCCCCCGCGCGCGCGAACACCGGAATCCGGCCCGGCGGAGCATCGACGAGCACCCGCGCCGGCCCCTCGTACGCCCGCTCCGTCACCGTGTCGTACCAGCGCCCCGGCGGCAGCCGCACCGCCCGCCCGTCCGCACCGGGGTCCAGCACCGGCGCCACCAGCAGGCAGTCGCCCAGCAGGAAGGCGTCCTCGCAGTCCCGCAGCGCCCGGTCCTCCGGAGCCGACCACCACAGCGGCCGCACACAGGGCGCGCCCGTACGCCGGGCCAGATGCGCCAGCGTCACGAAGTACGGCAGCAGCCGCCGCCGTTCCACCAGCGCGGCGCGCGCGTGCCCCAGCACCTCCGCACCGAATTCCCACGGCTCCCGGGCCCCTTCCCGCGCACCCCCGTACGCACGGAACAGCGGCAGATACGCGGCCAGCCGGAACCACCGCAGATACAGCTCCGGCGACGGATCCCCGCCGGACCCGCCCATGCCCGCCCCCGAGTACGGCACCCCGCACAGCCCGAGCCCCAACACCAGAGCCAGCGACGCCCGCAGCCCCGGCCAGCCCGAAGCCACCTCCCCGGTCCACGCACCGCCGTACCGCTGCATCCCGGCCCACCCCGAGCGCGACAGCACGAACGGCCGCTCCTCGGGCACCAGCTTCCGCAGGCCCTCGTACCCGGCCCCGGCCATGCACAGCGCGTACACGTTGTGCGCCTCCCGGTGGTCACCACCGCGTCCCTCCAGCCGGTGCCGCGCCGAACGGGGCAGCGTCGGCTCCCCGAACGCGGCGAACGACACCGGTTCGTCCCCCTCGTGCCGGAACCCGGCTAACCCCCGTTCCAGCCGCTCCGCGCAGAGCCCGCCCCACCACGCCCGCACGCGCCCGTCCGTGAAGTCCGGGAAGACCACCTCCCCGGACCGCCCCACACCCCGCACGACCGGCCCGGCGGCGCCCCGCACGAACACGTCCGCATCCGTCCCGCTGTCGTACGCGGCGTGCCCGGACACGGCCGGGACCCCGGGCTCGACGACCGTCACCAGCCGGGTCCCGTCCCGCCGCAGCTCCTCGGCGAGGTCCGGCAGCTTCGGGAACCGCTCCTCGTCGACGGTGAACCCCCGGCGGGCACCGAGGCGGCCGACGTCCAGGTGCACGGCGTCGACCGGCAGGCCGCGCTCCCGGTAGCCGGCGACGACCCGCCGCAGCTCCTGCTCGTCGCCGACGTCGCCCCGCGCGTGATGGTGACCGAGCACCCACGCGGGCGGCAGCGCCGGAGCGCCGGTCAGCGAAGCCCAGGTGAGCAGCACGCGCGCGGGGGTGCCCACCACGACCCAGCAGCGCAGCGGACCCCCGTCCATCCGCAGCACACTCCTGCCGGGCCGGTCGTGTCCCGACCCGGCACCCTCCTCGCCCTCCCGCAAGGTCACCGAGCCGTCCCACGCGTTGTCGTGGAACACCAGGTGCGTCCCCGCGTCGGCCACCACCAGCTGCACCGGCATCGTGACGGACGGCGGCGCGTCACCCGGAACGGAGCCGACCGGTCCGGGACCCGTGTTCCACAGCCGGTACGCGCCGTCCCGCAGCCGGGGCCCCGAGGCCCACCCGCCCAGCCCGAAGAACCGGGCGTCCGCCGCCACCTCCGACCGCTGCGTCCAGCGCGCCGCCCCACCGTCCGCCGGCTCCCACCACCGGGGAGGCAGCTCACGCCGCAGGACCACACCCCCCGGGGTACGCACCTCCACCGCGCCGTGCCGCGACACGGCCACCGTCACCCGCTCGGCCACCACCCGCCGGCCGCCGTCCTTGTCCGGCTCCAGCACCGCCCGCGGATCCGGCTCCGGACAGCGGCCCGCCAACGCGTACGACGGCTCCGGCGCCGCCCCGTCCCAGCCCCAGAACACCGCCCCGTTCACGGCGACGAGGATCCGCAGCTCCGAACGGCCGAACCGGATCACACCGCCCCCGGGCCCGGGCTCCACCTCCCGCACGGCCCCCGGCACCCGCGCCCGCTCCGCCCCGCGCGGCGGCAGCCCCGCGGCGTCCGCACGCCGCCTGCGCCACGCCGCCCGTACGGTACGCAACCCCTGCGCCGACCCCGAGGAACCGAACGCCTTCATCGAACGCACCAGGTCACGACCGTCCATGCCGCTCACCCTGCCACCGGCCTGCCTGCGCGCGGGTCGCGTTCAACTGCCGTTCACCCGTGACAGGACCACATCTTCACGACCCCAGCTATGTGGGGCGCACCCTGGTGCGGAAGTCGATCACATGGCATCGTCCGTGTCAGCCGCGTCACGCGCACACCCCAGCACGTGCGCGGAGGACGCACACGACGCGCACAGTCCGGGAGCCGCCCCATGTCGACCATGAACCCCCAGCCGCTCTGGCAGCCAGAGCCGCAGCGCATCGCCCAGGCCCGGATCACCAGGTTCCAGACCTGGGCGTCAGAACACCACGGCGCCCCCGCCGAGGGCGGTTACGCCGCCCTGCACCGCTGGTCCGTCGACGAGCTGGACACCTTCTGGAAAGCCGTCACGGAATGGTTCGACGTACGCTTCTCGACCCCCTACGCGCGCGTGCTGGGCGACCGCTCGATGCCCGGCGCCCAGTGGTTCCCCGGCGCCACCCTCAACTACGCCGAGCACGCCCTGCGCGCCGCCTCCACCCGCGCGGACGAACCGGCCCTGCTGTACGTCGACGAGACCCACGGGACACACCCCGTCACCTGGTCGGAACTGCGCCGCCAGGTCGGCTCCCTCGCCGCCGGGCTGCGCGCCCTCGGTGTCCGCCCCGGCGACCGCGTCAGCGGCTACCTGCCGAACATCCCCCAGGCCGTCACCGCCCTCCTCGCCACCGCAGCCGTCGGCGCCGTCTGGACCTCCTGCGCCCCCGACTTCGGCGCCCGCAGCGTCCTGGACCGCTTCCAGCAGGTGGAACCCGTCGTCCTGTTCACCGTCGACGGCTACCGCTACGGCGGCAAGGAGCACGACCGCCGCGACACCGTCGCCGAACTCCGCCGCGACCTGCCCACCCTGCGCGCCGTCGTCCACATCCCGCTCCTCGGCACCGAGGCCCCCGAGGGCGCACTCGAATGGGACGCCCTCACGGCCGCGCACACGGACCCCGTCTTCGAACAGGTCCCCTTCGACCACCCCCTCTGGGTGCTCTACTCCTCCGGCACCACCGGCCTGCCCAAGGCCATCGTCCAGTCCCAGGGCGGCATCCTGGTCGAGCACCTCAAGCAGCTCGGCCTGCACTGCGACCTCGGCCCCGAGGACCGCTTCTTCTGGTACACGTCGACCGGCTGGATGATGTGGAACTTCCTCGTCTCCGGCCTGCTCACCGGCACCACGATCGTCCTCTACGACGGCAGCCCCGGCTTCCCCGCCACGGACGCCCAGTGGCGCATCGCCGAACGCACCGGCGCCACCCTCTTCGGCACCTCCGCCGCCTACGTCATGGCCTGCCGCAAGGCCGACGTCCACCCGGGCCGCGACCTGGACCTCTCCAGGATCCAGTGCGTCGCCACCACGGGCTCCCCGCTGCCGCCCGACGGCTTCCGCTGGCTGCACGACGAGGTGCGCGAGGACCTGTGGATCGCCTCCGTCAGCGGCGGCACCGACGTGTGCTCCTGCTTCGCGGGCGCCGTCCCCACCCTCCCCGTGCACATCGGCGAGCTCCAGGCCCCCTGCCTGGGCACCGACCTCCGGTCCTGGGACCCGGCCGGCGAACCCCTCACCGACGAGGTCGGCGAGCTCGTCGTCACCAACCCCATGCCCTCGATGCCGGTCCGCTTCTGGAACGACCCCGACGGCAGCCGCTACTACGACAGCTACTTCGACACCTACCCCGGCGTCTGGCGGCACGGAGACTGGATCACCCTCACCTCCCGAGGCTCCGTCGTCATCCACGGCCGCTCCGACTCCACCCTCAACCGGCAGGGCGTCCGCATGGGCTCGGCCGACATCTACGAGGCCGTCGAACGGCTCCCCGAGATCAGGGAGTCCCTCGTCATCGGCGTCGAACAGCCCGACGGCGGCTACTGGATGCCCCTCTTCGTGCACCTGGTCCCCGGCACCGCCCTCGACGACACCCTGCGGACGCGGATCAAGCAGACCATCCGCGAACAGCTCTCCCCGCGCCACGTCCCCGACGAGATCATCGAGGTGCCGGGCGTCCCGCACACCCTCACCGGCAAACGCATCGAGGTCCCCGTCAAGCGCCTCCTCCAGGGCACCCCGCTGGAAAAGGCCGTCAACCCCGGCTCCATCGACAACCTCGACCTCCTCCACTTCTACGAGGACCTGGCCCGCAAACGCGCCTGACCAGGCACTCACGGGCCGGCCGCCTGCGCGCCGGCGGCCGGCCCGTACCCACGCCCGCCCCGTTGTCAGTGCCCCCGGTTACGGTGAGTGAGCATTGATCGACTGCGCACAGGGGGAAAACATGGCGCACACCGACCAGACGATGCGACGCGTCCTGCGCCGCGAGATCGCCGGCACCATCGGACTGCTCACCGACGAGCACGACTTCCGCGCCATGCGGCGCTACCGCAGCTTCACCTTCGACGACCACGCCGCCTACCTGAGGCAGGTGGAAGCCCTGCTCAGGACACGAGCCTCCCAGGGCACCCACACCACGATCGCCCTCTTCGACCCCGAGGACTACGCCGAGTTCTGCTCGACGGCCGGCCTCGACCCCGACCTCCCCGCCACCCGCGCCCGGTTCACCGCCGAACTCGCCGCCAACGGACCCACCGTCCCCTACGACGGACGACCCCTCGCCGACCTGGTCCCCGCCCTCGTCGACGAAGCCGTCCGCCAGGCCACCTGGGAGTACGCGTCCACCCTGCTGGCACGCCTGGGCACCTGCGCCACCTGCGGCGAGGACCTCGGCCGCGCCGCGTTCACCCGCGCCTCGCGCCTCCTGTCGCGCATCGTGGAAACAGCCCCCGCGGGCCACCGCCACCTGGTCTGCAGCGTCTCCACCACACCGGAAGCCCTCACCTCCGTCCTCCACGCCGACGACGACACCGACGGCACCCCACAACTGGACCAGGCCGACGCTCTGGAATTCACCGCGGTCCTGGCCCTCGGCCTCGCCACCCACACCCCCGGCGGCCTCGTCATGCGGACCAGCGCCCCCGGCAGCCCCGACCGCATCTACGGCTGGCGCCTGCGCGGATACGGCCTCACCCCCCTCACCGCCGGCGAGGTCTTCGACGCCTACTGCACCGACGTCGAGTCCGGCGACCTCATCTCCCCGGAATCCAACGTCGACTACTGCGCACCGCCCGACCTCGGAGACGACACCACCGCGCCGGGACACCGCCACTGAAACGCGAGGGGCGCCCCACCCGAAGGTGGAGCGCCCCTCACCACGGTGACGCCGACGGTCCCGCCGGACCCCTACTCGCCGGACAGCACCGCCTGAGCCGCGCTGCGCGCCTCCTCGGCACTGTCCGCCGCGCGCGCGGCCGCCGCGGCCCGCTCGCACTGCGCCAGCGTGAACTTCGCCAGGGTGGCCCGCACATAGGGGAGCGACGCCGCACCCATGGACAGAGAGGTGACGCCCAGACCCGTCAGCACACACGCGAGCAGCGGGTCCGACGCGGCCTCGCCGCAGACACCGCAGCTCTTGCCCTCGGTCTTCGCCGCCTCGGCCGCCAGCGCGACCAGGTCCAGCAGAGCGGGCTGCCACGGATCCTGCAGACGCGACACCGCGCCCACCTGACGGTCGGCGGCGAAGGTGTACTGCGCGAGGTCGTTGGTCCCCAGCGACAGGAACTCGACCTCCTGGAGGATCGAGCGCGCCCGCAGCGCGGCCGACGGGATCTCCACCATCGCACCGAACTTCGCCCGCAGCCCGGCCTCACGGCACGCGTCCGCGAACGCCTTGGCGTCCGCACGGTCCGCGACCATCGGCGCCATGACCTCGAGGTGGACCGGCAGACCCTCCGCGGCCTTCGCCAGTGCCGTCAGCTGCGTCCGCAGCACCTCCGGGTGGTCGAGCAGCGTCCGCAGCCCCCGCACGCCCAGCGCCGGGTTCGGCTCGTCGGCCGGGGTGAGGAAGTCCAGCGGCTTGTCCGCGCCGGCGTCCAGCACCCGCACGACGACCCGGCCCTCCGGGAACGCCTCCAGCACCTGCCGGTAGGCGGTGACCTGCTTCTCCTCGGACGGCGCGTTCTCGCTGTCGTCGAGGAAGAGGAACTCGGTGCGGAACAGACCGACGCCCTCCGCACCCGCCTCCACCGCGGCGGGCACGTCGGCGGGACCACCGACATTGGCCAGCAGAGGCACCTTGTGGCCGTCGGACGTCGCGCCGGGGCCGGTCGAGGCGGCCAGCGCGGCCTTGCGCTCGGCGGCCTCCGCCTCCATCTGCTCCTTCTTCTCCGCGCTGGGGTTCACGAAGATCTCGCCGGTGCTGCCGTCCACCGCGATCACCGTGCCCTCGGGAAGCTCACCGGCGCCCGGCAGCGCCACCACGGCCGGCACGCCCAGCGCCCGCGCCAGGATCGCGCTGTGGCTGGTCGGCCCGCCCTCCTCGGTGACGAACCCGAGCACCAGCGTCGGGTCGAGCAGCGCCGTGTCGGCGGGCGCCAGGTCACGCGCGATGAGCACGTACGGCTCGTCGCTGTCGGGCACGCCCGGCATCGGCACCCCGAGCAGACGGGCGACGATACGGTTCCGCACGTCGTCGAGGTCCGCGACCCGGCCGGCCAGGTACTCACCGGCGCCGGCCAGCAGGGCGCGATAAGCGGCGAAGGCGTCGTACACCGCGCGCTCGGCCGTGCTGCCGACGGCGATCCGCCGTTCCACGTCCGCCATCAGCTCGGGGTCCTGGGCCATCATGGCCTGCGCCTCGAGCACCGCCTGGGCTTCGCCCCCCGCCAGATTGCCGCGCGCCATCAGGTCGGCCGCCACAGCCTCCACAGCCTTACGGGCGCGTCCCTGCTCACGCTCCGCGTCCTCCGCCGGGATCTGCTTGGCAGGCGGCTCGAGCACCGCCGTCCCCATGTGCCGAACCTCGCCGATCGCCACACCGTGGCTGACACCGACGCCTCGCAGCGTTGTCTCCATCTCACCCGTCCCGATAATGCGGCGGGTCCCGCCGCCGCTGTGGTTGTCCTGCCGGCCGTCGTACGACGGCGTTGTCGTCACTTCCAGAGGAAGAGGCTCTCGCCGGCCTTCACTTCGCCGTCCTCACGGAGATCGACGAGCGCCTCGGCCGTCGCCTCGAGGGCCACGACCGGGCAGACCGGAGACTTGCCCGCGGCCTCGACGGCCGCCGGGTCCCAGCGCACCACGGCCTGCCCGCGCACGACGATGTCCCCCTTGTTCACCAGCAGCTCGAACCCCTCGCCGTTCAGCTGCACGGTGTCGATGCCGAGGTGGGTCAACACACCGTGACCGCTGTCGTCGACCACGACGAACGCGTGCGGGTGCAGAGACACGATGACCCCGTCCACGGGAGCGACCGCCTCGGAAGGCTCCCGGACGGGGTCAATGGCGGTGCCCGGGCCGACCATGGCCCCGGAGAAGACCGGATCCGGCACGGCGGCCAGTCCGATGGCGCGTCCTGCCAGCGGGGACGAGACGGTGGTCATGGGAAGCCTCCCGGTGATGGAGATCTGTACGGGCCGTCACTGCTTGTCCCGGACGGCACACTGTGCAGCAGCGTATGTCATAGGAAGTACCGGTTCCGCACGAGTGTTCCGAATAGAGGTCTAGACCACAGTCCTCAGTGATTTGCACCCGTTCAGCGGACCCGTGTACAGTCGTAACTCCTGCCGAGGTGGAGCGGCGTCAAGCTGGCGCGCTCATCGGGCAGGCACCCAACTCATCAGATCCTATCTTCGGATCATCTTCTGCGTGTCCGCAGGACGGTGGTCAGGGGGACTGGAAAAGCCTGATAGTGTTGGAAACACCGAAGGGAAGCGCCCGGAGGAAAGCCCGCGAGGGTGAGTACGAAGGAAGCGTCCGTTCCTTGAGAACTCAACAGCGTGCCAAAAGTCAACGCC